>CALRZT010000045.1:0-20086 GCA_943372725.1 Pseudoxanthobacter soli DSM 19599
GTCGTCACTGAGACGGACAGCGTCAGCCGACCGTCCTCCTCGCGGTCGCGCAACAGGTTGCGCGCGAGCGTCGACTTGCCGGCCCCGGAGGGCGACGACAGCACGATCATCATGCCGCGGCGGGCGATCGAGGGCGCGGGGGTCGTCAACGCTTCCTCCAGGGGGCAGACGGAGCGCCGGGTGAGCCGGCGTCCCTTATTCGAGGTTCTGAACCTGCTCTCGGAACTGCTCGATCGTCGCCTTCAGCTCGAGGCCGAGACGCGTCAGCTCCGGATCGTTCGACTTGGAGCACAGCGTGTTCGCTTCGCGGCCGAACTCCTGGGCGAGGAAATCGAGCCGCCGGCCGACGGGACCGCCCTCGGCGAGGAGCGCCCGCGCCTGGCCGACGTGGGCCAGCAGGCGGTCGATCTCCTCCTGCACGTCGGCACGCGAGGCGATGAGGGCAGCCTCCTGATGCAGACGCTCCGGGTCGAAGGCCGGGGCGGCATCGAGGATGCGGCGCAGCTGTTCAATGAGGCGGGCGCGGATCGCCTCCGGGCGCCGACCGTCGGTGGCCGCGGCGGCGGTCGTCAGGTCACCCAGGCGCGCCAGTTGCCCCTCGACGACCGCCGCGACCGCCCGACCTTCCGCCCGGCGGGCGGCCACGAGGGCGACGAGGGCCTGGTCGAGACCGTCGAGAACGTCCCGGCGAAGGGCACGATCGTCGTCCTCGCCGCGGGTGGCGTCGACGGGCTCGAGGACGCCCCGCAACGCCAGCAGCCCGTCGGCCGAGATCGTCGCCGACGGCACGCGCGCCCGCACGCGTTCGGCCGCGTCGATGACCGCCGCGAGGGCCGCCTCGTTGAGACGGAAGCCGCCGGCCGAGATCGTCTCCACCGTCAGCGTCGCGCCGATGTTGCCGCGCGCGAACGCCTTGGCGATGCGGCCGCGGGCCTCCGTCTCGACGTCGTCGAAGCCCGGAGGCAGGCGCAGGCGCTGTTCGAGCCCGCGGCCGTTCACCGAGCGGAGTTCCCACGCCCACTGGCCGGTCGCGGACGCCCCGGAGGCGCGCGCGAAGCCCGTCATGCTCGACACAGTCATCGGCCACGGGCTCCGGTGCCACAGGGGAGAACGGCGGTCGGGACGGCCCCGCCGGGGCTCCGCCGGCGCATCAGTTGGCCGGCGCGTCGGGCTGGGCGTCGCGGCGCTGCTGCTCGATCTCCCGCCAGCGGGCGACGTTGCGGTTGTGCTCGTCGAGCGTCACGGCGAAGACGTGGCCGCCCGTCCCGTCGGCGACGAAATAGAGCTCCTCGGTGCGCGACGGGTTCGCCACCGCCTCGAGCGACTCGCGGCCGGGATTTGCGATCGGCCCCGGCGGCAGGCCGTCGATCTGGTAGGTGTTGTAGGGGTTCGGCCGCTGCAGGTCGGACCGCAGGATGGTGCGCGGCCGCAACCAGGCCGTGCCGCCATAGATGCCGTAGAGGATCGTCGGGTCGGACTGCAGCCGCATCCGCTTGTTCAGACGGTTGATGAAGACGCCGGCGACGCGCGTGCGCTCGTCCGCCTTGCCGGTCTCCTTCTCGACGATCGAGGCGAGGACGACCAGGTCCTCGGGCGAATCGATCGGAATGCCAGGATTGCGCCGCGCCCAGATGTCCTCGAGCGCCTGTTCCTGCGAGCGCTGCATCCGCTCCAGCATCTGCTGGCGGGTGGTGCCGCGGGTGAACTTGTAGGTCTCCGGCAGCAGCGCCCCCTCCGGCGGGATCGCCGCGACGGTGCCGGTGAGGATCGGATCCTGCTTCAGGCGCTCGACGATCTGGGCGCTGGTCAGGCCCTCGGGGATCGTCAGGGAGTGCTGCACCGAGCGGCCAGCGATGATCGTGTCCATCACCTCGCTCATGCTCATGTGGGCCCGGAAGAGGTACTCGCCCGCCTTGAACTGGTCCTCCGTGCCGTAGAGCTTCGACACGCCGAGGAAGACCCACGGATCGCTGATCACGCCGTGCGAGGCGAGGGTCTCGGAGATGGCGCTGAGGCCGGAGCCGGGCTCGATGATGACGGCGCGATCCTCGCCGAGCGGGCCGGGCTCGGTGTACTGGACGCTTCCCCAGTAGACGAGAGCGCCGACGCCGAGCACGGCGAACACGGCCATCGTCAGCACGAAGTTCATGACGATGACGAGGGGATTGCGGGCGGCACGGGAGCGCGTCGGCGGCGGTGGCGCCTGCTCCGGATGGATCGCCTCGCGCGGACTGCGCGGCGTCGGTCGCGGCGGCCGCGGGCCCCGCGGTGGCGGCCTCGTGTCGTCGTCCTCACTCATGACGGCGCAGCTTCCTCCGGCTCCCGACCGCAGGCCGGCCCGCCGCCCTGCGGCGGATCGGGCTGCCCATCGGCGGCCCCTCACTGGTGCCGCCGTCGATCGACATCTTTATGGCACGCGGAACGTCGGCCCGGCCCGGTCGCGTCAGGTCTCGTACTGGCGGAACACCAGCGAGGCGTTGGTCCCGCCGAACCCGAAGGAATTCGACAGCACCGTCCGCACCCGACGCTGCTTCGCCTGATGGGGAACGAGATCGATGGCGGTCTCCACCGATGGGTTGTCGAGGTTGATCGTCGGGGGAACGACCTGGTCGCGGATGGCGAGCACGGAGAAGATCGCCTCGACCGATCCCGCGGCACCGAGCAAGTGGCCCGTGGCCGACTTCGTCGACGACATCGACAGGGTGGCGGCGGCGTTGCCGACGACGCGCTCGACGGCGGCGAGTTCGATGGTATCAGCCATCGTCGAGGTGCCGTGCGCGTTGATGTAGTCGAGATCGGCGGCGGAGATCCCCGCCCGCTTCAGCGCCGCGGTCATGCAGCGGAAGGCGCCGTCGCCGTCCTCGGAGGGCGCGGTGATGTGGTAGGCGTCACCCGACATGCCGTAGCCGATCACCTCGGCATAGATGCGGGCGCCGCGCGCCAGGGCATGGTCGAGCGCCTCGAGGACGACGACGCCGGCCCCCTCGCCCATGACGAACCCGTCACGGTCGCGGTCGTAGGGGCGCGAGGCCTCGGTCGGGCGGTCGTTGAAGCCGGTCGACAACGCCCGCGCGGCGCTGAAGCCGGCGATCGCCAGCCGACCGATCGGCGATTCGGTGCCACCGGCCACCATCACGTCGGCGTCGTCGAGAGCGATCAGGCGCGCGGCATCGCCGATCGCGTGCGCTCCGGTCGAGCACGCCGTCACGACGGCGTGGTTCGGCCCCTTCAGCCCGTGCCGGATCGACACGTAGCCGGAGGCGAGGTTGATCAATCGGCCGGGAATGAAGAAGGGAGAGATGCGGCGCGGCCCGCGGTCGCGCAGCGTGATGGAGGCGTCCTCGATGCCGATCAGCCCGCCGATACCGGATCCGACCAGCACGCCGGTGCGAATCTGGTCCTCGTAGCGGGTGGGCTTCCAGTCGGCGTCTTCGAGAGCCTGATGGGCGGCGGCGACGGCGTAGACGATGAACTCGTCGACCTTCCGCTGCTCCTTCGGCTCCATCCAGTCGTCCGGCCGGTAGGTGCCGTTGGTGCCGTCTCCACGCGGGATCTGGCACGCCACCTGACACGGCAGGTCCGACACGTCGAAGCTCTCGATGCGCCCGGCACCGCTCTCACCGGCGAGGAGACGCGACCACGTCGCTTCCACGCCGCTGCCAAGCGGCGTGATCATTCCGAGACCGGTTATGACCACTCGTCGCATGATCAGGACGCCGTTCGCTTCAGAGGGGTGAGCCGCGCCGGCGGCGCTGGCACTGCCGGCGCCGGCTCTCGGCGCCGTCTCAGTTGGCGTTTTTCTCGAGGAACTTCACCGCATCGCCGACGGTGAGGATGGTCTCGGCGGCGTCATCGGGGATCTCGACGCCGAACTCTTCCTCGAACGCCATGACGAGTTCGACGGTGTCCAGGCTGTCCGCTCCGAGATCGTCGATGAAGCTCGCATTCTCGGTCACCTTCTCGGCGTCGACGCCGAGGTGCTCGATCACGATCTTCTTCACCCGCTCAGCGATGTCGCTCATGCTCAGTCCTCGATTGGTTTCGTTCGGTTCACACAGGAGTCCGTTGGCGTCCGGATCTCGCTCGTTCACGTGGGAAGATTTGGGAGACCCCAGAGCTCCGACGGATCACCCACGCATGGCGACAGGCCAGCATCGGGCGTTCCAGGATCGGAAGCCGCGCTCGGCCGGGGCTAGGTAACACACTTTCCCAGCCATTGCCAGCGCACCGCCAGACCCGCCAAGGGTCGGTTTCCGCACGGAAAACTCCGCTCAGACCATCGCCATACCACCGTTCACGTGGAGGGTCTGACCGGTGACGTAGGCCGCCTCGTCGCTGGCGAGATAGACGCATGCAGCGGCGACGTCGTCGGGAGTGCCGAGACGGCCGGCCGGCACGGCGGAGAGGATCGCGTCGCGCTGCTTCTCGTCCAGCACATCGGTCATGGCGGTGGCGATGAAGCCGGGGGCGACGGTGTTGACGGTGATGTTGCGGCTCGCGACTTCCTTGGCGAGCGCCTTCGTCATGCCGATCATGCCGGCCTTGGCCGCCGCGTAGTTGCCCTGTCCGGCGTTGCCGGTGACGCCGACGACGGAGGTGATGGCGATGATGCGGCCGTGACGGCGGCGCATCATGCCGCGCAGCGCCGCCCGGGCGAGGTGGAAGCCGGCCGTGAGGTTGACCTCGAGGACGGCATCCCACTCCTCGTCCTTCATCCGCATGAACAGGTTGTCGCGGGTGATGCCGGCGTTGTTGACGAGGATATCGACCTGGCCCATCGCGGCGTCGGCCGCGGGAAAAAGGGCGGCTACCTCGGCCCGATCGGCGAGATTGGCCGGCAGAACGTGGACGCGGTCGCCGAGGCGGGCAGCCAACGCCTCGAGTTTCTCGCGCCGCGTGCCGGACACGGCGACGACGGCGCCACGGGCGTGCAGGGAGGCTGCGATCGCCTCGCCGATGCCGCCGCTCGCGCCGGTGACGAGGGCACGGCGACCCGTCAGATCGAACATGTCAGCCACTCCGTCAGCCGGCGAGACGTTCGCCGAACGCCTCGACATCGGCGGGGGTGCCCACCGCGAAGGCCCGCGCATCCTTGGCGATCCGCTTCGCGAGACCCGTCAGCACCGTGCCGGCGCCGATCTCCACGAAGCAGTCGACGCCGCCGGCCGCTAGCGCCGCGACGCTCTCGCGCCACCGCACGGTGCCCGTGACCTGCTCGACGAGCAGGCGCCGGATCTCGGCCGGGTCGGTGACCGGCGCGGCGGTGACGTTGGCGTAGAGCGGCACAATCGGCGCCCGCACGGTCGCGGCGGCCAGCGCCTCGGCCATGACCTCGGCCGCGGGCGCCATCAGCGAGCAGTGGAACGGCGCGCTGACGGCGAGAAGCACGGCGCGCTTGGCGCCACGCGTCTTGGCGATGGCGACGGCGCGCTCGACGGCGGCCTTCGAGCCGGAGAGCACGACCTGGCCCGGCGCATTGTCGTTGGCGACGTCGCAGACGTCGTCCTCGGCGGCTTCGGCCGCCACGGCGGCGGCGACGTCGAGATCAACACCCAGCAAGGCGGCCATGGCGCCCTCGCCCGCCGCCACCGCGTCCTGCATGGCGCGGCCGCGGGCCCTGAGCAGGCGGGCGGCGTCCGTCACCGACAGGCTGTTCGCCGCCACCAGCGCCGAATACTCGCCCAGCGAGTGGCCGGCGACGAAGCGGGCCGTCGTGGCAACGTCGACGCCGGTCGCCTCGAGCGCCCGCAGCGTCGCGATCGAGGTCGCCATCAGGGCCGGCTGGGCGTTGGCCGTCAGCGTCAGCGCCTCCTCGGGGCCCTCGAAGATCACGGTCGAGAGCGATTCTCCGAGTGCCTCGTCCACCTCCTCGAACACCCGTCGTGCCGCGGCGTGGCTCTCGGCGAGGGCACGGCCCATGCCGACGCTCTGGCTGCCCTGGCCCGGAAAGGTGAAGGCGGTGGTCATGGCGGTGCGATCGGGTCCTGATCTTCTCGACGGCGGCGTCTTCTCGGCAGCGTCCGCCCCGGTTGGGCGGCGGACGGCGGCGCGACAAAGGCGCCTCGGTCTCGGGAAGTCAAGTCCGGCACGGCACTCGGGGGCCGTGCGGCGAAGTGGGCGACCGGTGATTCGCGCCGAATGCTTGCATCCGCCGCCAGTGTCGTTAAAAGCACGCGCGATGCACTGGCTCCGGCCGGGGGCTGAACGGACGGCTGTGCCGATCGGACTTGTTCCGGCGGCGCGGCGGCGGGTGGCGCGATCACCCATCGTCCCGTGTCTCCGCTCGCGAAGACGACGCAACTCGACGCCTTTCCTGAAAGAGGCTTCGACGAGGCTCCGCGCCGGCCGTGCACGCGAACGAGGAAAGGCGGCAATCCATGCCACTCTACGAACATGTGTTCATGGCCCGACAGGACGTGTCGAGCCAGCAGGTCGATGCGCTCGTCGAGCAGTTCAAGGGCGTGATCGAGCAGAATGGCGGCCAGATCGCCAAGGTCGAGAACTGGGGTGTGAAGCCCCTCGCCTACCGCATCAAGAAGAACCGCAAGGCGCACTACGCGCTGATGAACATCGACGCCCCGCCGGCCGCCGTGGCCGAGATGGAGCGCCAGATGCGCATCAACGAGGACGTGCTGCGCTATCTGACGATCCGCGTGGAAGAGCACGAGGAAGCGCAGTCGGTGATGCTGCAGAAGCGCGACCGTGACGACCGCCGTCGCCGCGACCGCGACGACTTCGGTGGCGGCCGCGACTTCGGCGGTGGCCGTGATCGCGATCGTGACCGTGGTGAGCGCCGTCCGCGGCGCGACGACGACGCCGCCGGGCAGGAGTAACGCGTCATGGCCGTTGATATCGCACAGCTTCCCACCCGCCGCCCGTTCTTCCGCCGCCGCAAGACGTGCCCGTTCTCCGGCGCCAACGCGCCGAAGATCGACTACAAGGACGTCAAGCTGCTGCAGCGCTACATCTCCGAGCGCGGCAAGATCGTCCCCTCCCGCATCACCGCGGTGTCGCAGAAGAAGCAGCGCGAGCTCGCCAAGGCGATCAAGCGCTCCCGCTTCCTCGGCCTGCTGCCCTACGTCATCCGTTGAGGTCGCGGTGCCGGGCGGGTGATCCGTCCGGCGCAGCCGCGGTCTCGGCCTGGGGCCGGAGCCCGACACGGGCTTCCGGTCTCTAACCGCCCACGAGGGGCGGGACAGTCCACAGGAGCAAACCCATGCAAGTCATCCTGCTCGAGCGCATCGCCAAGCTCGGCCAGATGGGCGACGTCGTCCGCGTCCGCGACGGCTTCGCCCGCAACTTCCTGCTGCCGAAGGGCAAGGCGCTGCGCGCCACCGCCTCGAACCGCGAGCGATTCGAGCACGAGCGCGTCCACCTCGAGGCGCGCAACCTCGAGCGCAAGAGCGAGGCCCAGGCCGTCGGCGAGAAGCTCGAGGGCAAGTCGTTCACCGCCATCCGCCAGGCGGGCGAGACCGGCCAGCTCTACGGTTCGGTGACGACGCGCGACATCGCCGACGCCATCGAGGCGGCTGGCTTCTCGGTGAACCGCACGCAGGTCGACCTGCAGCAGCCGATCAAGTCGATCGGCCTGCACACCGTCCGTATCGTGCTCCACCCGGAAGTCGTCGTCGCGGTGACGCTGAACGTCGCCCGCTCGGCCGACGAGGCGGAGCGCCAGGCGCGTGGCGAGAGCCTCAACCAGCGCGACACCGGCTTCGAGTTCGAGCCGGACGAGGACGAGGACGAAGGCGAGGATCGCGGCGAGCGCGCCGAGGCCTGAGCCCCCCTCGGGGCCGGTCGCCGGCCGGCTCCGTCACACGTCTGCAGCATTGAAGGACGCAGCGGTCGACGCTGCGTCCTTTTCGCGTTTGCATGCACCCACTTGAGTGGTGCCGAACGCGCGAATACCATCCCGATCCGTCCGAGGTTTGCGCCTCTCCCGCGCTCGGAGGCCGGAAATGATTCGCGTGATGGAAGCCATCCTGTCGCGGGCGGTGACGCACGGGGCACTGGAGATCGTCGGTTCGGACGGGCGGCTGCGTCGCTTCGGCGACGGGATGGGGCGCCCGATACGCGCGCGCTTCGTCGATGCCGCGACGGAGTGGGCCATCGTCCTCGATCCCGAGCTGAAATTCGGCGAAGCCTTCATGGACGGCAAGGTCGTCCTCGAGGAAGGGTCGATCTACGATCTCCTCGACGTGCTTCTCCGCAACCTGCGCGGTGATTCGCAGCCGACCTGGCCGGCGAAGCTGCGCGGCCTGTGGCGTGTCGCCACCCGCCGCCTGCGCCAGCACAACACCGAAACGCGCGCCCGCCGCAACGTCGCCCACCACTACGACCTCGACGGCGCCCTCTACCGCCTCTTCCTGGACGCGGACCGGCAGTATTCCTGCGCCTATTTCGAGCAGCCGAACGACGACATCGAGAGCGCGCAACTCGCCAAGAAGCGCCATCTCGCCGCCAAGCTGATGATCTCGCCGGGCCAGAAGGTGCTCGACATCGGCTGCGGCTGGGGCGGGCTCGGCCTTTATCTCGCCGACGTCTGCGACGCCGACGTCACCGGGGTGACGCTGTCGGAAGAACAGTACGGCGTCGCCAACGCGCGCGCCGCCGAGCGCGGTCTCTCCGGCCGGGCCCGCTTCGAGTTGCGCGACTACCGGACGCTGGAGGGCCCCTTCGACCGCATCGTCTCGGTCGGCATGTTCGAGCACGTCGGCGTCGGCCACTTCGAGGAGTACTTCGCCAAGGTGAAGCAGCTCCTGAAGCCGGACGGCATCATGGTGCTGCACTCGATCGGCCGCTTCGACGGCCCGGGCGACACCAACTCCTGGATCCAGAAGTATATCTTCCCCGGCGGCTACATCCCGGCCCTGTCGGAGGTGGTGCCGGTGATCGAGCGGCAGCGGCTGATCACCACCGACATCGAAATCCTCCGCCTGCACTATGCCGAGACCCTGCGCGCCTGGCGCGAGCGCTTCCTGGCGCGGCGGGAGGAGGCGAAGGCGCTCTACGACGAGCGTTTCTGCCGGATGTGGGAGTTCTATCTCGCCGCCTCCGAGACGGCCTTCCGCCACCAGGACATGATGAACTTCCAGATCCAGTTCGCCCGCCACCAGCACGCCGTGCCGCTGACGCGCGACTACATCTTCCTGGAGGAGAGCCGGCTGCGGGAGCGCGAGCAGGCCCGCACCTCTCTGCGTCTCGCCGGCGAGTGACGGGGCAGCCGCGGCGCAGACGCCAAGCGGCGGCGAATCACCTAACCTCGGCGGCGGCTGCCGCAGGAGTTTAGCGGGGACAACCGGCCCGCGGGGCTGGCCGGTCCCGGCCGTGTCGCGGTAACTCGGTCGGCCGCTGCTCCGAGGACGCCGAACCGCCATGGAAGCCACCGCCCGCAAGCTCGACGCCGCCGCCTTCAACCGGCTGCCGCCGCACAACGTCGAGCTCGAGCGCCAGCTGCTCGGCGCCATCCTGATGAACAACGAGACCTTCTACCGGGTCTCCGACTTCCTCGAGGCCGGCCACTTCTTTTTCGAGGCGCATCGCCGGATTTTCGAGAAGACGTCGCAGCTCGTGCGGGCCGGCAAGAACGCCTCCCCCATCACGCTGAAGACCTTCTTCGCCGCCGACGAGCAGATCGCCGACCTGTCGGTGACGCAGTACCTGCTGCGCATGGCCGCCGACGCCACGACGATCATCAACGCCGAGGACCACGGCCGGACGATCTTCGACCTGGCGCTCCGGCGCTCGCTGATCCGCATCGGCGAGGACATGGTCAACATCGCCTTCGATTCGCCGATCGAGGCGCCGCCGAAGGTGCAGATCGAGGACGCCGAGCGGCGCCTCTACGAGCTCGCCGAGACCGGCCGCTACGAGGGCGGCTTCCAGGCCTTCTCGGACGCGCTCGCGACCGCCATCGACATGGCGGCGGCGGCCTACCAGCGCTCGGGCGGCCTGTCGGGCCTCGCCACGGGCCTCAACGACCTCGACCGCCTGATGGGCGGCCTGCAGCGCTCCGACCTCGTCATCCTCGCCGGCCGTCCCGCCATGGGCAAGACGGCGCTCGCCACCAACATCGCCTACAACGTCGCCCGCAACTATCGGCCCGGCGCCTCCGCCGACGGGTCGCCCCACGCCGAGGACGGCGGCATCGTCGGCTTCTTCTCGCTCGAAATGTCGGCCGAACAGCTCGCCACCCGCATCATCGCCGAGCAGTCCGGCGTGTCTTCGTCGCTGATCCGGCGCGGCTCGATCGACGCCGAGCAGTTCGACCGCATCGCCGCGGTGGCGCAGGAGATCCAGGCGCTGCCGCTCTACATCGACCAGACCGGCGGCATCTCGATCGGCCAGCTCGCCGCCCGCGCCCGCCGCCTGAAGCGCCAGCGCGGGCTCGACCTGCTGATCGTCGACTACCTGCAGCTCCTGCAGGGCTCCGGCAAGCGCGGCGAGAACCGCGTGCAGGAGATCACCGAGATCACCACCGGCCTGAAGGCGCTCGCCAAGGAGCTCGATCTGCCGATCGTGGCGCTGTCGCAGCTGTCGCGCCAGGTCGAATCGCGCGACGACAAGCGGCCGCAGCTCTCGGACCTGCGCGAATCGGGCTCGATCGAGCAGGACGCCGACGTCGTCATGTTCGTCTTCCGCGAGGAGTACTACCTGAAGAACCACAAGCCGAAGGAGGGCTCCGAGGAGTTCTTCAAGTGGCAGACGGAGATGGAGGCGGTCGCCGGCGTCGCCGAGGTCATCGTCGGCAAGCAGCGCCACGGGCCGACGGGCACGGTTCCGCTGCAATTCGATGCAGAGGTGACGCGCTTCTCGAACCTCGCGCGTGAGTACCACCTCCCGGACAGGGACTGAGGATGCCGAAGGCGGCGATGCATCGACCGGTCGACCCGTCCGCCCTCGCGGCGCCGGTGCGTCCGGTTCCGCTCGACGAGACCGACCACCTGGCCGGCGGGCGCCTGACGATCGACCTCGCTGCGCTGGCCGCCAACTGGCGCAGCCTCGCCGAGCGCTGCGGTTCCAGCGAATGCGCCGGCGTCGTCAAGGGCGACGGCTACGGCATCGGGCTCGAGGCCGCAACGGGCACGCTCGCCGACGCCGGTTGCCGCACCTTCTTCGCCGCCACCATCGCCGAGGCTCTCGACGCCAAGGCGATTGTGCCGGAGGCGGCCGTCTACGTGCTGAACGGCTTTCCTCCGGGGGCCGCTGCGCTCGTCGCCGACGCGGGCCTTCGTCCGGTGCTCGGCAGCCTCGAGGAGGTCGAGGACTGGGCCGCGCTCGGGCGCTCCCGCGGCCAGCCACTGCCGGCGGCGCTGCACGTCGACACCGGCATGAACCGCCTCGGCCTCGCCCGCGACGTCGCCGTCGCGGTGGCCGCCAGCGCCGAGTTGCGCCCGCACCTCGGTCTGACGCTGTTGATGAGCCACCTCGCCTGCGCCGACACGCCGGGCCATCCGCTGAACGCCCGCCAGCTCGAGGCCTTCCAGGCGGCGCGCGCGCTCTTTCCGGGCGTCCCCGCCTCGCTGGCGAACTCCGCCGCCACGCTGGCGCTGCCGGAAACCCACTTCGACCTCGTGCGCCCCGGCATCGCCGTCTACGGCGGCCGGGCGGTCGCGGGTCTCGCCAATCCGATGCGACCCGTGGCGAGGCTCGAGGGCCGCATCATCAAGATCCGCGAGGCCAGCGCGGGCGAATCGGTCGGCTACGGTGCGGCGGAGACGCTCGCCCGCCCAAGCCGGCTCGCCGTCGTCGGCATCGGCTACGCCGACGGCTTTCCGCGTGCCGCCGGATCGAGCGACGCGACCGGTGGTGCCGTCGGCTGGCTCGCCGGCCATCGCGTGCCCCTCGTCGGCCGGGTCTCGATGGATCTGCTGATCTACGACGTCACCGACGTGCCGCCCGCCTCCGCGCGGCGTGGCGACTGGATCGAGCTGTTCGGCGACCATGTGCCGGTCGACGACATCGCGGCCCGCGCCGGCACCATCGGCTACGAGGTGCTCACCCACCTCGGCAGCCGCTTCTCCCGCGACTATGTCGGCCAGGCCTGATGGCGCGCGCGCGCAGCCAGTTCGTCTGCCAGTCCTGCGGCAACATCACCAACCGCTGGAACGGACGCTGCGAGGCGTGCGGCGAGTGGAACTCGATCGTCGAGGAGGCAGCGAGCGGGCCGACGCCAGCGGCCCGCCCGGGCCGGGTGGTGCCGCTCGGCAGCCTCGAGGGTGAAGGAGCGGCGGCGCCGCGCACGGCCTCCGGCATCGCCGAGCTCGACCGGGTGACCGGCGGCGGCTTCGTGCGTGGCTCGGCCATCCTGCTCGGCGGCGACCCCGGCATCGGCAAGTCGACGCTGCTGCTGCAGGCGGCCGCCGCCATCGCGGCTCGCGGCGGTCGCGTCGTCTATATCACCGGCGAGGAGGCCGCCGACCAGGTGCGGCTCAGGGCGCAGCGTCTCGGCCTCGCCGGCAGCGCCGTCGGCCTCGCCGCCGAGACCTCGGTCGAGGACATCCTGGCGACGCTGACAGCCGCGCCGCCGCCGGCCCTCATCGTCATCGATTCGATCCAGACCGCCTGGACCGCTTCGATCGAATCCGCACCCGGCACCGTCAGCCAGGTGCGTGCCTCCTCGCACGCCCTCATCCGCTACGCCAAGCAGTCCGGCGCCGCCCTCGTGCTCGTCGGCCACGTCACCAAGGACGGCCAGATCGCCGGCCCCCGCGTCGTCGAGCACATGGTCGACGCCGTGATGGGCTTCGAGGGCGACGGCAGCGGCCCCTTCCGCATCCTGCGCACGACGAAGAACCGCTTCGGCCCGACCGACGAGATCGGCGTCTTCGAGATGACCGGCCAGGGCCTGAAGGAGGTGCTCAACCCGTCCGAGCTCTTCCTCGGCGACCGCGACCGCACGAGCCCGGGCACGGCGGTGTTCGCCGGCGTGGAAGGCACGCGGCCACTGCTGGTCGAGATCCAGGCCCTGGTCGCCCCCTCGCCGCTTGCGAACCCCCGCCGCGCCACGGTCGGCTGGGACGGCAACCGCCTGTCGATGATCCTCGCCGTGCTGGAAGCCCGCTGCGGCATCCGCTTCGGCGTCAACGACGTCTATCTCAACGTCGCCGGCGGCCTCCGGATCGTCGAGCCGGCGGCCGACCTCGCGGTGGCGGCGGCGCTGCTGTCATCCCTCAGCGGGGTTGCCCTGCCTGCCGATTGCGTCTATTTCGGCGAAGTCAGCCTGACGGGGGGCATCCGCCCTGTCGGGCACGTCTCGACGCGTCTCAAGGAAGCGGAAAAACTCGGCTTCCGGCAGGCCGTCTTGCCGGAAGGATCGATCGGGGACGAAGTCCGGGAGCGCCGGATCGACGTCACCGGATTGCGGACGCTGCTTGATCTTGTCGGCCGAGTCGCGGCTTCATCGATCGACGATGGTGAACTCTCCCCTCCCACCAGAGCCGGCGTCCAGCGTGTCGGCGCGCCTCAGCGGAGCGGGAATGCGCGGTGATGAAACGAGGCGTCGTGGTCGTGCCACGCGAGTGAGGTTGTCCGAACAATGTCGGTGACGCTGCTCGACGGGCTCGTTCTCGTCGTCATCCTGATCTCGGCTCTCCTGGCCATGCTGCGCGGCTTCGTTCGCGAGGTGCTGTCGATCGCCTCCTGGGTCGCCGCCGCCGCGGCCGCCTACTTCTTCTACGACGACCTGCTGCCGCTGGTGCGGCAGTACGTCAGCAACGAGTACGTCTCGCTCGGCATCGCCATCGGCGGCATCTTCTTCCTGACGCTGATCATCGTCAGCATCATCACGATGAAGATTTCCGACTTCGTCATCGACAGTAAGATCGGCATCCTCGACCGGACGCTCGGCTTCGTCTTCGGGGCGGCGCGCGGCCTGCTCCTGATCGTCGTGGCGATGTTGTTCTTCAACTTCCTGGTGCCGCCGGTGCAGCAGCCCGCCTGGGTGGCGCAGGCGCGCTCGAAGCCGATGCTCGACAATCTCGGCACGCAACTTGTCGCAGCCCTGCCCGATGCCCCTGACCGATCGATCCTCGATCGCTATATACCCGGCGGTAACCGGACGCCGCCGGCCGCGACTCCGCCGGCCGGTTCGGCGCCGGCGCCGACCGACGGCGCCCCTGCTCCCACCGGCGGGGCTCCGGCCGGGACACCGCCGACGACCGACCAGCAGTCCGATGCGAGCTACGGCTCGGGAGCCCGGCAGGGGCTCAACCAGTTGATTCAATCGAGCGGCAGCAACGGCCAATAGTCGGGTCCGGCGAATGGTCTTTTGTCGCGAACCGCAGAGTGGTTCGAGCGAGACGATGAACGACGGTTCAGCCGCGGCCGGTGACGCACCGACCCCCTCGCCACAGGCCGCCCCCGGCGCCTCTTCCCTCTCGGAGGCCAGCTTCGGCGGCCACGCCTTCGACGACGACCATCTCCACGAGGAGTGCGGCGTCTTCGGCGTTTTCGGCCACGACCAGGCGGCCGCGCTGGTGGCGCTCGGGCTGCACGCCCTGCAGCACCGCGGCCAGGAAGCCGCCGGCATCGTCTCGTTCGACGGCCACCAGTTCGTCCCCGAGCGCTACATCGGCCTCGTCGGCGACAACTTCACGAAGCCCTCGGTGATGGAGCGCCTGAAGGGCGACCGCGCCATCGGCCACACCCGCTATGCGACCACCGGCGGCCAGATCCTGCGCAATGTGCAGCCCTTGTTCGCCGAGTTCGCCGGCGGCGGCTTCTCCGTCGCCCACAACGGCAACCTGACGAATGCCATGACGCTGCAGCGCCGGCTGCAGAACCGCGGCTCGATCTTCCAGTCGACCTCCGACACCGAGACAATCATCCACCTGATCGCGACCAGCGAGCCTGGTCCGCTGGTCGAGCGCTTCATCACGGCGCTGCGCCAGCTCGAGGGCGCCTATGCGCTGGTGGCGCTGTCGGAGAAGAAGATGATCGGCTGCCGCGATCCGCTGGGCGTGCGGCCGCTGCTGCTCGGCCGCCTCGACGACGCCTTCGTGCTGGCGTCCGAGACCTGCGCCCTCGACATCATCGGCGCCACCTTCGTCCGCGACATCGAGCCGGGCGAGATGGTGGTGATCACCGAGACCGGCATCGAGAGCCTGTTCCCCTTCCAGCGCCTGAAGTCGCGCTTCTGCGTCTTCGAGTACGTCTATTTCGCCCGCCCCGATTCCAACGTCGAGGGCCGCAACGTCTACGACGTGCGCAAGAAGATCGGCGCTGAGCTCGCGCGCGAGTCCCCCGCCGATGTCGACCTCGTCGTGCCGGTGCCGGATTCCGGCACGCCCGCAGCGATCGGATTCTCGCAGGAGGCCGGGCTGCCGTTCGAACTCGGCATCATCCGCAACCACTATGTCGGCCGGACCTTCATCGAGCCGTCGGACGCCATCCGCCACATGGGCGTCAAGCTCAAGCACAGCCCGAACCGCGCCCTGATCGAGGGCCGGCGGATCGTGCTCATCGACGATTCGATCGTGCGCGGCACGACCTCGCTCAAGATCGTCGAGATGATGCGCGACGCCGGCGCGGCCGAGGTGCACATGCGCATCGCCTCGCCGCCGACGACGGACTCCTGCTTCTACGGCGTCGACACGCCGGAGAAGTCGAAGCTGATCGCCTCGCGCATGTCCGTCGAGGAGATGGCCCGCTTCATCAAGGTCGACAGCCTCGCCTTCCTGTCGATCGACGGTCTCTACCGCGCCGTCGGGGAAGCCCGGCGCGATCCGCGGCAGCCGCAGTTCTGCGACGCCTGCTTCACGGGCGACTACCCGACCCGCCTCACCGACCGCCAGGAGAAGGAAACCGTGCGGCAGCTCTCGCTGCTCGCCGAGGTTTCCTGACCCGACAGCAACGGACACGCCGGATGGAACCTCGCTTCGAGGGGCGCATCGCCCTCGTCACCGGTGCCTCGCGCGGCATCGGCCGTGCCCTGGCGCTCGCTCTCGGAGCGGCCGGCGCCCATGTCATCGCGCTGGCGCGCACCAGCGGGGCGCTGGAGGAACTCGACGACGATATCCGCGCCGCCGGCGGCTCGGCCGCGACGCTGGTGCCCGTCGATCTCCGGGACATGCCGGCGCTCGACCGCCTCGGCCTGTCGATCCACGAGCGCTGGGGTCGCCTCGACATCCTGGTCGGCAACGCCGGCATGCTCGGGCCGCTGTCGCCGATCGGACACATCGACCCGAAGGTGTTCGACGAGGTGATGGCGGTGAACGTCACCGCCAACTGGCGGCTGATCCGCTCGCTCGACCCGCTGCTGCGCCAGTCCGAGGCCGGCCGGGCGGTTTTCCTGTCGTCCACGGCCTCGCAGAAGAGCCGGCCCTACTGGGGCCTCTACGCGACGACGAAGCTCGCCCTCGAGATGATCGTGCGCACCTATGCGGCCGAAACCGCGCACACGCCGATCAAGGCGAACCTCGTCAATCCGGGCGCCATGCGCACCAAGATGCGGGCCCAGGCGATGCCCGGCGAGGACCCGGCGACCCTGCCGCCGCCGGAAGACGTGGTGGCACCGATCCTCGACCTGCTGGCGCCGGAGTGCACCGTTTCCGGTGTCCTCTACGACCACCCGAGCCGGTCTCTGAAGGCGTTCCAGCCCCCCGCCCCGCTCGCCTGAGGCTCTAGTCCTTGTCGGCGAACGGGTTGTCGCCCTTGCGCAGCGAGAACCGGATCGGCACGCCCGGCAGCTCGAAGCGCTCGCGCAGGCCGTTGACCAGGTAGCGCATGTAGGCGTCCGGCAGCGCCTCCGGCCGCGAGCAGAACACCACGAAGTGCGGCGGCCGGCTCTTCACCTGCGTCATGTAGCGAAGCTTGATGCGCCGCCCCGACACCGCCGGCGGCGGATGGTGCTCAATGACGGTGCCGAGCCAGCGGTTGAGACGACCGGTGGAGATGCGGCGGCTCCAGCTGTCGCGCGCCGCGAACGCGGCCTGCATCATCTTGTCGAGGCCGGTGCCGACCAGACCCGAGACCGGCACGATGGTGACGCCGCGCAGCTGCGGCAGCAGCCGGTCGGACATCTCGCGGAGCGCCCGCAGCGTCGCGTTGCGGTCCTCGACGAGGTCCCACTTGTCGGCGACGACGATGATCGCCCGCCCCTCGCGCTCGACGAGGTCGGCGATCTGCAGGTCCTGTTTCTCGAAGGGCTGCGTCGCGTCGAGCGTCAGCACGACGACCTCGGCGAAGCGGATCGAACGCAGCGTCTCGCCGACGGACAGGCGCTCGAGCTTGCCCTCGACCTTCGCCTTGCGGCGCAGGCCGGCGGTGTCGACGAGATCGACCCGGCGGTCGCGCCACGTCCACGGCACGGTGATGGCGTCGCGGGTGATGCCGGCCTCGGGACCGGTCAGGAGGCGTTCCTCGCCGAGCAGCGCGTTGATCAGCGTCGACTTTCCGGCGTTCGGACGGCCGACGATAGCGAGCTTCAGGGGCCGCGTATCGATCGTCGGCGTGTCGTCCTCGCCGTCGTCGTCGGGGCCGGCGATCACCTCCGCCGTGTCGTCCTCGAGCTCCGGCTCCTCCGGCGGCTCGAAGCGCGCCAGCACGGTGTGGAGGTCGGCCATGCCCTCGCCGTGCTCGGCCGAGACCTGCACCGGGTCGCCGAGACCGAGCGCATAGGCCTCGAGCGCGCCCGCCTCGCCCGCGCGACCCTCGGACTTGTTGGCGACGAGGATGACCGGCCGGTCGGTGCGGCGCACCAGTTCGGCAAAATGCTCGTCGAGCGGCGTCACGCCGGCGCGGGCGTCGATGACGAACAGCACGACGTCCGCCTCGCGGATCGCCGCTTCCGTCTGTGCGCGCATGCGGCCGGCGAGGCTCTCGGCGTCGACGTCGTCGAGGCCGGCGGTGTCGATGGCGACGAAGCGCAGGCCGGACAGCCGGGCGTTGCCCTCGCGCCGGTCGCGCGTCACGCCCGGCGTGTCGTCGACGAGCGCGATCTTGCGCCCGACGAGACGGTTGAAGAGGGTCGACTTGCCGACGTTCGGCCGGCCGACGATGGCGACCCTGAGCTGCATTCGCGTTTCCCCCCGCGTCAGCGATACGCGGAGATCGTGCCATTCTCCGACACGGTGATCATCAGCCCGGAGGCCGCGATCGGCGAAATGTAGGACGGCTCGCCGATCGCGCGCGTGCTGGTGATCTGGCCCGACGACGCATCGACGGAGGCGAGCTTGGAATCGCTGGAGACGAACCACAGCGACCCGCCGGCCAGCACCGGACCGGCCCAGTTCGTCCGCTCCTTGCGCGTCTTCACGATCGGCAACTGCGTCGTCCATAGCGGCGAACCGGTGTTGCGGTCGAGCGCCACCACCCGGTCGTCGAGGTCCACCAGGAACACTGCGTTGCCGGAGACGATCGGCGTGTGGGCGCTGCCGACGTCCTGCTCCCACTTGCGGGCGCCGGTGGACAGATCGATCGCGATCGTGCGGCCGGCGACACCGGAGGCGAAGACGACGCCGCCGCTCACCACCGGGCTCGCCGACAGGTCGTTGATCGACGAGAGCGCCATGGTGCGCGTCGCCCGCGTCACCGCATCCGACCACTTCGGCTCGCCGGTGGTGGCGTTGAAGGCGATGACCTCGCCCGACGTGTAGGGAACGACGACGGTGTCGCCGACCACGGCGGGCGAGGCATTGGCGACGAGGCCGGCGGTCTCCGGGATGCCGCGATAGGACCACAGCTCGGCGCCGTCGGCCTGGTTGATCGCGAACACCACGTTGGTCTGGGTGACGACGAAGACCTTGCCGTTCGCCGCCGTCGGCGCGCCGCGGGCGGGCGCCTCGAGTTCCTTCGTCCAGACCTGCGAGCCCGAGCCGGCGTCGAGCGCCGTCAGCGCGCCGTAGGCGGTGCCGACATAGACCCGGCCCTGGTCGTAGGAGACGCCACCGCCGTTGGCGATGTCGCGCTCGCCCTCCGGCCGGAGCGTCACCGACCAGCCGCGGCCACCGCCGGTGAGGGACAGCGATGTCACCACCGCACCGGGGGAATAGACATAGAGGCGGCCGCCGGCCGCGACCGGGCGGGCGGAAATGCGCAGCCCCTTGCCGCCGCCGAGACCGCCGAAGCTCGGGCCGCTCCCGCCACCGCCGATGGAGGTGCTCCAGACCCGCGCGGCGCTGCCGTCATAGGCGATGTTGCCGGGGTCGTTGGCGGCGTTGCCGCCGGGCTGCGACCAGTCGGCGTAGGCCTGGGCCGGCCCGATCGAGGCGGCGCGACCCCCGCCTTCCGGCTGTACCAGCGCCGCCGAGCCCTCGTCGTTGAAGACGGCGGTGCGCGTTCCGGGAAGGATCTTGTCCTTCTCGGCGAAAGGATTGATCGAATAGACGGCGTCGGACACCGTCTCGCAGCCGGTGGCGAGGCCGGCGCAGAGCGCGACGGCGGCGATACGCGCCAGAGCGCCGGCGAACGGGGACGCACTCAAGAGGGATCTCCACCGCTTGCGGCGGCCGGCGGTTTCGCGCTCTGGATCAGCGACAGCATCAGCTGGGCGCGATTCTGGAACTCGCCCGTCGCTGCCCGGTCGTCCGCGATCTGTCGGAAATAGGTCTCGGCCGCGGCGAGATCGCCGGCCGAGTAGGCCGCGAGACCCGCCACCTCGCGCGCCGCCTGGCGCCACGGCCCCTCGCCCACCGCAAGTGCTGCCACCCGCTCGTCGACGGCGGCGCGGTCGCCGTCGTCGAGGGCGAGATAGCCGGCCCGCACGCGGGCGAGATTGCGGTAGAGCGTCGGCACGGCCGCGTCGGCGGCGATCGCGTCGAAGGCGGCGACGCCGGCCGCACGATCGCCCGCTTGGGCGTACTCGCTCGCCGCCCGGAAACGGGCGAGCAGCTTGTAGCCCGCAGCACCGCTCTCGGCGAGGCTCGCCAGTGCGGTCGCCGCGCCGGAATGATCTTCCTGCTGGGCGAGTTCGAGGGCGGAGAAGAACAGGTCGCCCGACTCGTTCGCCTGCGTCTGCTGCCAGTGGAGATAGCCACGCCAGCCCGCCGTTCCGGCGACGATCAACACCGCGACCGCGATCACGACGATGCCGAAGCGCTCCCAGAGCTTCTTCATCTGCTCGCGCTTAAAGTCGCGCTCGGCCTCG
>CALRZT010000046.1:0-19984 GCA_943372725.1 Pseudoxanthobacter soli DSM 19599
CTCGCGGTCGACGACGCCCGCGAGCTTCTCGAGGAAGCCCTCGATGCGCGCCTGCTGGCGGGCCTGGCCGTCGGTCCAGTCGCGCATGATCTGTCGCTCGGCCCGCAGGTGCTGAACGAGCCCCTGGATGCCCTCGGCGAGGTTCGCCATCGCCGCCGTGGCGTTGCGGCTCGAGCCCTGCTCGCCGACGAGCTTGGCGATGCGGTCGAAGGCTTCCTTGAGGTCGCTCGGCGGCACGCCCTGGCGATCGTCCGCCTCCACCGGGGTGAGCTCGGTGAGGCTCGACAGCCAGTCCTCGAGCTCGGTGTAGAAGCGGTTCTGCGCCTGGCCGGCCTGCAAATCGAGGAAGCCCAGCACCAGCGAGCCGGTAAGGCCGAACAGCGACGACGAGAAGGCGATGCCCATGCCGCCGAGCGGCTCGGCGAGGCCGCGCTTCAGGTCCTCGAAGACGACGGCGGTGTCGCCGCCGCCGACATTGAGGTTCTGGATCGTCTCGCTCACCGCCGTCACCGTGGTGAGCAGGCCCCAGAAGGTGCCGAGCAGGCCGAGGAAGACCAGGAGCCCGGTGAGGTAGCGCATGATGTCGCGCGACTCGTCGAGGCGCGAGCCGATCGAATCGAGCAGCGCCCGGAGCGCCGGCGCTGACAGCGCCCCCTGGCCGAAGCGGTCGCCGAGGAGCGTCGCCATCGGGGCGAGCAGGATCGGCGCGCGGCGACCGTCGCGGTCGTCGCCCTGAGCGCGGAACGACTTCACCCAGGCGATCTCGCGGAACAGCCGCGTCACCTGGCGGATCGCCAGCACGATGCCGATGATGGCGACGCCGAGGATCAGGCCGTTGAGCGCCGGGTTCGCCTGGAAGGCGGTGAGGATCGGGCGGTACAGGATGACCGCGACGAAGCCGACGAGAACGAGGAAGACGACCATCCGCCACAGGAAGATCTGCGGGTTCGTCAACCGGTAGGGATCGATGTCTCGCGCCATGGACCGCCGAAAGCGTCAGAAGTGCAAAGTCGTCACGTCGCGTGGGCCTTCTCAATAGCCCGCCGCACCGCGCGGAAAAACAGGAAAGTTCACCGTTCCGCCGCCGCGGTTAACGCGCCGAGCGCTCATCCGGCCGTCGCCGCGCGCTTCAGGTGGGCGAGCAGCTCGGCGTGGGTGCGCTCGTTGCCGGCCACCACCGAGCCGGTCTCCAGCATCGTCTCACCGCCCTTGGCGTCGGTGACGAAGCCGCCGGCTTCCCGCACCAGGAGAACGCCGGCGGCGATGTCCCACGACTGCAGCCCGTGCTCCCAGTAGGCGTCGAAGCGGCCGGACGCCGTCCAGGCGAGGTCGAGGGCGGCCGAGCCGCAGCGGCGGACGGCGGCGGCCTGCAGCATGACGCTGCCGAGCTCCCGCAACGCCCGCCCGTGCTCGCCCTTGCCGAGGTTCGGCAGGCCGGTGGCGACGACGCAGTCGTCGAAGTCGCGGCGCTGGGCGACGCGCAGGCGGCGGTCGTTGAGGAAGGCGCCGCCGCCGCGCTCGGCGACGTAGAGCTCGTCCATCACCGGATTGTAGACGACGCCGGCGACGAGCACGCCCTGGCGCTCGAGCGCGATCGAGACGGCGAAGAGCGGGATGCCGTGCAGGAAGTTGGTGGTGCCGTCGAGCGGATCGACGATCCAGCGGTGCTGGCCGTCGGTGCCCTCCTCCGCGCCGCCCTCCTCGCCGATGAAGCCATAGCCCGGCCGCGCTTTCAGGAGCTCGGTCTTGATGGTGGTCTCGGCCTTCTTGTCGGCGAGCGAGACGAAGTCGCCCGGACCCTTGCGCGAGACCTGCAGGTTCTCGACCTCGTTGAAGTCACGCACCAGGCCGCGGCCGGCCTTGGTGGCGGCGGAGACCATGACGTTGAGGATCGCCGAACGGGCCATCGGGGGATCATCCATGCGGAAAGGTGTGTGGGTCCGGCGTCAAGCACCACACTCGCGCACCGCACGCAACCCCCGGCGCTGCCGCACGGCCGGCGGCGGCGGCGGATCAGCGGCCGGTCCACCAGAGGGCAGCGGCGTCCATGGCGCGATGGCGCACCTCTGCCGGCTGGCGGAGGTAGTAGTCGTCGAGCCAGGCGTCGGCGATGCCGCGGCGGCGGGCGATCAGGTGCCACTTCGCCGCCTCGACCGCGCTCTCGGCGACGCCGCGGCCGCGTGCCAGCGCGCGGGCGAGGCGGTTCATCGCCACCGGGCTGCCGGCCTGGGCGGCGCGCGCGAGGAAGATCACCGCCTGGTGCTCGTCGGCGACGAGGCCGACGCCGTTGAACAGGCGGATGCCGTATTCGAGCTGGGCGTCGGTGTGGCCGTTGCGGGCGGCGCGCCCGAACCAGAACGAGGCGAGATGGTCGTCCTGGGGAACGCCACGCCCGGTCTGGTGCAGCACCGCCATGGCATACTGGGCGTCCGCGTTGCCGGCCTCGGCGGCCTGGCGGAAAAGGCTCGCGGCTTGGGCGGGATCGGCGGGCACCGCCTTGCCCTCGAGATAGAGCGTGCCGAGGTTGAAGGCGGCCGAGGCCTGGCCCTTCTCCGCCGCCATCCTGAACAGCTCGGCGGCGCGCGCGTGGTCGCGCGGCACGCCGTCGCCGGCGAGATAGAGCAGGCCGAGCAGGAAGGCCGCCTCGCGATCGCCGCGCGCCACCGCGAGCTCGAACCAGCTCGCCGCCGTCGTGGCGTTGCGCGGCACACCGAGCCCGTCCTGGTAGAGCAGGCCGAGCAGCGTCTGGGCGGCAGGGCTGCCGACCGCCGCCAGGTCGGTGGCGTAGGCGAGCGCCTCGAGATAGCGGCCATCGTCGAAGGCGGCGTAGGCGAGATCGGGCGCGGCCGGGGTCCGAGGGGCGGCCTCGCTCTCGGCCGCCGCGTCCCCGTCGGGCTCGCCACCGGCCGGCGCGGTGTCTCCGGCCGGTCCGCTCGCGCCGCCGGCGGCCGGGTCGTCCGCCGCTGCCGGATCGCTCGTCTGCGGTGGCGTCCCTGCGGGTGCCGTGTCCGGGGCGGCGGGGGCGACCGCTGCGGTCGCGGCCGGCGCGGCCGGCTTGCGCGGCGGCTCCAGGACGGTGACGGACGGCACATCGGAGGGCGCAGCCACCACCGGCTGCAGCGTCGGCGCACCGCCGGCAGGCGGCGGCACCGAATGAGCCGGCAAGCCCGCCGGGAGCGTGAGTGCCAGGGCGAGCACCGGCGCCGTCACGGTCCGCAGGACGCTCGCGCGCGATCGCGCCGCGACGCGCCCGGCCCGGGCAGGGCCTCGGCCGGAAGGGGTGGGATCGGCGGCGAGCGCACTGGCCGGTGGCGAAGGGTCGAACTGCATCGGCGCGATGGTGTCGGGCATCGTGGCGACAACGGGGCGGAGAGCCGACCGCCGTCGTCTCACGTCTCGGCCGAACGCGCCGCGAAGGCCTCGTCCAGCACCGCGTTCGCCTCGGCGACGCCCGCGGCGGGCCCGTCCGGATGGGTCCAGACGAACGTGCGCACGGCGACGAACTCCGCCCCAGTGGAGGCCGCCTCGGCGACGGCATCGCGCGTCGCGCCGGCGAGCACGACGCACGGCACCTCGAACAGCGGTACCCACCAGTCGGCGAAGGTGAGCGTCTTGTGATGCGTGACGTCGGCGTCCGGCCGCTCGAGGAGGCCGAACAGCACGTAGGCGGCGTCGGCTTCCGCAGCGGCCATCGCGGCGTGGCGGGTGCGCACGCCGCCGACGCCGACGATCTTGCCCTTGAAGCGCCCCACCATCTCGGCGATCTCGGCGGTCACGGGATCCCCCCGCGACGGCGCCTCGTCGTCGTCGCCGTCGTCTTCCGCATCGGCCTCGCCGGCCGCATCTTCCTCGTCGGCGGCCGGCAGGCCGTCGTCGTCCTCGCCGGCGCCGAGATCGAGGTGGATGCCGTCGGCCTTGGAGCGGCCGGCGGCGCGGGTGTCGCCGATGACGACGGCCGCGGCGCCGGCGCCCTGGGCGATCGGCACGAGGCGCTCGGCTGCAGACTGGCGGTCGGCGTCGCTGCCGGCCCGGCCGATCAGCACGGCGGCGACGTCACCGCCCGACAGCGCGAGCCGCAGGTCGTCGGCGAGCACGCCGATGTCGCCGGTGTCCGGCGTCACCAGCACGAGCCGGGAGCGGACGGGCTTGTCGCCGCCCGTCGCCCTGCGGTCGCGGTCGCGCTTGCTCACGCTGCCTGGCGCTCCGCGTCGGCGGACCAGCGTCCGGTGGCGGCGAGCGCGTTCATGCGGCAGCGATGCGTGAACGCCCGCTGGCCGGCGGCGACGTTCTCCGGCTTGCCGCCCCACGCCTTCAGCGCCGCCGCCTGCAGGGCGCGGCCGTAGGAGAAGGTGAGCTTCCACGGCAGCGGACCGCCGAGCTCGTTCATCAGCGACAGGTGCTGGGTGGCGACCTCGTCGGACTGGCCGCCCGACAGGAAGGCGATGCCCGGCACCGCCGGCGGCACGCACGCCTTCAGCACCTTCACCGTCATCTCGGCGACTTCCTCGGGCGAGGCCTGGGTCGGGCTGTCCTTGCCGGCGATCACCATGTTCGGCTTCAGGATCATGCCGGTGAGGTCGACGCCGGCGAAGTAGAGCTGCTCGAAGACGAGCTTCAAAGTGAGCTCGGTGACGCGGTAGCAGGTGGCGATGTCGTGGGTGGCGACAGGGCCGTCCATCAGCACCTCCGGCTCGACGATCGGCACGATCTGCGCTTCCTGGCAGAGCGCCGCATAGCGGGCGAGGGCGTGGGCATTGGCGGCGAGCGCGTTGTAGGTCGGGATGCCCTGGCCGATGTCGATGACGGCGCGCCACTTGGCGAAGCGGGCACCGAGCTGGTGATACTCGGCGAGCCGCTCGCGCAGGCCGTCGAGACCCTCGGTGATCTGCTCGCCCTTGGTGCCGGCGAGCGGCTGCGCGCCCTTGTCGACCTTGATGCCGGGGATCGAGCCGGCGGCCTTCAGGATGTCGACGAACGGCGTGCCGTCCTTCGCCTTCTGGCGGATGGTCTCGTCATAGAGGATGACGCCGGAGACGTAGTCGCGCATGGCCTCGTCGGCCCGGAACAGCATCTCGCGATAGTCGCGGCGGCTGTCGGCGGTCGACTCGAGGTGGATCGAATCGAAGCGCCTCTTGATCGTGCCGGTGCTCTCGTCGGCGGCGAGAATGCCCCGTCCGTCGGCCACCATGGCGACGGCGATGTCGGCGAGCCGTTCACTCATCGTCCCTACCCTTTTGCTGCTCCGGTCGATCGTCAGCGTCGCGTGTATGCACGGCGCCGTTTGGCAGCAGGCTGTAGTCGGTCCGACGCGGCAGGGCAAGGTTCGGTGAGGCGATCGCCTCACACGATCGCGAGGCCGTGCCGGTCAGGCCTTCAGCGCCTCGACGCCGGGCAGCGGCTTGCCCTCCAGCCACTCGAGGAACGCCCCGCCCGCCGTCGAGACGTAGGAGAAGCGCTCGGCGACGCCGGCATGGTTGAGCGCCGCCACCGTGTCGCCGCCGCCGGCGACCGAGAGCAGCGCCCCGGCATCTGTGCGATCCGCCGCGTGGCGGGCCGCGGCGACGGTCGCCGTGTCGAACGGTGTCAGCTCGAAGGCGCCGAGCGGGCCGTTCCAGACGAGCGTCTTCGCCCCGTCGATGCGGGCGCAGACCGCGTCCACCGACGCCGGCCCGGCATCGAGGATCATTGCGTCGGCCGGTACCGCGTCGACGCCGACCGTCTCGTTCGCGGCATTCGCCTTGAACTCGCGCGCCACCACGGCGTCCGTTGGCAGCACGATGGCGCAGCCCGACTTTTCCGCCGCCGCGAGGATGCGGCGTGCGGTGTCGGCGAGGTCGTGCTCGCACAGCGACTTGCCGACCGCCTTGCCCTGGGCAGCGAGGAAGGTGTTGGCCATGCCGCCGCCGATGACGAGGACGTCGACCTTGCCGACGAGGTTCTCGAGGAGGTCGATCTTCGAGGACACCTTGGCGCCGCCGACGATGGCGATCACCGGCCGCTGCGGCGACCCGAGCGCCTTGCCGAGCGCGTCGAGTTCCGCCTGCATGCTGCGGCCGGCATAGGCCGGCAGCGCCCGCGCCAGCCCCTCGGTGGAGGCATGCGCCCGGTGGGCGGCGGAGAAGGCGTCGTTGACGTAGAGGTCGCCGTTCGCCGCGAGCTCCGCGACGAGGGCCGGGTCGTTCTTCTCCTCGCCGGCGTGGAAGCGGGTGTTCTCGAGGAGGATGACGTCGCCCGGCACCATGTTGGCGACGGCAGCCGCCACGTCCGGACCGACGCAATCGTCGACGAAGCCGACCGGGCGGCCAATCGCAGCGGCGAGGGCCGGGACCACCACCTTCAGCGACTGCGACGGGTCGCGCCCGCCCTTCGGCCGGCCGAAGTGGGCAAGCAGCAGCACCTTGCCGCCCTTGTCGGCGAGTTCGGTGATGGTCGGCGCCACCGCGGTGATGCGGGTGTCGTCGGTGACGGCCCCGTCCTTGACGGGGACGTTGAGATCGACGCGGACGAGGACCCGCTTGCCGTGCGGGTCGACGTCGTCGAGGGTGCGGAAGGCGGTCATCGGCCCCCCTCCCCTCAGATCAGTTTCGCCATCGCGACGGCGGTGTCGCTCATCCGGTTCGAGAAGCCCCACTCGTTGTCGTACCAGGAGAGGACGCGGACCATCGTGCCGTCGAGCACCTTGGTCTGGTCGAAGGCGAACACCGACGAGTGGGCGTCGTGGTTGAAGTCGGTCGAGACGTTCGGCAGCGACGTCGTGCCGAGGATGCCCTTCAGCGGGCCTTCGGCGGCGGCCTTGATGGCCGCGTTGACCTCGTCCTTCGTGGTCGCCTTCTTCGCCACGAACTTGAAGTCGACGACCGAGACGTTCGGCGTCGGCACGCGGATGGCGGTGCCGTCGAGCTTGCCGTTGAGGGCCGGCAGCACGAGGCCGACGGCCTTGGCGGCACCCGTCGAGGTCGGGATCATCGACAGGGCGGCGGCGCGCGCCCGGTAGAGGTCCTTGTGCATGGTGTCGAGGGTCGGCTGGTCGCCGGTGTAGGAGTGGATCGTCGTCATGAAGCCGCGCTCGATGCCGATCGCGTCGTTCAGCACCATCGCCACCGGGGCGAGGCAGTTGGTGGTGCAGGAGGCGTTGGAGACGACGAGGTGGTCCTTGGTCAGCTTGTCGTGGTTGACGCCGAACACGACTGTGAGGTCGGCGCCGTCGGCGGGGGCGGAGACGATGACGCGCTTGGCGCCGGCCGTGAGATGCGCCGCCGCCTTGTCGCGGGCGGTGAAGATGCCCGTGCACTCCATCGCGATATCGACGCCGAGTTCGCCGTGCGGCAGCGTCGCCGGGTCCTTGATCGCCGTCACCTTGATCGGGCCGCGGCCGACGTCGATGGTGTCGCCGGAGACCGTCACCACGCCCGGGAAGCGGCCGTGGACGGAATCGAAGCGCAGCAGGTGGGCGTTGGTCTCGACGGGGCCGAGATCGTTGATGGCCACCACCTCGACGTCGGTCCGGCCCGACTCGATGATCGCCCTCAGGACATTGCGGCCGATCCGCCCGAACCCGTTGATCGCAACCCTCACCGCCATCGTCGCCTCCTGCTGTTGATCCGCCGCTGCCTGTCGGCCTGAAGTGGTGTCGTCGTCAGCCCTTCTTGCCCGCGAGCGCGTCGCGTGCCAGCGCCGCCGCCCGCTCGGCCGTGATGCCGAAGTGCGGGTAGAGCTCCTCGATGCGGCCGCTCGCGCCGAAGCCGGTCATGCCGACGAAGATGCCGTCCGTGCCGATCAGCGTGTCCCAGCCCATGCGCACCGCTGCCTCGATGCCGACGCGCACCGGCGCCGTGCCGATCACCTCAGCGCGGTGGTCGGCCGACTGGCGGGCGAACAGTTCGAAGGAGGGTACCGAGACGACGCGCGCGCCGATGCCGTCGCGCTGCAGGAGGTCGCGGGCGGCGAGCGCCACCTGCACTTCCGAGCCGGTGGCGAACAGGCTGACCTCGGCGTCGCCGTCGACGGCTTCGAGCTCATAGGCGCCGCGGGCGCAGAGGTTCGCGTCCTCCTGGTGCGTGCGCACCGTCGGCAGGTTCTGCCGCGACAGCACGAGAACGCTCGGCGTCGTGCGGCTCTCGAGGGCGATCTGCCAGCACTCCGCCGTCTCGACGACGTCGGCCGGGCGCATGACGAGGAGATTGGGAATGGCCCTGAGCGCGGCGAGGTGCTCGACCGGCTGGTGGGTCGGGCCGTCCTCGCCGAGGCCGATGCTGTCGTGCGTCATCACGTAGACGACGCGCACGCCCATCAGCGCCGACAACCGGATCGCCGGGCGGCAGTAGTCGGAGAACACCAGGAAGGTGCCGGCATAGGGGATGACGCCGCCGTGCAGCGCCATGCCGTTCATGGCCGCCGCCATGCCGTGCTCGCGGATACCCCAGTGGACGAAGCGGCCCGAGAAATCGTCCGGCGTCACCGCCACCATGCCGGTGCTGCGGGTGTTGACGGAGCCGGTGAGGTCTGCCGAGCCGCCGATCGTCTCGGGAACGACGGCGTTGATGACGTCGAGCGCCATCTCCGACGCCTTGCGGGTGGCGACCGTCGGACGTTCCGAGGTGAGGCGGCGCTTGTAGGCACGGACGGCCTCGTCGAAGCCGTTCGGCAGGTCGCCGCGGACGCGGCGGTCGAACTCGGCGCGTTCCTCGGGTGGCAGTGCGCGGTAGCGCTTCTCCCACTCCTTGCGGCCGAGGCCCGAGCGCAGCGCACTGATCCGCCAGCCGTCGCGCACGTCCGCCGGCACGTCGAAGGGCGCCGCCGTCCAGCCGTAGGCGGCGCGGGCGGCCGTCGCCTCGGCGGCGCCGAGCGGCGAGCCATGGGCGGACGAGGTGCCGGCCTTCTTTGGGGCACCGAAGCCGATCACCGTCTTGCAGGCGATCATCGTCGGCTTGTCGTTGTCGTGGGCGGCCTCGAGCGCGCGCAGGATGGCGGCCGGGTCGTGACCGTCGATGCGCACCGCGTCCCAGCCGGCCGCCTCGAAGCGGCGCACGGCGTCGCCGGTCTCGGTGAGGGCGAGCGGCCCGTCGATCGAGATGCCGTTGTCGTCGTAGAGGACGATCAGGCGGGAGAGCCGGAGGTGGCCGGCGATCGAGATCGCTTCGTGGCTGATGCCCTCCATCAGGTCGCCGTCGGAGGCGAGCACGTAGGTGCGGTGGTCGACGAGGTCGTCGCCGAAGCGGGCGTTCATCAGGCGCTCGGCGAGCGCCATGCCGACGGCGGTGGCGATGCCCTGGCCGAGCGGGCCGGTGGTGGTCTCGATGCCGGCACCGTGGCCGTATTCCGGATGGCCGGCGGCCCGCGCCCCGAGTTGGCGGAAGCGCTTCAGCTGGTCGATCGGGAAGTCTTCGTAGCCGGTGAGGTGGAGCAGCGCATAGAGCAGCATCGAGCCGTGGCCGGCCGACAGCACGAAGCGGTCGCGGTCGGGCCAGTGCGGCGCCATCGGGTCGAACTTCAGCACATGGCCGTAGAGGACCGTGGCGATGTCGGCGGCGCCCATCGGCAGGCCGGGATGGCCGGACTTGGCGGCCTCCACCGCGTCGATGGCGAGGACGCGGAGCGCATCGGCCATCCGCTTGTGCTTGTCGCTGTCGATCATGCCAGGCCCGTCTGTTCTGGAATCCGTCCGTGCCGAAGTGCGTCCGAACCGGGGGCGCCGGCCGACACCCGGACACCGTCGCCGAGATGCCCTCGGCCGCGGTGCCTCGCCCATCGCGACACCCGCGCCCGCAGCCGCGAAGTTCGGCCGAAAGTCCGGGCGCACTGCTTAGCAGCCAGACCCCGCCTGTCAACGCGAGGGGGCCGACCGCGTCAGTTGTGGCGGCGCGGCACGCCGTCGCCGTGCGGTGCGACATGCCGTGGCGCACGCGCGAAAGATCGATCGAAGGGCCGCCGCGGCGCACGTCTCGACCGCCGCGGGGTGGACGCGTAAGGTCCCGAAAGGCTCCGAATCGGGGCATGTCGCAACGAGGGCTCGGCGGGCGCGCGCCGCGAGTGGGCCGGCGGGATCGGACGATGGCGGAGCGACGGAGCGTCGAGGCCTCGCTGGCGAGGCTCGATCAGGCGATCGGACGGCTCGAGGTGTCGGTGGCGCGCCGGCTCGACGTCGATCGTTCGCTGGGGGCGCTGGAGATGGAACTGCAGCGGCTCGGCGAGGACCGCTCGAAGCTGGCGCTCGATCTCGACCAGTCGGCCGCCCGCTCGGCGCGTCTCGAGGAGGCGAACCGGGAAGTCTCCCGGCGCCTTGTCGCGGCGATGGAATCGATCCGCGCCGTGCTGGAAAGGCACGGCGGGTGAACGGCATGACGGGAAGGCGCGGGTGACGACATGGCGCAGGTGAGCGTCACCATCAACGGACGCACGTTCCGCATGGCGTGCGACGACGGCGAGGAGGACCGGCTGTCCGGCCTCGCCCGCCGCTTCGACGCGGCGATCTCGCAGCTGCGCGGCAGCTTCGGGGAGATCGGCGACCAGCGCCTCGTCGTCATGGCCGGCATCATGATGACTGACCAGTTGTCGGAGGCCGAGCGCCGCCTGCAGGTCGCCCAGGCGGAGGTCGCGGCGATGAAGGAATCCCGCGACACCGTGCTCTCCCGCACCGACGAGATCGAGCACGACGTCGCCCACCGCCTCGAGGCGGCCGCCGTCCGCATCGAGGCGCTGGCCGACGCGCTCAACCGCAAGCCCGGCGACGGCGAGGATCTCGACGCCTGAAGCCGACCGCGCCCCGGCTTCGAGCCGTCAGGGCCGGAGGTCGAGCGCCGCCTTCTCGCTGCCGTCCATGCGGAAGGGCACCGAGGTGTGCGTGTGGATGACCCGCCATGGGCGGTCGTCGCGCAGCACGAAGGTCGCGCGGTACCAGAGGTCGATGTCGGCCCCGTCGGTCTTGCGCCCCCGCATGTTGGCGAGGCCCCAGACGACGGCGAGTTGTCCTGCGATCTCGACGCGCGGATCGCGCAGGGCGATCTTCGGCGGCGCCTGCCAGGTCGCGAACCACTCCTGGAGACCCTCCGGGTCGCGCGCCTCGTCGCCGGAGAATTCCAGCGGCGGCTGCAGCTCGTAGGCGACGACGCCCGGTGCGAAACCGGCCACCGCCGCCTCGGCGTCCCCGGCGGCGATGGCGGCGAAACCCTCCTCGAGCGACATCAGGATGGCGTTCCGATCGGTCATGGCGTCCCTCCGGTGGTCACGACCGGCGCTGTTCTGCAGCTCGCCGGCCTTCCTGTCCCGGAGGACGATCGCAGCCGTCGGGATCCGACACGGCGGCAACGGGCGGGTCCGGCCCGTCGTCTTTCGCGGGCTCGCATCCAGCGTGCGTGCGCGGGCGGACGAAGCCCGGCGCGCGAACGAACTCGACGGCTGATGCCATCCCCTTTCCCGATTACGCCGTTGTAACTGGACAACTCACTCGCCTTATGAGCGAATGCCGGCCAACAACGCGTGCATCGGGGGATGCATCGGGGTGCATGCACGAAGATGGGAGGCGCAGGAAATCCGGTCCTGGCGCCTTTCGTCTTTTGAAGCGGGGGAAGAGACCTGTGGACGGGGCGGGCGCCGCACGGGCCCGCGGACCGCGGCCTTGTTTTCGCCGCGCCCGCCTGTTCGCCTTTCCGGCACCGCTCATTCCCTCCTGCGCGTGATCCATCCCGTCGTCTGTCCGGCGGGCACACAGCGAGTCCATCTTGATCCGCATCCTGTCGATCTTCGGGACGAGACCCGAGGCCCTGAAGATGGCCCCGGTGGTGTCGGCGCTCGCCGCCGAACCGGCCGTCCACTCGATCGTCTGCGTCACCGGCCAGCACCGCCAGATGCTCGACCAGGTGCTGACGCTGTTCGACATCCGCCCCGACCACGACCTCGCGCTGATGGCGGCCGGCCAGACGCTGTCCGACCTGACGGCGCGCACGCTGACGGCGCTCGACCCCGTCATCCTCGCCGAGAAGCCGGACTGCATCCTCGTCCACGGCGACACCACGACGGCGATGGCAGCGGCGGTGGCGGCCTTCCATCGTCGCGTCCCGATCGGCCATGTCGAGGCGGGGCTGCGCACGCGCGATCTGTCCCAGCCGTGGCCGGAGGAGTTCAACCGCCGCGTCGTCGACGTCGTCGCCGGCCTCTTGTTCGCGCCGACCGCCACGGCGAAGGCCAACCTCGAGGCGGAGAGCGTCGCCGGCCGCATCCTCGTCACCGGCAACACCGTCATCGACGCGCTGCAGGAGACGGTGCGACGGCTCGATGCCGACGCTGCCCTGCGCGCCGGGCTCGACGCGCGCTTCGCCTTCCTGCGGCCGGGTCACCGGCTGCTGCTCGTCACCGGGCATCGGCGGGAGAACTTCGGCGCCGGCTTCGAGGGCATCTGCACGGCGCTGGCGACGCTCGCGCGGCGGGATGACCTCGACATCGTCTACCCCGTCCACCTCAATCCAAACGTCCACGGGCCGGTGACGGCGGCGCTGTCGGGCTTTTCCAACGTCCACCTGATCGAGCCGCTCGACTACCTGCCCTTCGTCCACCTGATGCGCCGGGCCGAGGTGGTGCTGACCGATTCCGGCGGCGTGCAGGAGGAGGCGCCCTCGCTCGGCCGGCCGGTGCTGGTGATGCGCGAGGTGACGGAACGGCCGGAGGCGCTCGCCGCCGGCACAGTGCGCCTCGTCGGCACCGATCCCGACCGCATCGTCGCCGAGGTCGCCCGCCTCCTCGACGACGCGGCCTGGCGGCAGCGTTTCGCGCGCGCCGTCAACCCCTACGGCGACGGACGGGCGGCCGAGCGCATCGTCGCCGGCCTGCTCGGTCGTCCCGTCGACGAATTCCACCCCCAGTCCACCATCGACGGGTCCGCCGCGGCGGACCCGGAGGCGCGGCCGACCGCGGCCGGACAGGAACAGTCTCGATGATCTCCGTCTCTCCGATCCGCCGCGACCGCGCCGCCCGGCCGGGCGCCCTGTCGGCCCTCGCCCTCGCCGCGATGCTGGCGACCGCCGTCCCAGCTGCTGCGCAGGACGCATCGGGTGGCGACGCCACGGCGGCGGCGCTGGCGGCCCTCCTCGGCGACCGCCAGGTGACGCGCACGGTGACGCTGCGCGAGCTCGGCTTCGACCGGCCGGACGTGCTGGCCTCCCTCGACGCCCGGCGCGAGATCTACCTGCCGGTGCCGGCCGGCATCCCGATCGAAGAGGCCACTCTCGACTTCGACGCCCGCTACCTGCGCGCTGTGCCGGGGCGCTCGACGCTGCTCCTGTCGCTCGATGGTTTCCCGGTCTCGGCGCGTGCCTTCACCAACGACAGCGGCGACGCGTCGGTGCGCGTCGGCGTCGATGGCGAGGCGCGCCCGAGCGGCTTCCTGCAGCTCGGCCTCGCGTGGTCCTCGCAGGTCTCCGTCGACGCCTGCGAGGACGAGCGGCAGATCGCCAATGCGCTCGCGATCGGACCGGGCACGCGTTTCACCTATGCCTTCGACGGTGCCGCGGTCACCGACGTCGCCACCGCCTGGACGGCACTGCCGAGCCGACCGGTGGTGCTCGTCGCCGGCCGCGCCCTTGCGGAGCGCTCCTACGACGCCGCCTGGCGCATCGGCGTGGCGCTTGCGCGCGCCGGCAAGCGGCCGATGTTCACCGCGTTGCCGGCGAAGGGCGACACGGTCGATCTTTCCGGCGTGACGGTGCCGGTAGGGCTGAGGGCGATCCCGGCCTATGCGGCGCTCGCCGACGGCGGCAGCCGGGTGCTCGCCAGCGACGCCGAGGTGGGAGCCTTCCTGACGCTCACCGCCGGCGGGCTGAAGGCCGACCTCGTCGTCGCCGACGCGGCGCTGTCCGCCGCCACCTCAACGGCCCTCGACGCTCTTGCGGCCGAGATCGCGACGCACGCGCCCGCCGCCGCCCCGACGCTGGTCGAGTGGCGCACGGGCCCGGCGAACTCCGCCACCGCCCCGGCCACGGCCGACGCCATCCGCGTCGCCGGCCTCGCCGGCCTGCCGGTCATCGCGGTGGCTCCCGAAGCCGGCGCGCAGGCGGCCGGCCTGTTCGCGCAGCTTTGGCACCGCATCGTCCTGACGCGCAGCGTCGTGGCGCGCGTCGTCGAGCCGGCGCTGCCCGCCGCCGACATCCTGCCGCTCAGCGATCTCGGCGGCACGCCGGGCTCGATCGAGGTGCTGGCGCGTGGCGACTGGACGGCGACCTTCGGCCTCGGCGCCATCGCCCGCGCCGGTCGCGTGCCGGACCAGCTTGTCGTCGACGTCGCCGCCGCGCCCGGCGCCACCGCCACGGCGCCGGTCGCGACCGTCTACCTGAACGACGTGCTGCTCGGCGCGAAGATGCTGACGGCCGACGGTCGCCCGGAGCGCATCAGCGCCCGCATCCCGAGCTATGCGCTCGCCTCCACCAACGTCCTGCGCGTGACCTTCCAGCGCCAGCCCGGCGGCGAGCACTGCCGCGAGACGCCGCAGGCCTATCCGGCGGCGGTGCTGCCGACGAGCCACGTGCAGCTCGGTGCCGTCGCCGCCTCCGACGACTTCGTCGGCATGATCGCCCGCTATGCCGGCGGCGCCGAGGTGATCGTGCCGGCGGCGGCACTCGCCGACGCACCCGTGAGCCTGACGACGCTCGCCGGCATCGCCGAGGCGGTCGGCATCGCCGCCGACAAGGCGACCCTCGTCGTCGCCACCGGCACGACCGCGGTCGTGCCGACGCAGTCGTTCCTGTCGCTCGGGGCCACCGTCGCCGGCCGGAGCGGCCAGGCGCGGGCCGAAGCGGGACGGCTGATCGTCGACAACAATGCAGGCAGCCCGATCCTCGACATCTCCGGCCTCGACGACATCGGCGTCGTCGACGTCGTCAAGGCCGGCGAGCACCGCGGCGTCGCCTACGCCACCGTCGGCCAGCGGGCGCCGGTGCTCGAGAAGCCGATCCGCCTCGGCCGCGGCGACGTCGCCGTCGTCGGCGCGAGCGGCGTGCTCGCCGAGGTGAGCGGCAACCGTACGCTGGAGATCGGCGGGTCGCAGCCGGGGCTGCTGCCCGGCGCCACCGATATCGGTGCCTGGCTGCCGGAGGAGCTGCAACCGATCGTGCGGGCGCTGCCGGCGGGAACGCCGATGGGCTGGGCGGTGCCGATCGCCACCATCGCCGTGCTGCTGTTCGTGCTGCTGTTGATCCGCGCGGCCGTCGCCCGGCGCAAGGCCCGCAAGGGCTGACGCAGGACCGGCCGCCGTGGAGCTTTTCTGGCCCTATCTGATCGCCGAGTACCAGACCTGGCTCGAACGGGCGGCGCTGCTCGTCGCGGTCCTGATCCTGATCTCGTCGATCGACGACCTGTTCATCGACGCCTGGTTCTGGACGCGCGAGACCTGGCGGACGCTGACGGTGAAGCGGAAGTACAAGCCGCTCACCGCCGAACAGCTGCGCGCCCGCACCGAGCAGCCGATGGCGATCATGGTGCCGGCGTGGCTCGAATCCGACGTCATCGCCGCCATGCTGGAGAGCATGGTCTCGGTGCTCGAATACCGGAACTACGTCGTCTTCGTCGGCACCTACGTCAACGACGCCGCGACGATCGGCGAGGTCGACCGGATGCTGCGGCGCTTCAAGCAACTGGTGCGGGTGGAGGTGCCCCACCCCGGCCCGACCTGCAAGGCGGACTGCCTCAACTGGATCGTCCAGGCGATCCTGCACCACGAGAAGCGCACCGGCGTGCAGTTCGCCGGCATGGTGCTGCACGACAGCGAGGACGTGCTGCACCCGCTCGAGCTGAAGTTCTTCAACTACCTGCTGCCGCGCAAGGACCTCATCCAGATTCCCGTCGTCTCGCTCGACCGCGACTGGTTCGAGATGGTCGCCGGCACCTACATGGACGAGTTCGCCGAGTGGCACGCCAAGGATCTCGTCGTCCGCGAGAGCCTCGCCGGCGTCGTGCCGTCGGCGGGCGTCGGCACCTGCTTCTCGCGGCGGGCGCTGATGACGCTCGCCGCCGAGACCGACAACCAGCCGTTCAACACCGACACCCTGACCGAGGACTACGACATCGGCGAGCGCCTCTCGCGCGCTGGCATGACCTCGATCTTCGCCCGCTTCCCGGTGGAGTTCTCGACGCGGCGGCGGTTCCTGTTCAATTTCGGGCCGGAGCGCGAGGTGCGCATCCGCATGCCGCTGTGCGTGCGCGAGTATTTCCCGAACGCCTTCCGTGCCGCCTATCGCCAGAAGGCGCGCTGGACGGTCGGCATCGGCCTGCAGAGCTGGCAGCAGATCGGCTGGACGGGCTCGCTCGCCGCCCGCTACCTCTTGTTCCGCGACCGCAAGGGCATCTTCACCCAGTTCATCAACATCGCCGGCTACCTGATCGCCTTCAACCTCGTCGCCTTCTATTTCCTGGCGGTGGCCGGCGTCTGGTACATCCGCTATCCGCCACTGTTCGAGCCCGACAGCGTCTTCGCCTGGCTGCTCGTGGCGAATGCCATCGCGCTCGCCCTACGCGCCGTGCAGCGCTTCTACTTCGTGGCGCGCATCTACGGGTGGGAACACGGGCTCCTGTCGATCCCGCGGATGATCGTCGCGAACTTCGTGAACTTCATGGCCGCCGCGCGGGCCTGGAAGCTGTTCATCGGCCACCTCCTGTTCGGCACGCGCATCGCCTGGGACAAGACCGCCCACGACTTCCCCTCCGAGGAGGTGCTGGAGAAGCGGCGGCGGCGGCTCGGCGAACTCCTCACCTCCTGGCAGGTGGTGGACGAGGGCCGGCTGTCGGCGGCGCTCAAGCAACAGAGCGAGCGGGATCTGCCGCTCGGCCGCATCCTCGTCATCAACGGCTGGCTTGACGAGGAAACGCTCGCCGAGGCGATCGCCGTGCAGTCCGGCGTTGGGCGGATGGCGCTGACGGCCGAGTTGGTGGGCGCCCATGCCGGCGACCTGCCGCTCGACGACGCCGTCCGCTACCGGGTGCTGGCGGCCGGGCGCAGCGAGGACGGGCGGATCGTCCTCGCCACGGCTTCGCCGTTGCGACCGCAGCCGCTGGCGGACCTGACGGCGAGCCTCGGCCACGACCCGGTCCAGGTGATCGCGCGCGAGAGCGAGATCGCCGCCGGCCTGCGCGTCCTGCGCGGTGACGAAACCGCCCTCGACGAGGTCGCCACCGGTCGCGCCAGGCCGCTGCTCGGCGACGTGCTGATCGAGCACCGGCTGATCGACCGTGCCGCCTTCGACAAGGCGATGGCGCTCTATCGGCCGGAGCAGCACGGCCGCATCGGCGATTTCCTCGTGCAGTCCGGCGTGCTGTCGGCCGCGTCCCTCGCCGAGGCCCTGACGCTGCAGCAGCGCGCCGCCGCCTGAGCGGCGCCGCCGGCGCGGCGATTTTGTTTGCGGCGCGAGTCACGCCGGGCTCGGCGAAACGCAACGAATCAGTGAGAATCGGCGCGAAGGCGGCGGCTCGAACAACAACCAAGACGAGCCGACCGGAAGCCGCGACAGGGCGGCTCTCGCGTCGAAGGACAGGGGATGGTGCGGGCGTTGTTCGGCGGGCGCGCAGCGTCCCCGCCACGACGGGCTCGACGGATTCGGATTCCGTCGGCCTCACTGCTTCTGGCGTTCGCGCTGGCGATGCCGCTCGGCGCCGGCGCTCAGGAGACGATCGAGCTGCCACTGTCGGGCCCGCCGCTCGCGCTCGCCACCCGAGCCTACGAGGCCGTCGCCGCCGGCGACTTCACCACCGCCGTCTCGCTGCTGCGCGAGGCACTGCGGCAGCGGCCGGATTCGGAGCAGTTGCGCGTGCAACTCGTCGATGCGCTGATCGCCGCCGGGGATCTCTCCGCCGCCACCGCGGAGGCCCGCATCGCTGATGCCAGCGACCCGCGCATCGCCGAGCGGCTGGCGACCATCCGCGAGCGGCTCGCCTTCCGGGCCGACCGGCGCTCGTGGGACAGCCTCGACTATCGCGACGCCATCGGTGGCGCACCCTCGACCACCGATCCGGCCTTCGTCGCGGCCGATGCCGCCTTCAAGGCGCTCGCCGCCGGACGCGCATCGGTGGCGGTGGAGCGCGCCCGCGCCGCCGTCCGCCTCGCCCCCGACCGGCGTCAGTACCGGCTGCTTCTCGCCGACGCGCTCTCGGCCTCCGGTCGCAAGGCCGAGGCGGAGACGGTGCTCTCGGCCCTAATCGCGGCGCGGCCGGACGCCACGCTGCTGACCCAGCGCGGCTACCTCCGGCAGGCGCTCGGCCGCCATGGTGCGGCAGCCGACGACTTCGCCGCCGCCCTGCGGCTGCTGCCGCCGGGATCGCCCGAGGCGTGGACGCTGCGGCTCGCACTCGCCGACGCGGCGCTCGCCGCCGGGCGCACCAGCGAGGCGGAGGCGATCCTGAGGGAGCTGCTGTCGCGCCGGCCGACCGTCTCGCTGTTCACCCAGCGCGGCAACCTGCGCCTGCAGCGCGGCGATGCCGCCGGCGCGCTCGCCGATTTCCAGGCGGCGCTGCGGCTCGGGCCGACGCGGGCGAGCGAGGCGCGCACGCTGCGCCTCGCCGCCGCCGATGCCGCGATGTCGGCGAACCAGCCCCAGACGGCACTCGACCTGCTGGAACCGCTCGCCGGCGAGAACAGCTACGCCGTCGCCTCGCGCCTCGGCTTCGCGCTGCTCGCCCTCGACCGGAAGGAGGAGGCGCTCGCCGCCTTCGAGACCGCTCGCGGCCTCGCCCCCGGCACGGCCGAGCGGACGCTCGCCACCCGCACCGTCATCGCCCTGATGAGCGAGCTCGGCCGGCGGGAGGAGGCGCGCGCGCTGCTGACCGAGGCGCTCGCCGACGGCTCGCTCGCCGGCGCCTCCGACCTCGACATCGCCTATCTCGCGAGCGGCGTCGGCGACGATGCGCTGGCGCTGCCCTACTACGAGAAGGCGGAGGCTGCGGGCGAGCTGAAGGGCCGCGCCTATCTCGACGCCGCCTATGCCGCCAAGCGGCGCTTCCGCAACGCGGAAGCGGTGGAGTTCTTCAAGGCCGGCATCGACGCGGCGGACGCCGGCGAGATCGAGCTCGACCCGCAGTACAAGTTCGGCCTGCGCCGCGAGGTGGCCGACATCACGCGCACCTGGGGCGCCTACCTGACGGTCACCTACGGCGCCGTCGGCGTGGCGCCGAGCTCGACCACGGCGCCGACGCCGAGCGGCGGGCGCAACGTCGGGCAGATCGGCGCCGAGGTCTACTGGCGGCCGCCGGAGATCGGCTACCGCAACGGCGCGCTGGTCGAGGTGTTCGCCCGCGCCTTCGAGACGATCTACGACGAGCGCGGCGGCCGGACCGGGCCGGAGACGCTGCAGGGCCTCGTCGGCGTACGCTGGAAGCCCTTCTCCGACTGGAACCTCATCTTCGAGGGCGCGCGGCTCGTGAAGCTCGGCTCGGCGTCGCGCGAGGATTGGCTCGCCCGCGCCGCCTTCTCGGCCGGGGAAGGCACCGACCTCAATGTCGTCGATCCGCACTGGACGACGTGGCAGGTTTACGGCGAGGCCGACCGCTTCTTCGAGACGGCCCAGAACGTCGCGGTGTTCGAGGGGCGCGTCGGCGAAAGTTTCCGCCTCGACGCGATCAGCGACAAGCTGGTGGCGACGCCGTTCGTGGCGCTCGGCGGCAGCTATGACTCGAGCTTCGCCAATCCCGGCGCGCTCGGCACCGGGCCGGGTTTCGCGCTGCGCTACTGGTTCCGTGAGGACAAGTACGCGGCGCCGCGCTCCTATGTGGACGTGAACGTGCAGTACCGCTTCAAGCTCGCCGGCGACAACCGGGCCCGCGGCCTGTTCGCCGGCATGACGGTGTCCTACTGAGCCCCGACCCGCAGCCGGGCGCCGCACCGGCGCCGCGACGGCCCTCGCGCCGGCTGGTGGCGGGGTCGCTGGCGGCCGGCGCGCTCGCCGCCGGGGCCGTCGGGGTGGCGCTGTGGCGGGCGCTGCGACCGGAGGCACCGCCGCCGCTCGTCGACGGCATC
>CALRZT010000047.1:0-19617 GCA_943372725.1 Pseudoxanthobacter soli DSM 19599
CCCCCGGCAGGCGGCGTGAGGAGGGCCCGGTGAGCGCCACCCTCTTCGTCCGCCTGGCGCCGTGGATCTTCACGATCGCCCTGCTCGTCCTCTGGGAGGCGGCGGTGCGGGTGCTCGCGATCCCCGTGTTCTTCCTGCCGCCGCCGACGGTGGTGGCCGGCGCCTTCGTCGAGTTCTGGGGGGCGATCTGGAAGAACTCGCTGTGGACCCTCTACACGACCGTCGTCGGCTTCCTGCTCGCCATCGGCTTCGGTCTGGCGCTCGGGCTCGCCGTCGGCTGGTCGCGCTTCGTCTATGCCGGTGTCTATCCCATCCTGATCGGCTTCAACGCCGTGCCGAAGGTGGCGGTGGTGCCGATCCTCGTCCTTTGGTTCGGCATCGGCACGGTGCCGGCGGTGATCACCGCCTTCCTGATCTCGTTCTTCCCGATCGTCGTCAATGTCGCGACCGGCCTCGCCACCATCGAGCCGGAGCTGGAAGACGTGCTGAAGGCGCTCGGCGCCTCCAAGCTCGACATCATGCGCAAGGTCGGCATCCCCCGCGCCCTGCCCTATTTCTTCGGCTCGCTAAAGGTGGCGATCACGCTCGCCTTCGTCGGCTCGGTGATCTCCGAGAGCGTCGCCTCCAATGTCGGCATCGGCAACATGATGCTGCAGGCGCAGGCGCAGTTCCAGGTGCCGCTCGTCTTCGCCGGCCTCGTCGTGCTGGCCGTCGAAGGCATCGCCATGTACGCGATCATGGCCTGGATCGAGCGGCGGATGACCGGCTGGGCGCACCGCTCCGGCCTCGCCCAGGGCTGAGGCGCTTCCAACGCGCCTCGATGCGCTGCCGCGGCTGCCCCACCTGCCCGCGCCCTCCGCACCCCATCTTCGCAATGAGTTCACCCTCCGGCACGACGGCCGAGCCGCCGTGCTTGCGCCCGACCGTCCGGCGGACGTATGCCGGGTGGGTCGGCTGAGAACGGGCGGGAGGCGCGACGACATTGCTGCAAGCTGCTGCCCCCGGGCATGGGTTCGAGACGCCGGCACGCCGGCGCGCGGGAGGCGTCTAGTGGCCGCCCCCGGAAAGCTGCCGCCGCGGCCGAAACGGGGCTCGCGCGGGCGACCGCTGCTGTTCGCGGCGATCATCGGCGGGATCGTGCTGCTCGGTGGCGTCGCCGCCGCCTATCTCGAGGCGGTCGCCGTCTGGACCCGCGAGAACAACGACATCACCTCGATGGCCCACATGGCCGACGATCCGGACGCCCCGGGCAGTGCCGAGCGGACGATGCAGCTGTCGAACTACGTCGTCGCGACGACACAGATCGTCAAGCACGGCGCCACGGACGGCGAGGCGGGCTGCATCGACCGCCTGGTCGACCGCATCGGCGTGCTGCTCGGCCCGAATGCCGCCACCAATCCGGCCATCCAGACGCTGTGCGAGCAGAAACAGACGACGGGTCACATCGTCAACGAGAGCCCGCGGCTCGTCGTGCTGCGGCCGCGGTTCGACGCGCAGGGCAACCACATCGCTACCGAGGTGACGGTTGTGGAGACGGAGCCGCGGCCGGACGTGCTGGACGCCGCGCTGGCGCCGAGCGTCGTCGTCGCGCTGATCGCCGTGACGCTGGTCGCAGGGCTCGCCACCTACCTCATCACGGTGCGCAACCAGCGGCGCTATGCGGCGCTATGGGAGGCGGCGTCGGTGGACGGACTCACCGGCTGCCTGCGCCGCGAGGTCTTCATCGCCGCCCTGTCGGGCGCCGTGGCGGAGGCGGGCGGCGGCGGCGGGCGGCTCAGCGTCCTGCTGCTCGATCTCGACGACCTCAAGGCGATCAACGACCGACACGGCCACGCCGGCGGCGACACGGCAATCCGCCTCGTCGCCGCCGAATTGCGCCGGGGTGTCAGGACGAACGACATCGTCGGGCGGCTCGGCGGCGACGAGTTCGCCGCCCTGATGGCCGGCGCGCCCCTCGCCGAGGCGATCGCCGCCGCCGAACGCGTGCGATCGGCGATCGCGGCGGCGCGCGGCAGCGGGCCGGACGCCGACGTCACGGTGACGGTGAGCATCGGCGTTGCGGAGCTGGCGACGGGTGAGAGTGCGACGGCGCTGATGGAGCGCGCCGATGCGGCGCTCTATGCGGCGAAGGAAGCCGACCGCAACCGCGTCGCCCCCTCCGCGCCGGGCTAAGCCGCGGGCGGCCTCAGCCGAGGCCCTTCATCGGGTCCGGGTGGCCGTCGAGGCGAAGCTGGAAGAGGAAGTAGGTCGGCGAGCAGAAGCCGGTGCCGGCGGGAAGCCTTTCGACGTTCGCCACGTCCGGCGGGAACGCCTGGCAAAGGAAGTCCTCGCGACAGAAGCGGTCGCCGCCGCACACCATGCGGTTGCCGCGCAGCACACTGGCGGCGAGGCAGTCGGCGAAGTTGTTGGAGGCGACGCAGGTATCGAAGGCCTTGCCGCCGGCGAGCGCGCAGACCTCGTTCGCCATCGCACCGCCGGAGAAGCCCTTGAACGCCTTGTCGGCGGCGTCGCACTGGCGGTAGGCGAGGCCGCCCGGGGCGCCACCCACGGGCGGGCGGCAGGTGTAGCCGGTCGGCGAGGCGCGCCTGTCGAAGGACGAGAGCTGCCGGCCGGGCGCGAAGCGATCCAGCCACGGCTCATCGCCAGTGACGATGGTGCCCTCGAGGCACGGCAGGCCGGAGAAAACCTTCTCGGGTGGCGGCAGGCACTGGCCGAAATGGACTCCGCCGCCCTCCTCCGTGGAGATCGCCGTGCAGGCGAGGCCCGCGGCGCACGACCACGTCGCGGCCTGGTCGCCACCCGTGGCGTCGAGCGGGCACATCATGCCGGCGCCGGCGGGGATGTGGACAGGAGCGCCAGCCGTCCAGTCGGCCGGAGGCGCGGCCGATGGCGGCCGGAAGCGGTCCGGCGCTCTGCCGGCGGCGACAGCCTCCGCATAGGCGACGCGGCGCGGCCGCTCGGCATAGGCGTGCGGGGAGACGCCGAGGGCGACGCGGTTGAGCGGCGAGGCCTCGGCATCGTCGAGGCCGAGGACGTGGAAGCCGGCGGTGGCGCCGGCCTGATGGCAGCCGGAACAGGTCGCCTGGTCGAGGCGAGCGATCAGGCCGGCGGGCGAGCGAACCAGCGAAGGCGTCGCAGCCGGGGTCTCGGGCAGTGCATCGGCGAGATCGGCCGGAGCGAGCAGTTGCTCGTAGGGCCGGTTGGCGGCCCGCGCGCTGCCGTAGGTGGAGAAGGAGAAGACGCGGCGGGCAGCGAGATCGTCGGGCAGCGCGAACACGCCCTCGTCGATCGCGCCGATGTTCGACCGGACATAGTCGACGAGGCGGGCCTTCAGGCCGGCGTCGGCGGCGATGCGGGCGACGTCCGGCGTGTTCTCGAGCGGCTCTTCCGTCAGCGTCAGCGCGCCGTCGGCATCGTCGGCGGCGAAGATGCGCATGAGGTAGACGGCCTGGCCGCCGAACGTCGTCTCCATGCCGGACGGGAAGCGGACGATCTGGGCGTTCACCTCGATCTGCTTCAGGGCGAGCCGGTCGTGATCGAGGGGGCCGGCCTGGAGGAAGGCGGCGATGGCTTCGGGGCCCTCGACCGGCGCGCCGGGGACAGTGGCGCGGGCGAAGGCGGCGCAGTCGCCCCAGGCGGAGGCGGGCGCCTCGTAGACGACATTGAGGGCGAACGGCAGGCGCGAGGCGTAGCGCGTCGTCCCCTTCCCGCCGGGCGGCCTGCGATCGAAGGAATAGGCGAGGCGGTAGATCAGGCGGACCTCGCCGCAGCTCTCGCCGGGGCGGGTCAGCTCGGCGAAGTCGCGGCGGTCAAGGCGGTTGATGACGGCGACGAGGCGGAAGCCGGCGAGCGGCGAGGCGAGCCAGCGCCTGTCGAGGACGCGACCGACATTGCCGTCGGTCACCTCGAAGAGCGGGCGGCCGGTCGCGGCCATCTCGGCGCGGAGCGCGTCAACGTCGGCGGTGACGGTGTCGGCGAGGGTGCGGAAGGCCGGCGACGCGGCGGTCAGCTCGGCGGTCGTCCTGGCCGCGGGGGCACCCAGGACATCGCCGATGCCGTAGCCGTCCGCCTCGATGCGGGCGAGCGTCGGCGCGTCGAGCACGTCGAGGACCGGCTCGGCGGCGGGCAGGCGGGCGGGAGCCGCCAGCGCCGGCAGGGCGGCGAGCGCGATGGCGCACGCGAGAGCGAGGACGACGAGGAGATCGAAGCGGGACGGCTTGGCGGGCATCGGGCGGACTCGGACGGCCGGAGACGGCGTCACCGGCCTCGCACGCACGCGCCTGCGCCGTCTGTGCCGTGGATCACACGGCGGCCTGCGACGATGACGGGTCCAGGAACTCCGTCAAGCCGACCAGGCCGCGTCCGGGCGCATCACACCCAGGGGCGGTTCTCGGTGATGCGGCCCTCGTGGGCGGCGATCGACGGCGCCTTCTCGAGCGTCAGGCCGATGTCGTCGAGGCCGTTCATCATGCAGTGCTTGCGGAACGGGTCGATGTCGAAGTGGATGACGCCGCCGTCCGGACCGCGGATCTCCTGGGAGGCGAGGTCGATCGACAAGGTCGCGTTGGCGCCGCGCGAGGCGTCGTCCATCAGCTTCTCGAGCTCTTCCGGCGTGACGACGATCGGCAACACGCCGTTCTTGAAGCAGTTGTTGTAGAAGATGTCAGCGAACGAGGTCGAGATGATGCAGCGGATGCCGTAGTCGAGCAGCGCCCACGGGGCGTGCTCGCGGCTCGAGCCGCAGCCGAAGTTCTCGCCGGCGACGAGGACCTGCGCCTTGCGGTAGGCCGGCTTGTTGAGGACGAAGTCCGGGTTCTCGGAGCCGTCGTCGTTGTAGCGCATCTCCGAGAACAGGCCCTTGCCGAGGCCGGTGCGCGCAATGGTCTTCAGGTACTGCTTGGGGATGATCATGTCGGTGTCGACGTTGATCAGCGGCAGCGGCGCGGCGACACCGGTGAGCTCGGTGAACTTCAGCATGGCGGGCGGTCCTCGGCGCAAAGTCTTGGCGAACAGTCTCAATCGACCCGGCCAGGCGGCCTGCGGGCCGCCGCGACGGGCGTCTTCGTCGGCTGCTGTCTTGCGACGGTCAGGCGGTTGGGTCAAGCCGGTCGGCACGCCGGGACCCCGGCCAGGCGGCTCCTCCTGCATCCGTCGCATGGGCGGACGGGCGCAAAGGTGCTAGCACGGTCGTCCGCCGCGGCCGCGGCGCGATCCCCGACCGGTAGCGTTCCATGTCCGTCGATCCCGCCGCGCCGAAGCCCGCCGTCATCGTCGTCTCCTCCCTCGTCGCGCGTGGCGGTGTCGGCCTGCGGGCCACCGCCTTCTCGCTGGAGCGCCTCGGCTTTCCCGTCTGGCAGGTGCCGACGATCTTCCTGCCCTGGCACACCGGCCACAGCCCGTCGACGAAGATCGTCCCCTCCGACGAGCTCTTCACCGCGGCGATCGCCGACCTCGCCGGCAGCCCGCATCTCGCCGAGGTGGGCGCCGTCGTCTCCGGCTACATCGGCGACGCGGCGCAGGCCGCCGCCATCGAGGCGCTGGTGACGGCGGTGAAGAAGGTGAACCCGAAGGCGATCTACGTCTGCGACCCGGTGATCGGCGACGCCGAGGGGCTCTATGTCGCCGAGGCGACCGCCACGACGATCCGCGACCATCTGCTGCCGCTCGCCGACGCGGCGACGCCGAACCGTTTCGAGCTCGCCTGGCTGACGGGCATGGACACCGACACGCCGACAAAGGCGCTCGCCGCCGCCCGCGCGCTCGGGCCGGCGCGCACCTTCGTCACCTCGGCGCCGGCGCTGATGCGCGGCCAGATCGCCCTGATGCTCGCAGGCCCCGATGGGGCCTTCGTCGCCGAGCACCCCCTGCTCGACGGGCCATCGAGCGGGCCGGGCGACCTCGTCAGCGGCCTCGTTACTGCCGCGCTGCTCTCAGGGGCGAGCTCCGAGGGCGTGCTGAAGCACGCCGCCGCCGGCACCTTCGAGGTGATCGCCGTCTCCGCCCGGGCAAAGGCCGACGAGATGATGCTCGTTGCCGCCCAGGACCGCTTCGTCCACCCGATGGCGCACATCCAGGTGCGGCGAATGGTGGAGGGAGCGGCGGCGGCGCGATGAACGGCCGTGCCGTGAGCGGCTTCGTGGCCGGTGTCGACGGCTGCCCCGGTGGTTGGGCAGTGGTGCTCGCGCACCGCGACGGCGCCATCCCGCCCCGGCTGTTCCGGGTCGGCAGCTTCGCCGAAGTGCTCTCCTTGCCCGAGGCCCCGGAGATCATTGCCGTCGACATGCCGATTGGCCTGCCGGACCGCGTCGGCGCGCGCGGGCGCGACACCGAGCGCGAGGTCCGGCCGCTGCTCGGGATGCGCCAGTCGTCGGTGTTCTCGGTGCCCTCGCGGGCGGCGGTGACGGAGAGCGGCGACGACTACCCTCTCGCCTGCCGGCTGGCGCGCGAGACCTCGGACCCGCCGCGGGCGGTGGCCAAGCAGTGCTTCCACCTGTTCCCGAAGATCCGCGAGATCGACGCCCTGATGACGCAGGCGCTCGAGGCGCGCGTCTATGAGGTCCACCCGGAGGTGGCGTTCTGGCGCCTGAACGGCGGTCAGGCGATGAGCCTGCCGAAGAAGCTGAAGGGGTCGCCCAATCCAGCCGGGCTCGCCGAGCGCCAGGACCTTCTGGCGACGCTCGGGTTTCCGCTGACCCTGTTCGCGGCGCCGCGGCCTCGCACTGTCGGGTGGGACGACGCGGTGGACGCCGCCGCCAGCGCGGCGATCGCGCTCCGCATCGCGCGGGGCGAGGCGCGGCCGTTCCCGGACCCGCCGCCGCGGGACGGCCGGGGACTGCGGATGGCGATCTGGGCATAAGGAAACGGCGCGGACGAGCCGCGCCGTTGCAACGAAAAAGCCGGTCCGGCCGCCGCGTGGCCGTCAGTACTGCGGCAGCAGCGTGCCGAGGCTCGACTGAACGCCGGTGGCGACGCTGCTGACGCCCTGGCCGACCTGCGTGCCGACCGCGGCCACGCCCGACCCAACCTGCGAGAGGCCATTCGAGAAACCCGATCCGAGGCTCGACAGCAGGTCATCGCTCTCCTGCGGGCCGACGACGATCACCTTGGCGCCGACCTTCACACGGTCATAGAGGTCGGTGACGTCGTCGTTGGTCATGCGGAAGCAGCCCGACGACACCGCCTGGCCGATCGTCCAGGGCTCGTTGGAGCCGTGGATGCGGTAGAGCGTGTTGCCGAGATAGAGCGCACGGGCCCCGAGCGGGTTGTCGGGTCCACCGGGCATGTAGGACGGCAGGCCCGGCTGGCGGGCGCGCATCTCCTCCGGCGGCGTCCAGCCCGGCCACTCGGCCTTGCGGGTGACGCGCTCGGTGCCCGACCAGCCGAAGCCCTCGCGGCCAACGCCGATGCCGTAGCGGATCGCCTCGCCACCCGGCTGCACGAGGTAGAGGAAGCGCCGGTTGGCGTCGATGATGATGGTGCCGGGCACCTCGCGCGTCTCCACCGAGACGAGCTGGCGACGATATTCCGGCGGGATCGTCCGGCTGCGGGCCGCGGTCGTCGGCTTCACCGTCACCCACTGGCGGGTGCTGACGTCGAAGAACTTCGTCTCGGCGAGCGCCGGACCCGCGAGCAGCGTGCCGCAGGCGACCAGGGTGGACAACAGAGTGCGCATCGCAATTCCCCTTGACGCCGCGGTGCGTGTCGGACCGGCCCCGCCGCGAACCCTGCGCGATCGTGACCACACATGGTTACCAAACTCGATCGAGGCGAATGGGTTGCAGCCCAATCGGGCCGAATTGCGTCACCGGGCGTCGGCTGTGGCCGTTTCGCTACTCCGCCGCCACCTCGGCGAGCGAGGCGGCGGCGGCGCGCGCCCGCCGTCGGCGGATCAGGGCGGCGTTGAGTTCGGCCCCGAGCAGCACCACGGCGGCGACGACATAGAGGAAGACGATCGCGATCATCACGTTCGCCAGCCCCGCATAGGTGGCGCTGTAGGAGGCGAAGACGCGGATGTAGGTGGCGAAGACGGTGCCGGCGACGAGCCAGGCGACAAGCGTGATCAGGATGCCAGGCAGGATGTCCTTGAGGTGCCGCCGGCCGGCCGGCAGCCACAGGTGGGCGGCGAGCAGGACGCCGAACAGCACGACCGCCGCCACCGTGAAGCGGAGCACGTGAACCGTCGCCGACATCGGCTCGATCAGCGGCGCGAAGCGCACCGCCGCCGCCCACAGCGACGGTCCGAGCACGACGAGGGTCGCCAGCACGACGAGGCCGATGGCGCCGATCACCACGAAGGCGAGGCTCTGCAGCCGGCGCATGATGAAGTCGCGCGTCTCCTCGTCGCGATAGGCGCGGTTGAGGGCGAGGCGCAGGGCCTCGACGCCGTTCGAGGCGAACCACAGGGCGATGACGACGCCGATCGTCAGCGCCCCGGTGCGCGGCCGCATCAAGACCTCGTGAGCCTCGCGGGCGATCGGCCGGGCGACCTCGTCGGGCCAGGCGTCGAACACCAGCGCACCGACCTCCTGGGCGAGGCTCTCCGAGCCGATCCACCCGGCGACGGCGGCGGCGACGATGATGAACGGGAACAGGGCGAGGATCGTCGACAGCGCAACGTGGCTGGCGATCGCCCAGTTGTCGTCGCTCATGAAGTGCTCGAGCGCCTCGTAGAGCGCCTGCTTGCGCGTCACTGAACGCCTCCGCACGCCGCCGTCCGTCGGCGACACCGTCCCGCCCGCAGTCCCGCCCGCCGCTGGGCCGTCCCGCTCGAGCGTCCATATGGACCCGCCCACCGCCGCGCGGTAGCCGAAGTTCGCATTGCAGGCAACTCGACTCGCGAGCATCCTGCAGTGCAACATCAAATGGGTATCTTGCGGGAGGATGGAATGGCGGTGGCACGCGAACGCGCGATCGAGCCGAGACGGGCGAGCGTCGCCGATGATCCGCTCCCCCTCGCAGACGCCGCGGTGGCGAGCCTCGACGGGCTCCGGCTCGCCGCCGTGGCGGCGGTGGCGGCGCGGGTCGGCGGGGCCGGCGGCCGCATCGACCCGGGCAAGCTCGAGGCCGAGCAGCGCGCTGCCCACGGCCTCGCCTGGCTCGTCACCTATGTCGAGAGCCTGCGCGAGCTTTCCGCCTGGGGACGGCGGCTCGAGGCCGAGGGCCGCTTCGGCACGGCCGAGCGGCTGATCGTCGCGATCGGCTTCGGAGAGTACCTGGCACAGGTGTTCGGCGGGCTGCCGATGAGCCAGGGCGAGATCGTCCGCCTGTCGGACCTCGGCGTGCCCGCCGCCGCGGTCGCCGCGGCGCGCACGGACGCGGTCGAGACCCTCATCGCCGAGGGCAACACCGCCGAAACGCGGCGGGCGCTGGTCGAGGCGGGCCTCGCCGGTGACGTCACCGGCGCCTTCGGCGACGCCGGCCTCGACGAGACGATGACGGCGATCGGCGCCGAGATGCGCCGTTTTGCCGAGGCGGAGGTGACGCCGCTCGCCCACGACTGGCACCTCGCCAACGACTATATCCCGCTCGAGATCATCGCCCAGATGGCGGAACTCGGCGTCTTCGGCCTGACCATTCCCGAGGAGTTCGGCGGCCTCGGCCTCGGCAAGGAGGCGATGTGCGTCGTCACCGAGGAGCTGTCGCGCGCTTACATCGGCGTGGGTTCGCTCGGTACCCGCTCGGAGATCGCCGCCGAGCTCATCCTGTGCGGCGGCACGCCGGCGCAGAAGGGACACTGGCTGCCGAAGATCGCCTCCGGCGAGGTGCTGCCGACGGCGGTGTTCACCGAGCCCAACACCGGCTCCGACCTCGCCTCGCTGCGCACCCGCGCCGTGCGCGACGGCGACGTCTACAAGGTTTCCGGCAACAAGACGTGGATCACCCATCCCGTCCGTGCCGACCTGATGACGCTGCTCGTGCGCACCGATCCGTCGGAGCCCGGCTACAAGGGCCTGTCGATGCTCCTCGCCGAGAAGCCGCGCGGCAGCGACGAGGAGCCGTTCCCGGCAGACGGCATGACCGGCGGCGAGATCGAGGTGCTCGGCTACCGCGGCATGAAGGAGTTCGAGATCGGCTTCGACGGCTTCACGGTGAAGGCGGAGAACCTCCTCGGCGGCGTCGAGGGCCAGGGCTTCAAGCAGCTGATGCAGACCTTCGAGGCGGCCCGCATCCAGACGGCGGCGCGCGCCGTCGGCGTCGCCCAGTCGGCTTTCGAGCTCGGCTGGCGCTATGCGGTGGACCGCCAGCAGTTCGGCAAGAGCCTGATCGCCTTCCCGCGCGTCTCCGACAAACTGGCCCTGATGGCGGTCGAGACGATGATCGCCCGCCAGCTCACCTACTTCTCGGCGCGCGAGAAGGATTCGGGCCGGCGCTGCGACCTCGAGGCCGGCATGGCGAAGCTGCTCGGCGCCCGCATCGCCTGGGCGAACGCCGACAATGCCCTGCAGATCCACGGCGGCAACGGCTTCGCGCTCGAGTACGCGATCTCCCGCGTGCTCTGCGACGCCCGCATCCTCAACATCTTCGAGGGCGCCGCCGAGATCCAGGCCCAGGTGATCGCCCGACGGCTGCTCGAGGGTGGCAACTGAGCCAACCAACGGTAGTGTGAGCAGCGCTCCGGCGTGGATCCGCTAGACTGCACGCCGGCTGGACGGCCGCGTGCCCCCGAAGACCGCCCGCCGGCTCGGCGGGCGCGTGCCCCCGACGGAGACCGACCATGACCTTTCGCCTCATCGCGGCTGCGGCCGTGGGACTCGCCGCAGCAGTCTGGGCACTGCCGCCGTCCGCGTCCGCGCAGGAGAGCGTCGCGGTCGAGATTGTCGACCAGTTCAACACGCTGTTCGGCAGGCACCCGCACACCCGCGCGAACCATGCGACGGGGGCCCTGTTCGAGGGCACCTTCACGCCGGCGCCCGGCGCGAGCGACCTGAGCACGGCGCTGTTCCTGACCGGCGCGCCGACGCCGGTGACGGTGCGCTTCTCGAATGGCGGCGGCATCCCCGACGTCGCCGACCAGAACCCGGCGATCGGCGGCATCCGCGGCATGGCGGTGAAGTTCCAGCTCTCCGACGGCGGCGAGACCGACCTCGTGATGATCTCCGAGAACGGCTTTCCGGTCGCGACCGGCGAGGATTTCCTCGGCCTGCTGCGCGCCGTCGGCGAAAGCGGCCCCGACGCGCCGAAGCCGACGCCGATCGAGCAGTTCCTCGGCGCCCACCCGGCCGCGCTCGCCTTCGTCACGGCGCCGAAGCCGATGCCGGTGTCGTTCGGCACGCTGCCCTATTTCGGCGTCAACGCCTTCCAGTTCACCAACGCCGCCGGCGAGGCGCGCTTCGTACGCTGGCGCGTGGTGCCGGTGGACGGCGAGGCTTTCGTCAGCGACGCGGAAGCCGCGGCGCGCGAACCGCATGCGCTCGCCGACACGCTGCGCTCCGCCGTCGCCGAGGCGCCTGTCCGCTTCCGGCTGCAGGTGCAGGTGGCGGCCGAGGGTGATCCCACGGGCGACGCGAGCAAGGTCTGGCCGGAGGAGCGCCCGATCGTCGACCTCGGCGAGATCGCCATCACCAAGGCGCTCGATACCGCCGCGATCGAGAACCAGTTGCTGTTCCTGCCGACCAACCTCACCGCCGGCATCGACCTCTCCGACGACCCGCTGGTCGAACTCCGCACCGAGGCCTACGCGGAATCGTTCGGCCGGCGCCAGGAGTAGCTAGGGCCGCGCTGGCATTCGATATCGGGGGGGGGGGGCGGTCAACCGCTCCCCAACCCCTTGGCAGATCGCGCAAATCGGCGTCTCATGGCCGAAGCGATCGGTCGGCGGTCGCGACAGCGACGGGACCGGGGTAGAGCCAGCGCCATGACAGCCGTCATCGATTTCCTCAACACGATCTTCTGGGGCTACGTGCTGATCTACGGCCTCCTGGCCGTCGGCGTGTACTTCACGCTCCGGCTGAAGTTCGTGCAGATCTTCTATTTCCCCGAGATGATCCGCTCGGTGCTGTCGTCCTCCGACACCGACCGCTCCGGCATCACCCCGTTCCAGGCGCTGTGCACCAGCCTCGCCTCGCGCGTCGGCACCGGCAACATCGCCGGCGTCGCGGTGGCGCTCTATCTCGGCGGCCCGGGCGCAATCTTCTGGATGTGGGTGGTGGCGGCGCTCGGCATGGCCACCGCCTTCGCCGAGAGCACGCTCGCCCAGCTCTACAAGGTGAAGGACGACGAGGGGCGCTATCGCGGCGGCCCGGCCTTCTACATCGCCCGCGGCCTGAAGGCGCCGTGGGCGGGGGCGATCTTCTCCGTCTGCCTGATCCTGTCGTTTGGCCTCGTCTTCAACGCCGTGCAGGCGAACTCCATCGCCGACGCCTTCAGCGGCGCCTTCGGCATTTCGAAACTCGGCACCGGCGTCGTGCTGGCGCTGCTGTCGGGCGTCATCATCTTCGGCGGCATCACGGCGATCGCCCGCGTCGCCGAATATGTCGTGCCGTTCATGGCGGCGGCCTATCTCGGCGTCGCGCTCTATGCGGTGGTGATCAACATCGCCGAGGTCCCGGCGATGCTCGGCATGATCGTCGCCAGCGCCTTCGGCTTCGCGCCGGCGGCCGGCGGCCTCGCAGGATCGCTCGCAGCGGCGATGCTGAACGGCGTCAAGCGCGGACTGTTCTCCAACGAGGCCGGCATGGGCAGCGCGCCGAACATCGCCGCCGTCGCGACGCCCGACCCGCACCACCCGGTCAGCCAGGGCCTGGTGCAGTCGCTAGGCGTGTTCATCGACACCATCCTGATCTGCACCGCCACCGCGCTCTTGATCCTCTTGTCCGGAACGCTGGTGCCGGACTCCGGCCTCACCGGCACGCAGCTCACCCAGGCGGCGATGCAGGTCCACATCGGCGCGGCCGGGCCCTACTTCGTGGCGGTGGCGATCTTCTTCTTCGCCTTCACCTCGATCATCGGCAACTACGCCTATGCCGAGGGCGCGCTCGTTTTCCTCGGTGTCGGCGGCCGCATCGGCAAGGCCGTGCTGCGGCTCGCTTTGATGGCGATGGTGGTGTGGGGCGGCTACGAGTCCGTGGCGACCGTGTTCGACACCGCCGACGCCTCGATGGGGCTGATGGCGACGATCAACCTCGTCGCCATCGTGCTCCTGTCCAGCCTCGTGTCGCGTCTCACCGCCGACTACATCGCCCAGCGCAAGGCCGGCCGCCGGCCGACCTTCCTCGCCGAGACGATGCCGGAGCTGAAGGGCGAGATCGACCAGGAGATCTGGAGCCGGCGGTGAGGCGCACCCCGCCCCCGCCTTGCCCCGCGCCGATGCGCGGGGCAATGTCCCGCGCATGGTTACCCTGCGCACTTCCTTCGAGACCGGCCACTCCCGCAAGTTCCTCGTCGTCGTCGACGACACACCGGAGTGCGACCGCGCCCTCGTCTATGCCGCCAAGCGCGCCGAGCGCACCGGCGGCACCCTGACGATGCTCTACGTCATCAAGCCGGAAGAGTTTCAGCATTGGCTCGGCGTCGAGGACATCATGCGCGCCGAGGCGACGGCGGAGGCGGAGGCGACGCTCGCCCGCTCCCTCGACCGCGCCCGTGCGCTGGCGCCCCGCGTCAAGCCGGAGACGGTGGTGCGCGAGGGCAGCCCAGCCGACGAGATCGTCGCGCTGATCGCCGAGGACGCCGACATCGCCATCCTGGTGCTCGCCGCCGGCACCGAGAAGGAGGGGCCGGGGCCGCTCGTCTCCTCGCTCGCCGGCAAGCTTTCCGGCAGCTTCCCGATCCCGATCACCATCGTGCCGGGCACCCTCTCCGACCAGGACATCGTGGCGCTCGCCTGAGCGGCGCACCCGCGCTGCATGCCCGTTTCCGCCCGGCCCTTGAAGCCACCGGTGGAGGGATTACGTTGGCTCTGGCCCTCGCGCCGCGACGCCACCAGCGCCGCATCGCCTCGGCCGTCCCGGCGGATCGCCCGCAGGGCCGTTCCGCCTCCCGCAGGGACCGGGCCTTGAACCAGGATTCCAGCATGTTCATCCAGACCGAGACGACCCCCAATCCGCAGACGCTGAAGTTCCTGCCCGGCCGCGCCGTCCTCGACGGCGAGCCGCGCGACTATCGCAACGCCGGCGCCGCGCACGAATCCCCGCTCGCCGAGCGGCTGTTCTCGTTGCCCGACGTCGCCGGCGTCTTCCTCGGCTCCGACTTCGTCGCCGTCACCACCAGCCACGGCGAGTGGCAGCACCTGAAGCCCTCGGTGCTCGGCGCCATCATGGAGCACTACCAGTCCGGCGCACCGGTGCTCGCCACCGACGCCGCCCCCGCCGAGGACACCGAGTTCTTCGACGAGGCCGACGCCGAGACGGTGGCCGTGGTCAAGGAACTGATCGACGAGCGCGTCCGCCCGGCCGTCGCCCAGGACGGCGGCGACATCACCTTCAAGGGCTTCCGCGACGGCATCGTCTATCTGTCGATGCGCGGCGCCTGCTCCGGCTGCCCGTCCTCGACGGCGACGCTCCGCCACGGCATCCAGAACCTCCTCCGGCACTACCTGCCGGAAGTGAAGGAAGTGCAGGCGCTCTGAGACGGACTGAACCGGCGCGGGGGAACGGGCTTGGGCAAGGGCAAGAAGGCGGCGAAGCGGGCCGACGACGACGAGGTCGTCGGCGACGAGGGCAACGGCGGCTACAAGGAGGCGCTCTACGAGCTGCAGGTCGAGCTCGTGAAGCTGCACCGCCACATCATCGCCAACGGCGACAAGCTGCTGGTGCTGCTCGAGGGCCGCGACGCCGCCGGCAAGGACGGCACCATCAAACGCATCATGGAGCACCTCTCGCCGCGCGAGAGCCGCATGGTCGCGCTCGGCAAGCCGACCGAACGCGAGCAGACGCAGTGGTACTATCAGCGCTGGATCGAGCACCTGCCCGCCGGCCAGGAGTTCGTCTGCTTCAACCGCTCCTGGTACAACCGCGCCGGTGTCGAGCGCGTCATGGGCTTCTGCACCGAGGCCGAGGTCGAAATCTTTTTCGGCCAGGTGCCGTTCTTCGAGCAGATGCTGGTGCAGTCGAACATCAAGCTCTTGAAGTATTATCTCGACATCGACAAGGACGAGCAGAAGCGCCGCCTCGAGGATCGCCGCCGCGACCCTCTGAAGCAATGGAAGATCTCGCCGATCGACGACATGGCGCTGAAGCACTGGGACGACTATTCACGGGCGCGCGACGAGATGCTGGCGCGCACGCACACGCCGGTGGCGCCGTGGACGATCGTGCGGGCGAACGACAAGAAGCACGCCCGGCTCAACCTCATCCGCGACCTGCTCACCCGCTGCGACTACGAGGGCAAGCGGGCGAAGGTGGTGCTGCCCGACCCCAACTACGTCTATCCGTTCGGCCGGACGCCCGCCGAGGACGGGGTGGTGTCGGCCTGACGGCCCCGGTCGAGCGAGGCGGCGGGGCATGACGGCGATGGACGGCGGAGCGGCGCCCGGCGACCCGGCAGGCGGCTTCGTCCGCCGGCTGGGCGAGCGGGTGACGCGCTTGCTCGCGCCGCCACGGCTGCGCCTCGCCTCGGGCCTGGTGCTGTTCGCCTTCGCCCTCACCCACTTCCTCAACCACGCCCTCGGCATCTGGTCCGTCGGCCTGATGGAGGTGGTGCAGGACTGGCGGACGGGCTTCTGGCGCTCGACGGCGGGCTTCGCCCTCCTCGTCGGCGCGATGGTCGTGCACGTGGCGCTGGCGCTGTGGAAGACGGCGCGGCGGCGGACGCTCCGGATGCCGCCGGCGGAGGCCGCGCAGCTCGTGCTGGGCCTCGCGATCCCGCTGCTGCTGGCCAAGCACGTCGCCGGCACAGCCGGGCTCGCCATGCTCGAGGGCGTCGAGGACAGCTACACCCACGTCCTGTCGCTGCAGTGGCCGGGCGAGGTGTTCCTGCAGACGCTGGCGATGCTGACGGTGTGGATCCACGGCTGCATCGGACTGCACTTCTGGCTGCGGCTCAGGCCCTGGTACGGGCGCTTTCGGGCGGTGCTGCTCACCGCCGCCGTGGCCGTGCCGCTGATGGCCGAATGGGGCTTCGTCGATGCGGCGCGGCGCCTGTGGATCCTCGGCCAGGACACCGGCACGCTGACGCCGGAGCAGCTGGCGACCGGCGCGGCGGTGTATCAGGGCACGCTCGCGGCCTACGGCACGGTGCTGGCGGTCACGCTCCTCGTCATGGCGGTGCGCCTGCTGCCGATCGGCCGGGCGCGCCGTCTTGCCGTCACCTATCCCGGCAACCGGGTGGTGCGGGTGGCGCCGGGTCCGTCTGTGCTCGAGATCAGCCGGATGAACGGCATTCCGCATGCGGCCGTGTGCGGCGGCCGGGCGCGCTGCTCGACCTGCCGCACGCGCATCCTCGACGGCCTCGATGGACAGCCCGAGGCGGGAGCGCAGGAGCGCGCCGTGCTGGAGCGGATCGGCGCCGATGCGGGCGTGCGCCTCGCCTGCCAGCTGCGGCCCACCGCCGATCTCACCGTGCAGCCGCTGCTGCCCGCACGCGAGACCGCCGGCACGGCGATCGCCGTCGACGGCCAGGACGCCTACCACTGGGGCGTCGAGCAGCCGGTGGCGGTACTGTTCGTCGACCTGCGCGGCTTCACCAGCCTGTCGGAGCGGCGCCTAACCTACGACGTGGTGTTCATCCTCAACCGCTATCTCGACGCGATGGCGCGCGCCGTCCGGGCCGAGCGCGGCTATGTCGACAAGTTCATCGGCGACGGCGTCATGGCGATCTTCGGCATGACCGACGGCGCCGCTGCTGGCTGCCGCTCGGCGCTCGCCGCCGCCGTGCGCATGCAGGACGCGATGGCCGAACTCAACCGCGAACTCGCGCCGCAGCTCGGCGCGCCCTTGAGGATCGGCATCGGCATCCACGTCGGCCCGGCGATCCTCGGGCGCGTCGGCGCGGCGGGGGGCGGGGCCACGGCAGGCATCACTGCCCTCGGCGACACCGTCAACACCGCGAGCCGGCTGGAGACGCTGACCAAGGAATACGGCGCCGTGCTGGTGGTATCGCACGCCGTTGTCCACGCCGCGAAGGTCGAGCTCGCCGCGACGCGTGTCGAGGAGATCACCGTGCGGGGCCGGCAGTCGCTCCTGAAGGTCTATGCGATCACCGATGTCGGCCCGCTCGCCGGGGCACTCGCCGCGCCGGCGTGATCGCCGCCTAATCCACCGGTCGCCACAGGCGGGCGAGGTCGAAGCGGTCGACGTCGGCGAGGAGCTCGACGAAGCCGCGGGCGGCGTGGTCGAGCGAGGCCGCGCCCTTCTCGGCCGATGCCGCGGTGGCGTCGCCGACGGCGCCCGCCGGATTGAGGTCTTGCGCCATCCAGCCGAAGGCGTGCGGGCCGTGGCCGCGCAGGTGCACGAACTCCTGGATGTAGGAGGTCTGCGCCGAGCGGAACACCTCCGCCCGCTCCATACGCACGAGCTCGGGCGCGAGATGCAGCATCAGCGACGTCTCGATGTCGCCGGCGTGGATGCCGTCGATGAACTCGTGCGGCGGGAAGACGTCGTCGGGCTGGCCGAAGCGGGCCCAGTGGGTCTGCACGGCGAGCATGTCGAAGCGCACCCGGAGCTCGCGGCAGACGATGTCGACGATCGGCACGTTGCCGCCGTGCGAATTGACGATGACGAGCTTGCGGACGCCGGCGCGGGCGACGCTCTCGCCGATCTCGATCCACGCGCGCGTCGCCGTCTCCCACGACAAGGTCAGCGTACCCGGCGACAGGACGTGCTCGTTCGACTTGCCGATCGCCTGCACCGGCAGGAAGGTCACCGGCAGGTCGCCCGGCAGCAGTTCCAGCACGCGGGCGATCTGGCCCTCGGCGATCATCGTGTCGGTGGCGACCGGCAGATGCGGGCCGTGCTGCTCGATCGCGGCGACCGGCAGCACGGCGATCCAGCGCGCCACGTCGGGGTCACGGAAATCGAGCGTCGTCATCTCCCGCCAGTGGCGGCGCGGCAGCATCAGAAGCGCTCCAGGAAGGCCTTGGCGGCGGCGCCGTGCTCGGCGCGCAGGCGGCCGACGTCGACGCCGACGGGCAGGCCGTCCTCAATTTTCCACTCGCCGGCGATCATCACGCGGTCTGCCCGGTGGGCGCCACAGAGCACGAGGGCGGCGAGCGGGTCGCCGGCGCCGGAGAAGCGCAGTTCCTCGAGGGAATAGAGGGCGAGATCGGCCTGCTTGCCGACGGCCACCGCACCGATGTCGTCGCGACCGAGGCAGCGTGCCGAGCCCTCGGTCGCCCAGCGGAAGGCGTCGAAGTGGGTGACGGCGGCGGCGTCATAAGTGAGCCGGCCGATCATCAGGGCGTGGCGGACGCCTTCGATGAGGTTGGAGTTGTCGTTGGAGGCCGAGCCGTCGACGCCGAGCCCGACGGGGGCGCCGGCGGCCTCGAGCTCCTTGGTGCGGCAGTTGCCGGAGGCGAGCACCATGTTCGAGGTCGGGCAGTGGCAGACGCCGACCTTGTGGCGACCAAGGCGCTCCACCTCGGCGTCGTTGAAGTGGATGCCGTGGGCGAGCCAGACCTTGTCGTTGAGCCAGCCGAGCTCGTCCAGATAGTCGACCGGCCGCATGCCGTAGTGGTGCAGGCAGTAGGCGTTCTCGTCGTGGGTCTCGCCGAGGTGGGTGTGGAGGCGGCAGTTGCAGCGCTCCGCCATCGCCGCCGTCTCGACCATCAGCCGGCGCGTCACGTTGAAGGGCGCGCACGGGGCGAGCGCCACCTGCAGGAAGGCGCCCTCGGACGGGTCGTGGTAGCGGGCGATCACCCGCTCGCAGTCGGCGAGGATGACGTCGTCGTCCTGGATCGCCTCCTTCACCGTCAGCCCGTCGCCGCTCGGCGGCAGGCTGAGGGCGCCGCGGGTCAGCGTCATCCGCATGCCAATGGCGGTCGCCTCCTCCGCCTGGATGTCCATGGCGTCCTCGAGGCCGGCGGGGAACAGGTACTGGTGGTCGGAGACGGTGGTGCAGCCCGACATCAGGAGCTCGGTCAGCGCGAGGCGCGTGGCGAGCCGGAACGGCTCCGGCCTGACGTTGCGTGCCCAGATCGGCATCAGCGCCTTCAGCCAGGGAAACAGCTCCTTGTTGATCGCCGCCGGGTGGGCACGCGTCAGCGTCTGGAACATGTGGTGGTGGGTGTTGACGAGACCGGGCACGACGACGTGGCGGCCGGCGTCGAAGGTGGCATCCACCGGCGCGCTCGGGCCATGGGCACCGCGCGGCACCAGCTCGACGATGCGCTCGTCCTCGACGACGAGTCCGCGCTCGGCGCCCTCGGCCAGAACCGCCACGGGATCCCTGATCCACAGCCGCATCCGCTTTCCCCTCAGCTCACTCGGCCGCGGCGGGCAGGCGCGCCGCCACCACTTCGACTTCCACCCTGAACTCCGCCCGCGTGAAGCCGCCGACGATCACGAGCGTCGAGGCGGGGCCCGGCAGCGCGCCGATGAAGCGGTCGCGCGCCCGCATGTAGGCCGGAAAGTCGGCCCGGTCGACGACGTAGGCGTTGATGCGGACGACGTCGGCGGCCCCGAGGCCGGCGTCGGCCAGCACCGCGGCGATGTTGGCGAAGCAGAGATCCGCCTGCGCCTCGGT
>CALRZT010000048.1:0-19527 GCA_943372725.1 Pseudoxanthobacter soli DSM 19599
CCCGTCTCGCCTGGGCACGATCGGAGGACATCCGCCGCCGCTTCCTCATGGTCGTGCTGTCGGTCGCCCTGGTCTGGGGCGGGCTGATGACGATCCCGACCGTGCTCGGCTGGATGCCGCTCGGGCCGGTCCAGTCGGCGAACAATATCGCCTTCTTCGTCGCCAACGCCGTGGCGCTGATCGCCCTCGTGCTGCGTCCGAAGGCCTTCATCCACGTCGCATCGGGCTTCTTCCTCGCGGCCTTCGCCTACATTTCGGCCGCGCAGTTCTTCGTGCTCCACGACCAGTTGCGGTTGCTGCTGTTCTTCCCCCTCGTCGGCGGCGCCTTCCTGATCCTCGGGTCCGCGCCCGGCTGGGCGATGATCGCCGGCGCCTTCGGCGTCTTCGCCATCGCCTTCGCCTCGGGCCTCTTCGACCTCAGCCCGCTCGCGGCCAGCACCTTCGTGCTGACGCTCACCGTGACGGGGATTTTCTTTCAGGTCTTCGAGGTCCAGACGGGCGCGGCGCTCCACACCATCAGCCGCCAGAACCTCGCCCTTGAGGTCGCGGCCCGACAGGACGCGCTCACCGGCCTGTTGAACCGGCGGGCCCTGCAGGAGAGCCTCCAGAGCCATTTTATTCCAGACCCGCCGTCGGCCCGGTCTGGCGAGGCGGCGGTCCTCTCCCTCGCCTTCGTGGATGTCGACCGCTTCAAGGAGATCAACGACCGCTTCGGCCACGCCGCGGGCGACGCCGTGCTGGTCGCCATCGCCGACGTCCTGCGGGCCGTGCTCGACGGCAACGACGCCGTCGCCGCGCGCATCGGCGGCGAGGAGTTCGCCATCATGCTGCCGGGGACACGCCTCGCCGAGGCGCACGCCGTCTCCGAGAGGATCCGCACGGCCGTCGCCGCCGCAGACCTCGGCGTCGGTCCGGACCTCGGCCCGGTGACAGTCTCGATCGGCGTCGCGAGTTCCGAGGCCGCGCTGCATTCGGCGGACGCGATCCTGCGGGCGGCCGATGCGGCCATGTACGTGGCCAAGCGGGACGGCCGCGACCGTGTCGTCGTCTGGGTCGACTGATACGCGCCCGCACCCGAAGGGCGCCCACATCCGATCTGCGCTCGCACCAAACATGGGGCGCCACCTCTGTCGCGTTCCTCCAACCCCATCCCGGATTGATCCACATCAGCGACGTGATTTCCGAACGCCCCTCATGTGCGGCTATCGTGGTGGCAGGGACGCCGCCGGCAGAAGCGGCGCGGGTTGCGTCGCCTGATCGATCGCGTGAAGGGGAAACGTCATGGCCGAGAACGACACTGCCGCACCGGGAAAGCCCGTCAGCGCCGAAGAGCTGCGCATGATGATGCTCGAGAAGCAGATGAAGGAAGTCGACGAGCATATGGCTCGTCAGAAGATCGAGCAGCAGAAGCGCGCCGAGTTCGCCGAGGACTTCCTCAAGGGCCACCTCGGCGAGGAGGAGCGGGCGATGATCCGCCGCGTCGTCATGCAGGCCGTGACGGCCGGCAAGCTCGAGGCGATGATCTATACCTTCCCGTCGGAACTCTGCACCGACAGCGGTCGTGCCATCAACAGCGCCGACCCGGAGTGGCCGAACACCCTGCAGGGCAAGGCGAAGGAGTTGTTCGACGTCTACAAGTCGGTCGCCCAGCCGCAGGGCTACAAGCTGAAGGCGACGATCATCAACTTCCCCGGCGGCATGCCGGGCGATGTCGGCTTCTTTCTGTCCTGGGCGCCCGACTCCGCCTGACGGACAAGCGCGGCGGGCAACGACCCGCCGCGCTGCCCGCTCGTCAACCGACGTGTGGCACGATGTTGCGGAAGCTCGCGTCTTCGACGAAGTCCTTCGGCCGGCTCTGCCTGTCGCCGAGCTTCGGCTTGTCGAACTTCACCTTTTCATAGGGGATACGGCTCAGGAGGTGCGAGATGCAGTTTATGCGCGCGCGCTTCTTGTCGTCCGACGGCACCACCCACCACGGCGCGTGAATGCTGTCGGTCATGCGGATCATCTCGTCGTAGGCAGTCGTGTAGTCCCACCAGCGGCGATAGGACTCGACGTCCATCGGGCTCAGCTTCCACTGGCGCAGCGGATCGTTGATGCGCTGGCGGAAGCGCCGCTCCTGCTCCTCCTCGCTGACGTCGAGGAAGTACTTCAGCAAGATGAGGCCGGATTCTACGAGTGTTGCTTCGAAGCGCGGCGCCTGTTCCAGGAATCGGTGAGCCTGCTGATCGGTGCAGAACCCCATGACGCGTTCGACACCCGCACGGTTGTACCAGCTTCGATCGAAGATCACGATCTCGCCGGCGGCCGGCAGATGTGGGATGTAGCGCTGGATGTACATCTGTGACTTCTCACGCTCGGTCGGAGACGGAAGCGCCACGACCCGGAAGACGCGCGGACTGACCTTCTCCGTGATGCGCTTGATGACGCCGCCCTTCCCTGCCGCGTCCCGCCCTTCGAAGATGACGACGATGCGGGCGCCGGTCTCCTTCACCCACGCCTGAAGATAGGCGATCTCCACCTGCAGCCGCTGCAACTCTTCGGCGTAGTGGAAGTCCGCCGGCGCGTTTTCGATGGTGCCGGCATCCTCCGCGTGGCGATCCTTCCCGTCCTTCTTCTTCTTACCCATGCTCGACCCCTCCCGCCGTCATGCGCACGGCGTGCGCTCAGACTAGGCCGAAACCGGCGTCTTGGAAAATGAGCCAGCGCAAGCCGGCGACGCCGGTGCGACGCCTCGGTGCTTGACGGCCTCGCCGCGAAGGTCGAATGGACGAGACCCCGCCGCCCCTACACAGGACCCCGTTTCCGCATGGCGCTGAACACCATCGAGGAAGCCGTCGCGGCGATCGCCGCGGGCGAGCTCGTCGTCGTCGTCGACGACACCGATCGCGAGAACGAGGGCGACCTGATCATGGCGGCGGCGAAGGCGACGCCGGAGCGCATCGCCTTCATGATCCGCCATACGAGCGGCATCATCTGCGTGCCGATGCCCGGGGAGCGCGCCGAGGCCCTCAACCTCGCCCCGATGGTCGCCAACAACCGCGATCCGATGCGCACCGCCTTCACGGTGACGGTCGACTACAAGGTCGGCCTGACCACCGGCATCTCGGCGGAAGAGCGGGCGAACACGATCGCCGCGCTCTCCAACGACAACTGCACGGCCAGCGACTTTCTCCGCCCCGGCCACATCTTCCCGCTGATCTCGCGCGACGGCGGCGTCCTCACCCGCTCCGGCCACACCGAGGCGGCCACCGATCTCGCCACCCTCGCCGGCCTCGAGCCGGTCGGCGTGCTGGCCGAGGTCGTCAACGACGACGGCACGGTGAAGCGGCTGCCAGAGCTGATCGAGTTCGCCCGCGAGCACGGCCTCAAGATCGTCTCGATCGAGGAACTGATCGAGTACCGGATGCGGCAGGAGATGTTCGTCCGGCGCATCGACTCATTCGACGTCGCCGCGCACGGCCGCACCGCCCGCGTCTATGTCTACGAGACGCCGTTCGACCCGCTGCAGCACGTCGCGATCACCGTCGGCAACGTCGTCGGCGCCGACGACGTGCCGTGCCGCATCCACCGCGAACACGTCCTGTCGGACCTCTTGCGCGGCTCCGCGACGTCGAAGGGCTGGCTCGACCAGGCGCTGTCGCGCTTCGACGGCGGCAAGGGTGGCGTCTTCGTGCTGATCCGCGACCCGGCCGTGCTGCGGCCGGAGGACGTCGCGATGGCGCCCGGCGATCCGGAGGCGGAGCGCCACATGTCGGCCCGCCAGCGGCGCGCCCGCTGGCGCGAGGTCGGCGTCGGCGCCCAGATCCTGCGCGATCTCGGCGTCACCTCGATCGCGCTCCTGTCCTCCCACGATCGCCAGTACGTCGGCCTCGCCGGCTTCGGCATCAAGATCGGCCGCACCGAGAAGGTCGCCGGCGCCTGAGACAGGCGCCCGTGACACGGCCTCGGCGCTACTGCGCGATCGTGGCGAACAGAATGACCGTCAGCGCCACGTAGTCGATCGCCGGCTCCGACGTCGACCACGAGGTGGCGTCGTCGACGTAGCGCACCTTCGCGCCGTCGAAGGGGCCGAACCGGTTCTTGCCGCCGGCCGGGCAGCGCCGCTGCTCGTCAGACGGCTCCGAGACCTCGACTTCGTCCGCGTCGCCCGGCCCCGCGACAACCGCGCCGAGCAGCAGTGGCAGCTTGCCCGCGAGGTTGCCGGCGAGGTTGGCGATCTGGTGGTGCAGGCAGCGCGGGAAGGTCGTGCCGGCCCCGACGACGAAGCTCGTCCCCCAGGCGTTGCGGCCGAGCAGCCAGTCGCGCTGGTCCTGGGCGAGCGCGGCGAACCGCTTCTTGCCGGTCTCCTCATCGAAGAGCAGCGCCGTGACGGTGAGACCGACGAGGTGCTGGACGTGGTCCCACCCCTTCGGCGCGTAGGCCCAGCCGGAGCCGAACGGGTCGCGGGCGGCTTGGCGCTCCGCCCGCTTCAGCTGGTTCTCGACGTCCCGCTCGAGATCGGCGCGGGTGACGGCGAGGTCCTGCGGATCACCCGCTGCCTCGAGGGCGCGCATCAGTTCGAGATGGGCGAGCGGCCCGACGTCGAACATGTCGAGCGTCTGCCAGGTCGACGAACCGCCGTCGATATGGACGCGGGCCCAACGGGCGGCCTCGCGAAGGTAGAACGCGGCGCTCTTTTCGGTGCCGCCTGCCTTCGCGAGAAAGTGAAGCTCCACCGCCCCGAGTTCGAGATCGTCGGCGAAGTTGTCCTCCGGGTAGTAATCGTGCGGCGAGGCGGCGAGCAGTTTCTTTGGCCTCGTGTCGGCGGCCGCGTAGACGTGCTCCGCCGCCGCCGCACACTCTTCCCGGTCCGCCGCGCGTCCGACCGTCGCGCAGAGTGCGAACGACGAGGCGAGACGTCCCGCGAGGTTGGGGCTGACGGGGCTCCCCGGCGGACCGGCGCGCAGGGCCGGGCGGAACTTCACGAAGTACTCGGGATCGCCCGGCTTCACCGTCAGGGCGTCGTCCGCCTGCGGCAGCCGCCAGAGATCGTGGTCCCCGACGAGGCCGACCCCGCCGTCGCCGAGACCGACCTGGTAGAAGAGCGTGCGGGTCTCGTCGTCCCACATCTTCATCAACCAGTCGGACCCGAACGCCGCCTCGTCGAGGAGCTTCGGCCACGGTCCGCGGTCGCGTACGGCGAGGTAGAGCGCAGTGTCGACGAACGAGGCGGTAGCGACGAACTTCAGATAGTCGCCGGCATCGAACCAGCCGCCCGAAACGTCGCGGCGGCCGCCGACCGCCTCGGGCTTGCCGACGAGCCGGTAGCCCTTGTAGCTGAGCGGCGCGAACGCCTTCGCCGTTGCGTCGGTGAGGTGGGAGGGCTTGCGGTCGAGGATCTGCGGGTCGACGTCCGGCCCGTCGCGCTGCGCCCGGTAGAAGGCGATGGCGTTGTCGACGAGCGGGCCGTAGAGCGCCGCGCCATCGCCGATCGTGAACGGCGGCGACACCGACGGATCGCTGCCGGCCACCCGCAAGCGGTAGCGACCGGGCTCGGACAGCGCGGAGAAGTCGAGCCGGTAGGTCGAGACGAACCGCTCGTTCCAGCCAGCACCCGCCTTGCCGACGCGGCCCTTCAGCACCGTCATCCCGTCGGCATCCTCGACGGTGAAGCGCGTGTCCGCCGACAGCGCCGCTTCGCGGCTCATCAGGGTCGCGATCTTCGCCTCACCGCTACGGTAGCCGACCTGGTTGAGGCGAATCTCGCCGGCCGCAGCGGCCTGGCAGAGCGCGAGTACCGCGACCGCGCCGGCGAGCATTGGCGCCCGCCCACCCCGCCCGCCGGTGACGACCTTGGTCATGGGATCACCGCCTCGATCAGGAACGGCCCGCGCGCCTTCAGCGCCGCGGCGAAGACATCGGCGAAGTCCTCCGCCGTGTCGACCCGGCGCGCCGGCACGCCCATGCCCTCCGACATCTTGACCCAGTCGAGCACCGGATCGTCCATGTCCAGCACCCGTCCCGAGCGCTCAGCCGCCGTCACACCGACGCGGCCGAGCTCGACGTGCAGGATCTTGTAGGAGCGATTGGCGAAGATCACCGTGACGACGTCGAGGCGCTCGCGCGCCTGCGTCCAGAGCGCCTGCAGCGTGTACATGCCGGAGCCGTCACCCTCGAGGCAGACGCACTTGCGGTCCGGGCAGGCGACCGCGGTGCCCGTTGCCAGCGGCAGGCCGATGCCGATCGAGCCACCGCTGATCCACAGGATGTCATGGGGCGCCGCCGAGGGGCCGTACTCGCTGGTGAAGGCACCAGAGGTGATGCACTCGTCGGAGACGATCGCACCCTCCGGCAGGAGCCGCGCGACGATCGCCCCGACCTTTTGCTGGTCGAGCGGACCGGACGGCATGCCGGGCACCTCGAGGGCGTAACGCTCCCCCTTGCCGGCCTTGCGGGGCGCGCCGAGCGCGTCGGCGAGGTCGGACAGCGCCGCCACGACGTCCTCCTCCGGGCTCGCGAGCGTGTGAATGGCGCACCCGGGGGCGGCGAGGAAGCTCGGCTTGTTCGGATAGGCGAAGAACGACACCGGCGGCGCCGTGCCGACGATCACCAGCACGTCGAACACCGAAAGAGCCGCGGCCGCATCCTCGGCGAAGTACGGCATCCGCCGCACCACCGGCCGCCCTGCCCCCCGCTCCATGCGCGGCGCGAAGGTGTCACCGAACAGCGTCGCCCCGGTCTTCGCCGCGACGCGCCCGAGTGCCTCCAGCCCCGCCCCGTGCAGGGCCGGTCCGCGCCCTAGGATCGCGGCCCGGTGCGCCCCCTTCAGCGCCCGCGCGACGCCCGCGACGACCGCCTCCCCGACCGGCCGTGGCGGCACGGGGGCAATGGGCGCGACGGGCCCGGTCGACGGGTCCCAGGAGATGTCGGCCGGCACGATCAGCGTCGCCGTCCCGCCCGACAAGCTGGAGGCCGCCGCCACCGCCTCGGCGCCGTCGTGGGCGACGGTCGCCGATGACTGGCTGGTGCGCACCCAGCGCGACACCGGCCGGGCGATCGCCTCGATGTCGGCCGTCAGCGGCGCGTCGTAGGCGAGGTGGGTGGTGGCGTGCTCGCCGACGATGTTGACGATCGGCGTGCGCGCCTTGCGGGCGTTGTGGAAGTTGGCGATGGCGTTGCCGAGGCCGGGGCCGAGGTGCAGCAGCGTCGAGGCGGGCTTGCCGGTCATGCGGCCGTAACCGTCGGCCGCCGCCGACGCGACGCCCTCGAACAGCGTCAGCACGCCGCGCATCTCCGGCACCGTGTCGAGGGCCGTGACGAAGTGCATCTCCGAGGTGCCGGGATTGGTGAAGCAGACCTCGACGCCGGCACCGACGAGCGTGCCGAGCAGGCTCTCCGCGCCGGAGGGCGGCCGCGTCCCCTCGCCGGCCGGCTGTCGGCGCGTGCGCACGGGTGCCGCGCGCTTCGGAGATACTCGCTCGTTCATCGCCACCTGGTCCCTGCTGCTGCCGATCCGGCACCGCCCGCCGCACCGGCAGCATCGACCGGCGGCGCCGCCGCGTCCAGCCCGGCGACGGCGCCTCACGGCGGCAGCGGTCGCCCGCAGGTTTCGCGGAGGAAGCGGGTCGCAACAAACGAGACGAGGGCGGCCGCGACGATGAGGTAGGCCGGCGCGATCGCCTGACCGGTCACGCCGATGAGCCAGGCCGCCGCCAGCGGCGCGACGCCACCGACGACGCCGATGCCGACATTGAACGGGATCGCTACCGCCGAGACCCGCACCGGGCCGCTCACCGATTCCACCATCAGCGCCGGCTGGACCCCGAAGGCGCCGACCATAACCGCGAAGCCGAACTGGCCGAGGAGCGCCCCGGCGAGGCCGCCGTCGCGCATCAGCAGGAACAGCGGCACGGCGAGACCGAGGCCGGCGAGCGTCGCACCGGTGAGGATCGGCAGCCGCCCGACGCGGTCGGAGAGCGCGCCGAAGCCGAGGATCAGGGCGAGGAGCAGCCCCATGTTGAGGGAGTTGACCGCCAGCGCCGCCGCCGACGACAGGCCGGCCTGCTGCTGCAGCCACGTCGCGACGAAGACGAAGCAGAGGTAGAGCCCGGCGGCGTTCAGCACGGTCACACCGGTCAGGGCCACGATCTCGCGCGGGTGGCGCCGCACCGCCTCGGCCACCGGCAGCCGGACGACCTCGCGGCCGCGCCGGTCCGGCTCCAGCAGCGCCCGGCGCAGCAGCAGCCCAGCGACGGCGAGCAGCGCCCCGGCGAGGAACGGCAGCCGCCACGCCCACGCCACGACATCCGCCGCATCGAAGACGGCGTGCAGCAGCGCGGCGACGGTGGAGCCGAGCAGGATGCCGCAGACGGCGCCGAAGGTGGCGGTGGCGCCGAACAGACCGCGGCGGCCCTCCGGCGCACTCTCGACGAGGTAGACCATCGAGCCGACGTACTCGCCGCCGACGGCGAGGCCCTGCGCCACCCTGAGGATTAGCAGCAGGATCGGCGCGGCGACGCCGATCGCCTCATAGGTCGGCAGGGTGCCGATCAGCACGGTCGGCACCGCCATGCCGGCGACCGTCAGGATCAGCGCCGGCTTGCGGCCGTAGCGGTCGCCGATGTGGCCGACGAGGATGCCGCCGAGCGGCCGCATCAGTCCGCCGACGGCGAAGACGGCGAAGGCCGCGAGCACGCCGAAACTGCCCTCCCCGGCCGGAAAGAAGTTCACGGCGATGACGGGGGCGAGGAAGCCGTAGACGGCGAAGTCGTAGAGCTCGAGCACGTTGCCGATCGTGCCCGCCGCGACCTGGCCGAGCCGACCGGATCCCGCCCGCGCGGCTGTGGCATTTCCCGCTGCTCTGCCCACGCGCTCCCCCCGGACGGCCGACGACACGCCCTTAGCACGCCCTGCGGCCGTGTCCTCAGCCGAAAGATCGTGCGCTGCTCATGGCGGCAGCGGCCGCCCGAGGGTCTCGCTCAGGAACCGGGTGGCGAGGAAGGAGACGGCGCCGGCGGCCATGATGAAGTAGGCCGGCGCGATCGCCTCGCCGGTCGTGGCGATCAGCCAGGTGGCGACCAGCGGCGACAGCCCGCCGATGACACCCATGCCGATGTTGAAGGCGAGCGCGATCGCCGTCACGCGTACCCGCCCGCCGACCGCTTCGACCATCACGGCCGGCTGCACGCCGAAGGCGCCGACGATGACGACGAAGCCGAGCTGGCCGAGGAAGGCGCCGGCGAGGCCGCCGTCACGCATCAGCAGGAACAGCGGCACGGCGAGGACGACGGCCGCGGCGGTGGCCCCGGCGAGGATCGGCAGGCGGCCGATCCGGTCAGACAGCCAGCCGAAGGCGACGAGGAGCGCGACGAGGATCACCATGTTGAGGGTGTTCATGGTGAGGGCGACCGAGGGGCGGATGCCGTCCGCCTCCTGCAGCCAGCTCGCGAGGAAGACGAACGAGACGTAGAAGCCGACCGCGTTGAAGGCCGTCAGCCCGATCAGCGTCAGGATCACCCGCGGGTGCCGCTGCAGCGCCTCGAGAACAGGCAGCCGCACCGGCCCAGTCGGCTCGGCGCGGGCCGGCTCGACAAGATGGCGGCGCAGCAGGTAGCCGGCGGCGGCGAGCAGGATGCCGGCGAGGAAGGGCAGCCGCCACGCCCACGCCTCGACCGCCTCGTGGCCGTAGACGTCGAGCAGCAGCGCCGCGGACGCCGATCCGAGCAGAATGCCGGAGACCGCGCCGCCGGCGCAGCAGGCGCCGTAGAAGCCGCGCCGGTGCGCCGGTGCGCTCTCGACGAGGAATACCATCGAACTCACATACTCGCCGCCGACGGACAGCCCCTGGACGATGCGCAGGACGACGAGCAGCACCGGTGCCGCGACCCCGATCGTGTCGTAGGACGGCAGCAGGCCGATCAGGACCGTCGGCACCGCCATGCCGCACACCGACACGAGCAGCGCCGGCTTGCGCCCGTAGCGGTCACCGATGTGGCCGATCAGGATGCCGCCGAGCGGCCGCATCAGGAAACCGACGGCGAAGACCGCGAAGGTGGCGAGGAGCCCGGCCACCGCGTCCTCCGAGGGGAAGAAGTTCGCGGCGATGAAGGTGGCGAGATAGCCGTAGACGGCGAAATCGTACCACTCGAGGACGTTGCCGATGGTGCCGGCGGCGATCTGGCGGGCCGGCGACGGTGGCCGCCCACCCGTTGCGTCCGTCGCCACCATCCCGCCTCCCCAGCGCCGCAGCGACCCGACCGGGCCGTCGTCAGGCCGCCAGTGCCTTTGCCTCTTTCCGGCGCTGGTGAAGGAGCGGCTCGGTGTAGCCGCTCGGCTGCTCGCGGCCCTTGAAGACGAGGTCGCAGGCGGCCTGGAAGGCGACGCCGTCGAAGGTGGGCGCCATCGGCCGGTAGAGCGGGTCGCCGGCGTTCTGCTGGTCGACGACGGCCGCCATCCGCTTCAGCGCCTCCATCACCTGGTCCTCGGAGCAGATGCCGTGATGCAGCCAGTTGGCGATGTGCTGGGAGGAGATCCGCAGCGTCGCCCGGTCTTCCATCAGCCCGACGTCGTGGATGTCCGGCACCTTCGAGCAGCCGACGCCCTGGTCGATCCAGCGCACGACGTAGCCGAGGATGCCCTGGCAGTTGTTGTCGAGCTCCTGCTGAACCTCCTCCTCCGACCAGTTCGGCCGGTCGGCGAGCGGGATCGTCAGGATGGCGTCGAGCGACGCACGCTGGCGCTTCGACAGCTCGTCCTGGCGCTTGGCGACGTCCACCTCGTGATAGTGGATGGCGTGCAGGGTCGCGGCGGTCGGCGATGGCACCCAGGCGGTGTTGGCGCCGGCCTGCGGATGGGCGATCTTCGCCTTCAGCATCGCCGCCATCAGGTCCGGCATCGCCCACATGCCCTTGCCGATCTGCGCCTTGCCCCGGAAGCCGCTGGCGAGGCCGACGTCGACGTTGCGGTCCTCATAAGCCGCGATCCACGGCGTGCCGCGCATATCCGCCTTGCGGATCATCGGGCCGGCTTCCATCGAGGTGTGGATCTCGTCGCCGGTGCGGTCGAGGAAGCCGGTGTTGATGAACACCACCCGCTCCTTCGCCGCGGCGATGCAGGCCTGCAGGTTGACGGTGGTGCGCCGCTCCTCGTCCATGATGCCCATCTTGAGTGTGTTGGGGGCCATGCCCAGCACGTCCTCGATGCGGCCGAACAGGCGGTTCGCGAAGGCGACTTCCTCCGGCCCGTGCATCTTCGGCTTGACGATGTAGACCGAGCCCGCCCGGCTGTTGCGCGGGCCGGCCGTCTTGTTCAGGTCGTGCAGCGCGATCAGCGAGGTGACGAGCCCGTCGAGGATGCCCTCCGGCGCCTCGGAGCCGTCGGCCATCTTCACCGCGTCGGTCGTCATCAGGTGGCCGACGTTGCGGATGAGCATCAGGCTGCGGCCCGGCAGCGTCAATTCGCCCCCGCCCGGCGTCACGTAGGAGCGGTCGGGGTTGAGCGCGCGCTCGACCGTGGTGCCGCCCTTCGGGAAGGCCGCCGTCAGCGTGCCCTTCATCAGGCCGAGCCAGTTGCGGTAGACGGCGACCTTGTCCTCGGCATCGACGGCCGCGATCGAATCCTCGCAGTCCTGGATGACGGTCATGGCCGATTCCAGCACGACGTCGGCGACGCCGGCCGGGTCGTCCTTGCCGATTGCATGGTCGCGGTCGACGACGATCTCGGCGTGCAGGCCGTGGTGCTTGAGGAGCACGATGTCCGGCGCACCCGGGTCTCCCGCATAGCCGGCGAAACCCGCCGGGTCGGCGAGACCGACGCTGCGGCCATCCGTCAGCGAGACGGCGAGCTTGCCGCCTTCGACGGCGTAGCCGGTGGCGTCGGCGTGCAGGGCGCCGCCGGCGAGCGGGGCGATCTGGTCGAGCAGCGCCTTGGCGAAGGCGACGACCTTGGCGCCGCGCTTCGGGTTGTAGCCGCGGCCGCGCCCGGCGCCGTCGGTGTCGGGGATCGCGTCGGTGCCGTAGAGCGCGTCGTAGAGGCTGCCCCAGCGGGCGTTCGCGGCGTTCAGCGCATAGCGGGCGTTCAGGATCGGCACGACGAGCTGCGGGCCGGCGACGCGGGCGATCTCGTCGTCGACCTTGCCGGTGGCGACTTCGAAGGCCGGCGCATCGGGGAGCAGGTAGCCGATCTCAGCGAGGAATGCCTTGTACGCGGCTGCGTCGTGCGGCTTGCCGCGGCGGGCGCGATGCCAGGCGTCGATCTCGCGCTGCAGGCTCTCGCGCTTCTCGACGAGGGCACGATTGACCGGGGCGAGCTCGGTGAAGACGTCCGAAAAGCCCTGCCAGAAGCGGGCCGGGTCGACGCCGGTGCCGGGAAGCGCCTCGTTCTCCACGAAGTCGTGGAGTTCGCGGGCGACATCGACGGTCCCGTGACGGACGGACTCGGTCATGGCGGCTTCTCTCCCGATCCTGATTCTAGTCGCTCGACGGCGATTTTGATCGCTCCTTATGCCGCGGTTGTCGGACAAGCAAAAGCGTTGAAGACGGCCGATCACTTTCGCCGTGGCGTCAACGCTCGTGATCGCTGTTCGAGGCTGAACGGTCGGCTGAGAAAGGCGGAGCCGGCCAGGCCGAAGCGCAGCGGTGCCTCGGCCGCCTTCGAGATGCCGATGCGGCGGTCGACTACGATCGGCGCCGGCTCGTCCGGCCAGGCGATCTCGAACGGGGCGGCGTCGAGCGGCCGGCCGTCGTGCGCCCCCGTGACAGCGAGCGCCTGGCAGAGGCGACCGGGACCGGCACACAGGAGCCGGTCGGCCACGCCACCTCGCCGCGCCCGCATCGTGGCGAGGCCGGCCTCCGGCTGCAGGGCGCGGATCAGCACGGCACTGCCCTCGCCCGGCACCCCGCAGACGACGTTGAGGCACCAGTGGATGCCGTAGGAGCGGTAGACGTAGGCACGCCCGGGCGGGCCGAACATCGCGGCGTTGCGCGTGGTCGGACCGATGAACGAGTGCGAGGCCGGGTCGTCGCGGTGATAGGCCTCGGTCTCGACGATCGTCCCGCCGACGCCGTCGACCAGCAGCCGCGACCCGACGAGGGCGCGGGCGACGGTCTCAACATCCCGCGAGAAGGGCGAGCCGGTCACCTCGGGAGCCTCTCCGCAATCGTCGGATTTTCCATCGAACCAGCCGAGCGACCCTCGCAACCCGTCACGCGCTTTCCTATATCCGACATCGTTCGGCCGCCGGAAACCCGGAGGCCACACCGTTCGTTTCTCAATCGGCCCAGAAGGGCGGTGGCACCATGAGGAGACTGCTGGACCGATGAACACGTTCCTGTCCCGGACCGGCCGCGTCGCCGCCGCGCTCCTGCTCGCCGTCGGCACGCTGGTGGTCGTCGTCGACCACGCCGACGCCCGCCGCGCCGGCTCGTTCGGCGGCTTCGGCAGCCGTGGCGCGCGCACCTTCCAGGCGCCGCCTCCCACGAACATCGCGCCCCGACCCGCCGCCCCGATCGAGCGCACGATGACGCCGCGCCCGGCGCAGCAGCCGGGTGCGGCCGCGCAGCCCGGCGGAGCGGCGGCCGCTGTCCAGCGCCCCGGCATGTTCGGTGGCGGCTTCCTCGGCCCGCTGCTCGGCGGCCTCGCCCTCGGCGGCCTGTTCGGCATGCTGATGGGCAATGGCCTCGGCGGCGCCGCCGGCTTCCTCGGCCTACTCCTGCAGATCGCGCTCATCGGCGGCGTCATCTGGCTGGTGATGCGGTTCTTCCGCAGCCGCCAGCAGGGCTCGGCGTCCCGCTACGCGGGTGCCGGCGCCGGTGCCGGCAGCGCCTCCGTGCCGCCGGATCTTCGCGGTGTCGACGTCGCCCCGGCCCGCGGCCGCAGCGGCGTGCCCGCGGCGGGCGGCCTCGCCGGTGGCCTGTTCGGGGGCGGCGGCGCAGCGGCATCCACCGGTCAGAACTCCGGCCCTATGGGCTACGGCGCCACCCCGCCGCCGAGCGAGCGTCTCGGTGACGGCCGCTGGTCCGGTGACGAGATCGGCGTCACCGCCGAGGACCTCGACACCTTCGAGCGTCTCCTCGCCGAGGTGCAGGCCGCCTACAGCCGCGAGGACTTCGGCCGGCTGCGCACCCTGACGACGCCCGAGGCGATGGGCTACCTCGCCGAGGAGATCGGCGAGACCGCCACGAAGGGCCAGCGGAACGAGGTGCTCGACGTCCGCCTGCTCGACGGCGACGTCGCCGAGGCGTGGTCGGAGGATGGTCGCGACTACGTCACCGTCGCCCTCCACTACGAGAGCCGCGACATGCTGCGCGACCGCGCGACCGGCGCCCTCGTCGAGGGCAGCGAGGACCCGTCCGAATCGGTCGAGCTCTGGACGTTCGTCCGCGACCGCGGCGCCGACTGGAAGCTCGCGGCGATCCAGGCGGCCGCCTGACAGCGGAAATCAAATCACGACGAGACCGGCGGCCGGGGGCGAAATCCCCCGGCCGCTTTCGTTTGCGGCGCGTCGCGACCGGTCTCCCCTCGTAAGTCCTCCTCGCGTGGCGCCTCTGGCTGTCGCACCGACGTTGTCCACACCCACCACCGCTGCGGCGACAGCGGCCTCCCGCGCACCCATCGGTTTCGCTAGTCTGCGCGCCGCGCTCGAATCCTCCCGCCCCCGGTTGCCGATGCCCTCGCCCCTTTCCCCGGACCTCGCCGCCCGCAAGCGCGCGGTGCTGGCGGAGACCTTCGGCTTCCCCGGCTTCCGCCCCGGCCAGGAGGAGGTCGTCGACGCCGTGCTGTCCGGCCGCCACACGCTGGCGGTGATGCCGACGGGGGCCGGCAAGTCGCTCTGCTATCAGGTGCCGGGGCTGGTGCTCGACGGGCTGACGCTCGTCGTCTCGCCGCTGATCGCGCTGATGGACGACCAGATCGCCGGGCTGCGCCTCAACGGCGTCGGCGCCGAGGCGATCCACTCCGGCCGCTCGCGCGACGACAACGTCGCCGCCTGGCGGCGCGTGCAGTCGGGCCAGTCGCGCTTCCTCTTCCTCGCCCCCGAGCGGCTGATGACCGAGCGCATGCTCGCCTCGCTCTCGCGCCTGCCGGTGCGGCTCGTCGCCGTGGACGAGGCGCACTGCATCTCGCAGTGGGGGCACTCGTTCCGCGCCGAATATCTCGGCCTCGGTGCCGTGCGCGAGCACTTCCCCGAGGTGCCGATCGTGGCGCTGACGGCCACCGCCGACGCCGCCACCCGCGATGACATCGTCGAGCGCATGTTCGCCGGCCGCGCCACCGTCTTCGTCGCCGGCTTCGACCGGCCGAACATCTCGCTCACCGTCGCCGAGAAGGCCGACACCGGCGAGCAGATCGCTCGCTTCGTCAAGGCGCGTGCAGGCACCAACGGCATCGTCTACCGGGTCTCGCGCAAGAAGGTGGAGGACACCGCCGAGCGCCTCGCGGGCCTCGGCGTGCGGGCGCTGCCCTATCATGCCGGGCTGCCGGCGGACGTGCGCGCGGCAAACCAGGAGGCGTTCCTCGCCGAGCAGGGCGTCGTCATGGTGGCGACCGTCGCCTTCGGCATGGGCATCGACAAGTCGGACGTGCGCTGGGTGCTGCATGCCGACATCCCCGGCACCCTCGAGGCCTACTACCAGGAGATCGGCCGCGCTGGCCGCGACGGCGAGGCGGCCGAGGCGATGTTGCTCTACGGCCTGGAGGACGTCCGCACCCGCCGCCGCTTCATCGACGAGGTGCCGGAGCCCGACCGCCGCCGCATCGAGGCGCGCCGCCTCGACGCCATGATCGGCTTCTGCGAGGCGACCACGTGCCGCCGCCAGGTGCTGCTCTCCTATTTCGGCGAGGAAAGCGGCCCCTGCGGCAACTGCGACGTCTGCCTCGACCCGCCGGCGGTGGTCGACGGCAGCGCTGAGGCCCGTCTCATCCTGTCGCTGGCGCGCCTCACCGGCGAGCGCTTCGGCGCCGGCCACCTCGTCTCCCTCGCCGTCGGCGAACAGAGCGAGCCGGTGCTCCGGCGCGGCCACGAGAAGCTGCCGGGCTTCGGCGCCGGCGGCGCCCACAAGGCGACCGAGTGGCGCTCGATCGTCCGCCAGCTCGTCGCCGGCGGCGCCCTGATGGTCGATTCGACCGCCTATGGCGCGATGCGCCTCACCGACCGCGGCCGCGAGATTCTCGAGGGTGCGGAATTCAGCATGCGGGCACCGCGGGCGGGCAAGCGCCGCAAGGCCGCCCCGGCGATGCCGGTCGGCTCGGTCGACGGGCCGCTGCTCGCCCGCCTGAAGGCGCTCCGGCGCGAGCTCGCCGCCGAGCGCGGCGTGCCCGCCTATGTCGTCTTCGCCGATCGGACCCTGGAAGAGATGGCGGTGACGAAGCCGGACAGCCTCGAGGGGCTGGCGAACGTACGCGGCGTCGGCCAGGCAAAGCTCGCCGCCTTCGGCAAGGCGTTCCTCGCCGCCCTGCGCGGCTGAACGCCACCCGCCATCTCGACTCACGTCGCCCGAGCGGGCAAAGGAGCCGCGTGACGCCGCGCCTTCACCTCCAGCGCGCCCTCGGGGCGCTCGGCCTCCTGCCGCCGACCCGGGCGTTCATCGTCGTGCCGGCGCTCAAGCTCGCCTACGGGCGCGTGCCGAAGGCGGCGAACTCGTCGATCAAGAACGCCATCGCCCGCCACGTCCCGGTCGATCCCGACATCGACGAGCGCCCCGGCCGCGACCGCTACTGGCAGCGCGGCAAGGACGGCCCCGTCTACATGGCGAGCGCCGCCGAGGTGGCCGGCCGCGACGACCTCTTCGTCTTCGCCTTCGTGCGCGACCCGTTCGACCGGCTGGCCTCCTGCTACGTCAACAAGATCGTCGCGCCGCAGACCTTCCCGCCGCTGTTTGCGGAGCTCGGCTTCCGCCAGGGGATGGCATTCCCGGACTTCGTCGCGCGCGTCGCCGCGACGCCCGACGCCATCGCCGACGACCACTTCCGCTCCCAGGCCTCGATGCTGACGCTCAAGGGCCGCGTCGTGCCGTCCTTCGTCGGCCGCTTCGAGACGATCGGTCCTGACTGGGCGCACGTCCGCGAGACCGTGCTATCCCGCGGCGGCCCGGACCTCGGGGCCCTCCCCCACGTCAACAAGCGCCGCGGCGGCGCCGACGACCTGCCGACCCTGTTCGCCGATCCCGCCGTCGTGGATCTCGTGCGCAAGCGCTACGCCGGCGACTTCGCGGCGTTCTATGCAGAGTGAGGCGAACATTGATAGCCGAATGTCGTCGCAAATCTTTGATTGCATATGACTGGCCATACGGATCCCGTCTCTGCATCACGGGACTTTGACCAATCCGCCACTGCTATCGCCATTCAACCTGTGATAGCGTGGACGCCAAGAATGCTTTGTAGGATTGATGAACTCCGCATCGAAAAGTTGTTCCGGACAACCGAGATGCCGCGTTAATATTTCCCAACCGCTCTTTGAACTCCGTATGGGGAGGAGGTTATGATCGGTGCTATCATTACTTCCATTCTCAGTTCAATTATTTCACTCTTCATTCCAGTTATATTGATCTGCATTCGCCACCAAGTTCGCGTGAATCGAATTCGCTTGATTGAAATTCACGAGAAGAATTACGGATTTGACGGCGTAAAGGCGTTTGAGATAGTCAAAGATCGATATTTGATTGATATTCCTCACTATCGGAGGCGCTTCGATCAGAAAAACATATCAGATAGACTGAAATATACATTCTATTATTCTTCAAGTTGGGTATTGTTGATTTCGGCGGCTCCGTATTCAATATTAGTGTTCTTTGGCTATTTTTTCATCTTAACTCCTTCTGTGACGTTGTATGGGATATTGGAATATCTTAATTTGGTTGGTGATAGCATATTTATGCATCAGATATCAGACAACTCTTCCGATAAACTTAGACTTGCTCCTATTGTTTTAATGACAGCATTCCTTGGGGCATTTTTTTTCACCATACGATACATGATCCGTTCAGTTATGGTATTTGATCTATCAAGTATCACTTTCGTTCGTGCTTTTGCTCATATTTTACTTACTACCACCGTCGCTGCTTTGCTATGGCGCTCCATATACAGCGGGGAGTACGCCGAAGCTACAGCGGCCGGAGTAATATTGGTCGCATTTGCTGTCGGCTTTCTCCCAGACGCGGGCGTATATGTCATTTCCAGTATGATAAATGTAAAAATGAAGCGCCGCAATACTGACGTTGAGATTTTCTCCCCAATACTGCCATTAACGATTTTAGATGGAATTGACGCGTCAACTGAGTATCGACTTGAAGAGGCGGGTATATGTGACGTCCAGAATCTAGCGGTAAGCAATCCAGTCATGTTGTGTGTCGAAACACCATATCCATTGTTTGAGATTCTGGATTGGACATCTCAGGCACAGTTATGTACGGCCATTGGGCCCGAGAAATTCTTGCTTCTTCGAGAAAGGGGAATTCGCACAGTTTTCGATCTGGAGCGAGCCGTACTGTCAAAGAGTGCGTGTGACGCGCTGATTTTTAGAATCGCGTCTGTTCTATTCGCGTCAACAAAATCAGAGATGGCAATAAAGTCAAAATTCAATATCCAAGAACTCTCCGAGTCTAGTTATTTTGCGTCGTATTCAAATAATATACAACGCGATGATGTTATCGAATTGGTGAAAATTATGACGGACGACCTTCATATTCACAGAATTCGCCAGATTTGGATTGCTGCAACCAAAAAAATGGGGATTCGGCCAGAAGATATTGCAAGCGTTAGCTACGTGAATTCCCCCGCACCACGCAATTGAAACGGGTCAGTTTCCTACCAACCCCCTAAGCGCTGCCGTCACCGCCTCCGGTCGCTCGATCGTCGAGAGGTGGCCGCAGTCGGGCACGACGACGAGGCGGCTGCCGGCGATGGCCTCGTGCATCTCGCGGGCGACCTCCGGCGGTGTCAGCGCGTCCTCGGACCCGACCAGCACCAGCGTCGGGCAGCGGATGGCGGCAAGGGTCGGGCGCGAATCGGCGCGGCCCATGATCGCCCGCATCTGCCGGGCGAAGCGCTCCGGTCCGGTGTCGTCGGCCATCTCGCGGATCACCGCCACGAGCGCCTCGTCCTGCAGCCGATCCGGATGCACGAGGACGGGCAGCAGCGCCTCGGTCGCTTCGCCGTAGCGCCCCTCGGCGATGAGGGCGAGGTGCCGGTGGCGGCGTTCGAGGATCGCCGACGAATCGGGCCGCGCCATCGTGTCGAGCAGCGCCAGCCGCGCGATCCGCTCCGGTGCCTGCCGCATCATCTCGAAGGCGACGTAGCCGCCCATCGACAGCCCGGCGAGCGCGAAGGTGGGCGGCGCCGACGCCAGCGCTGCCGCGGCGATCCCGGCGATGGTGTCGTGGCGGCCGTGCTCGACGATGTGCGTCTCGGCCAGATCGGCCAGCGCCGCCACCTGTGGCGCGTAGAGGCGCGCCGTGCAGCCGAGTCCGGGCACCAGCAACAACGGCATCGTCATCGTGTTGTCCTTCCTGTGGCCACCTCCCGGCCGGCGCTCTTCCCGCTGGCTGGCCCTCA
>CALRZT010000049.1:0-19497 GCA_943372725.1 Pseudoxanthobacter soli DSM 19599
GTCGATCGGGCCGCCGGCGACACTCATGCGGGCGCCCTCTCCATCACCAGGTTGCCATAGGCGTCGACGCGCCCCGTCAGGCCCGGATCGACGAAGATCGTCGTGTCGGACTGCTCCAGCATCGCCGGCCCGGTGACGACGGCGCCGACCGGCAGCTTCAGCCGGTCGTAGACCGGCGCGTCGTGCCAGCCGCCGTCGGCATAGAGGCGGCGGCGGCCGATCTCACAGTCATCGACGCTGCAGGTGGTGGTGGGCGCCAGCGAGGCGAGGTCGAACTTCGGCCGCCGGCCGAGCACGGCGACGCGCAGGTTCATCACCTTCATCGCGACGCCCTCGAGCAGCCGCCCGAAGGCAGAGCGGTAGGCGGTCTCGAAGGCGGCGCGGATCGCCGCGATCGACGGCTCGGCGTCGCCGAGGCTCGCCGTCACCGTGTGGGTCTGGCCGACATAGAGCATGTCGAACTCGACGATCCGCTCCACCGAGGTAAACGCTACGTCGGCGCGGTCGAGCGCGACACGGCCCTCAGAGACGAGCCGCTCGATCTCGGCCGACAGCGCGTCGACATCGAGGGCGTCGAGCACGCGGTTCACCGTCTTCACCGTGTCGTGGCGCATGTCGGCGACGACGCAGCCGAGCGCGCTGACGACGCCCGGATAGCGCGGCACCAGGGCGCGAGCGACACCGACCTCCTGGATCAGCGCGCCGGTGTGCAGCGCCCCGCCGCCACCGAACGGCATCGCCGTGAAGTCGCCGGGGTCGAGGCCGCGCTCGATAGAGACGAGGCGGATGGCACCGGCCATCTTGGCGTTGGCGACGCGGATGATGGCTTCGGCCGCCGCCATCGTGTCGAGGCCGAGCGGCCGGGCGACGTGGGCGTCGATGGCCGCACGGGCGGCCTCGACGTCGAGCCGGTCGAGCTTGCCGCCGATCGGCCGGTCGGCGTTGATGCGGCCGAGAACGAGGTTGGCGTCGGTGACGGTCGGCCGGTCGTTGCCGAGGCCGTAGCAGACCGGGCCGGGGTCGGAACCCGCCGATTCCGGCCCGACCTGCAAGAGGCCGCCACGGTCGACCGAGGCGATCGAGCCGCCGCCGGCGCCGATCGTGGTGATCTCGATCATCGGCGAGCGGATGACGAGGCCGAAATCGATGGAGGTCTGGGCGGACAGCGCGCTCTTGCCGTCGGCGACCAGCGAGACGTCGAAGGACGTGCCGCCCATGTCGCAGGTGATGATGTTCGGATAGCCGGCGCTGCCGGCGATGTGCTGCGCCGCCATCACACCGGCCGCGGGACCCGAGAGCGCCGTGCGCACCGGCAGGGCCTTGGCGGTCTCGACCGCCATGACGCCGCCGTTCGACTGCACGATCAGGATCTCGCCGCCGAAGCCGCGCGCCGCGAGCCCGCGCTGCAGGCGCTCGAGGTAGTGGGCGATCACTGGCTGCAGATAGGCGTTCAGCGTCGCGGTGGAGGCACGCTCGAACTCGCGGATCTCCGGCAGGATCTCCACGGCGGACGTGACGTGCGGGTTCGGCCACACCGCCCGGACGGCGGCGACGGCGCGTGCCTCGTTGTCGCCGTTGGCGTAGCCGTTGACGAAGAACACGCAGACGGCCTCGCAGCCGTCGGCGGCGAGCGCCTGCGCCGCGGCGGTCACCGCATCGAGGTCGACCGGCTCCAGCACGCTACCGTCGGCCAAGGTGCGCTCCGCCACCTCGAAGCGGCGGTCGCGCGGCACGATCGGCACGAACGAGCCGTCGAGGCCCCAGGTGCGCGGCCGGTCGCGGCGGCGCATCTCGATGACGTCGCGAAAGCCGTTGGTGGTGATGAAGCCGGTGCGGGCGCCCTTGCGCTCGAGCAGCGCGTTGGTGCCGACCGTGGTGCCGTGCACGACGGTACGGATCTCGGAAAAATCCTCGACGCAGCGGCCGATGCCCTCGACGAAGCCGACGGACTGGTCGCCGCGAGTCGACGGCACCTTGGCGATGCGCGTCTCGCCGGTGCGCTCGTCGAGCACGAAGATGTCGGTGAAGGTGCCGCCGACATCGACGCCGATGACGTAGCCGCCGCTCATGCCGCCACCTCGTCGCCGTGCGCCGGATAGGCCGTAGCCGCCGTCTCGGCCGTCACGTAACCGAGCCGGACGTCCTCGCCGACGGCCGCGGCCGGCCGCTCGCCGACCGGGCCCCAGCCCCCTCCCCCGGGTGTTTCGAGCCGCAGCCGGCGGCCCTTGCGCAGGCTGACGCCAAGGAGCTTCGAGACCATCGCCGGCTGGTGCCAGCCGTCGTCCTGCTCATAGGAGAACCGCGTGTTGGCGGCGGGGTCACCGCCGAGCACGCCGGGCGGGGCGAAGCGGCCGCGCTCGCCGAACAGCGACAGGTCGGTCTCCTCCTCCAGCATCTCGATCTCGTAGATGGCGCCGAGGCCGCCGCGATGGGTGCCGGGGCCGCCGGAATCGGGCCTGAGCGCCCACTGGCGGAACAGCACCGGGTAGGCCGCCTCCAGCACCTCCACCGGCGGGATGGTCGAGGTGGAGATCGGCGCGTTGCCGTGGTTGAGGCCGTCGCCCTTGGCGTGGCCGCCGTGGCCGCCGCCGAAGAAGGAGAACATCACCCAGCGGTCGCCGTTCGCCCGGTAGCCGGCGAGCGACAGGGCGTTGATGGTGCCGTAGGCGCAGCCATAGGCGAGCTCCGGGGCGATCTCTGCGACCGCCTGGAACAGCACGTCGATCAGCCGCATGATCGTCTCGGTGTAGCCGCAGGTCGGCTTCGGCGCCTCCACCGACAGGATCGACCCCGGCGGCACGACGAAGTCGATCGGCTCGAGCACGCCGGCGTTGGCCGGCACGTCCGGGAAGATGTGCTTCAGCGCCACGTAGCAGGCGGCGATGGTGGTGGCGCGCGAGATGTTGACCGGCCCGCGGCAGGCGGGCGACGAGCGGGAGAAGTCGAGCGTGAGCCGGTCGCCGGCCACCGTCAGGTCGACGGCGATCTTCAGCGGCGTGTCGGTGACGCCGTCGTTGTCGAGGAAGTCCTCGGCCGAGATGCGTCCGTCGGGAAGCTCGGCGATGCGGGCGCGCATCAGCCGGGCCGCGCGCGCCTTCAGTTCAGTGAAGGCCTCGGTGATCGTCGCCTCGCCGTAGCGGTCGACGAGCTCGCCCAGGCGCCGCTCGCCGAGCTCCAGCGAGTTGATCTGGCCGTTGAGGTCGCCATAGAGCGAGCGCGGCTGGCGGGTGTTCGCCATCAGGATGTCGACGACGTCGCGGCGCTGCGTGCCGCCGGCGTAGAGCTTCACCGGCGGGATCATCACCGCCTCCTGGAAGCACTCGGTGGCGCGCGGGTTGTAGTTGCCCGGCACATTGCCGCCGACATCGTGCCAGTGGCCGACCGAGGCGAGCCAGCAGAACAGCGCGCCCTGCCGGAACACCGGGCGGACGAGCTTGAAGTCCGACAGGTGGGTGCCGCCCTTGTAGGGGTCGTTGAAGATGTAGACGTCGCCGGGGGCGAGGTCGCCGTCGGCGGCGGCCTTGTCGATCACAGCCTTCACCGCGAAGGCCATCGCGCCGACGAAGATCGGCAGGCCGGACTTACCCTGCACCAGCGTCTCGCCGGTGGTGGCATGGTAGAGCCCGTGCGAGGCGTCGTGGGCCTCGGCGATGATCGGGTTGAACGCCGCCCGGTAGAGCGTCGCGTCCATCTCGTCGGCGATCTGCTCGAGGCGGCCGCTCAGGATCGCCAGCGTGACGGGATCGATCATGCCGCGCTTCCGGTCTTCTTTGGGAGGGTGGTGGCGAGGGTCGCCTCGGCGTCGTAGCGGCGGCCGGCCTCCAGCATCGCCTCGGTGCCGACGACGGCGTTGATGCCGTCGAAGTCGAGCATCTGGTTGCGGAACGGCGTGTTGGTGCCGTGCGCGACGAGGCTCGCATAATAGTCGGCGAGCGTGCGGGCGATGGCGCGCACCGCGCCGCCGGGGAAGATGACGATGCGGAAGCCGATCTCGCCGAGCTCGGCGGCGCTCATCATCGGCGTCTGGCCGCCTTCCACCATGTTGACCAGCAGCGGCACGCGCGCGCCGAAGGTCGCGACCGTCCGGCGCATTTCCTCAAGCCCGCGCACCGCCTCGACGAACAGCACGTCGGCGCCGGCCTCGACATAGGCCTCGGCGCGGTCGAAGGCGCGGTCGATGCCCTCCACGGCGATCGCGTCGGTGCGGGCGACGATCAGTGTGTCCTGGTCGCGGCGGGCGTCAAGGGCGGCCTGCACCTTGCCGACCATCTCGGCGGTCGACACCAGGCTCTTGCCGGCGAGGTGGCCGCAGCGCTTCGGCAGCGTCTGGTCCTCGAGCTGGATGGCGTTGGCGCCGGCCTTCTCGAAGGCGCGCACGGTGCGCTGGACGTTGAGGGCGTTGCCGAAGCCATTGTCGGCGTCGGCGATGATCGGCAGGTCGACACGGTCGCGGATCAGCGAGAGCACGTCGGCCGCCTCGCTCATGTCGACGAGGCCGATGTCGGGCCGGGCGGCGCGGGTGTAGGCGATCGAGGCGCCGGAGAGGTAGAGCGCCTCGGCGCCGCTCGCCGCAGCTATGACGGCCGACAGCGCGTCGTAGACGCCGGGCGCGAGCAGGATCTCCGGTCGCGCCAGGCGCGCCCGCAGGGTGGAAGTCGGGGTCTTCAAGCGGATCTCTCCGTCGTCGGCGCGCGGAAGCGCTTCTCGAGATGGGGGACGAGACCGCCGTCGGCGATCAGCGTCATCAGCACCGGCGCGAGCGGCCGGAAGGTTAGCGTCTCGCCGGTGGTGGCGTTGACGAGGGTGCCGGCGGCGAGGTCGAGGGTGAGCCGGTCGCCGGCGGCGATGCAGCCGGCCTCGGCGCAGGCCACCACCGGCAGGCCGAGATTGATGGCGTTGCGGTGGAAGATGCCGGCGAACGACCGGGCCACCACGGCGGCGACGCCGAGTGCCTTCAGGGCCTCCGCCGCCTGCTCGCGCGACGACCCCAGCCCAAAGTTGCGGCCGCCGACGACGATGTCGCCGGGGCGCACCTCGGCGGCGAAGGCCGGGTCGAGCGCCTCGAGGCAGTGGCGGGCGAGTTCGGCGATCGGCAGCCGCATGTAGCGGCCCGGCGCCAAGACATCGGTGTCGACGTCGTCACCGAAGACGAAGGCGCGGCCGCTCATCGGGACGCTCCGGAAAGGTGCGGCCGCGGGTCGGCAATGCGGCCCTCGATCGCCGAGGCGGCGACTGTATAGGGCGAGGCGAGATAGACCTGCGAGGAGTCCGCGCCCATGCGGCCACGGAAGTTGCGCGCCGTCGTCGAGATCGCCGTGACGTTTTCGCCGAAGCGGGCGGTGCCGTAGCCGGCACAGATGCCGCAGGCGTTCGGCAGCAGTTCCGCACCGGCGGCGCGCAGCACGGCGAGCGTGCCGTCGGCCTCCGCCCGCGCCTGGTCATGACGGGACGCCGGCGCCACCAGCAGCGTCACGCCGGCGGCGGCGCGGTGGCCGCGCAGCACGTCGGCGGCCATGTGCAGGTCGGCGAGCTTCGCACCGGTGCACGCGCCTATGTAGGCAATGTCAACATGCCGTCCGATGGTCTCCGCCACCGACCGTGCGTTCGCTGGGCTGTGCGGGGCCGCGACCTGCGGCGAAAGCTCCGAGGCATCAAACACATGATGCTCGAGCACCGGAGCATCGGCATCGCTCGCCCACCGGGCCCAGTCACCGGCGTCACCGCCGGCCGCCGCCACCGCCGCCGCCGTAACCGCATCCGGCGGCACGAGGCCGGTCTGGCCGCCGAGCTCGGCGGTCATGTTGGCGAGCGTCATCCGCTCCTGCATCGGCAGCGCCCGGATCGCTTCCCCGACATATTCGACCGCCTGGTAACGGCCGCCGTCCATGCCGAGGCGGCCGCACAGGAAGAGCATGATATCCTTGGCGGAAACGCCGGGCGCGAGCCGACCGGTCCACTCGATGCGCACGGTGCCCGGCACTTCCAGCCAGAGCTCGCCGGTGGCGAGGACACCGGCCATCTCGGTGGCGCCGACGCCGAACATGTAGGCGCCGAAGGCGCCGCCGGTCGGCGAGTGGCTGTCGCCGCCGACGACGAACATGCCCGGCCGCAATAGCCCGCGCTCCGGCACGACGACGTGGCAGATGCCCTCGCCGTCGAAGAAGTGGCCGAGCTTCTCGGCCGCGGCGTAGCGGCGGGCGCCGTCGACGATCGCCGCCGATTCCGGGTCGTCGGCCGGCAGGTAGTGGTCGATGACGAGGGCGACGCGCGACGGGTCCCAGATCGGCGCGCCGAGCCGCTTCAGGATCGGGCCGACCCGGCGCGGCCCACCGGAATCGTGGATCATCGCGAGGTCGACGCGCGCCGTGACGATCTCGCCCGGCGTCACCGACGCGCGGCCGCTGGCGCGGGCGACGATCTTCTCGGCGAGCGTCATCGCGCTCATCGCCGGCCCCCGGGGGCGGCCACTGGACTGTTCAGCGGACCACCGAAGTCGATCGCCGTCTGCTCGGAGGTCAGCACCATCTCGAGCTGGTAGCGGTCGGGGCGGTAGAGGGCGGTGAGGTACTCGACCGGCCGGTCGGCATCATCGTGGACGATGCGCTGCAGCTTGATCAGCGGCGCGCCGACCTCCGTCTGCAGGTGCGCGGCCACCGCCTGGTTGGCGAGGGTTGCGGTGATCACCTGGCGGGCCTGGCGGGCGGCCACGCCGGCCCGGGCGAGCAGGTCGAGCAGCGGCGTCGAGGCGAGCTCATCGGCGACATAGGTGCGGCCGATCGCGGCCGGAACCACCGTCGTCAGATGCGAGAACGGCCCCGCCTCGTGGCTGCGGACGCGCAGCGACCGCTGCACCTCGGCGCCGGCGGCGAGCTGCAGGGCGTTCGCCTCCTCGTCGTTCGCCGGGCCGTAGCCGAACTCCAGCACGTCGACGCGCGTCGCCCGTCCCATCGCCGACACCGCCTGCAGCCAGTTGGCGACGGAAGCGCGCAGCGGCGGGATGTCGGGCTTGTAGCTCACCGTGGTGCCGCGGCCGCGGAAGCGGCTGACGAGGCCGGCGTTGGCGAGCTCGGCGAGCGCCCGCTTGGCGGTGATGCGCGAGACGCCGTAGAGCCGCGTCAGCTCGTGCTCGGACGGCAGGAGGTCGCCGACCTTGTAGGTGCCGGCGAGGATGCCGTCGCGCAGCACGAGGTAGATCTGGTGGTAGAGCGGCGAGCGGCTGGAGGCGCTGACGCCGCCGGTATCAACCGCCTCGCGCGGCAGTGTCTCGGTGGAACCCGGTCCCGTTCTCTGCATGGTCAAACCCCCGTCCGGCCGCGCGCGAGTGTGCCGGAGCGGCACGGCCGCCACCAGCAGAGCGCGTCCAAGGCGAGGGCGTTCGCGGTCGTCACGACGGGGCGCTCTCCGGGTCCGGCTCGGCGATCAGGCTGGCGACGAGATCGAGGCTGCCACCGTCCGCCGGTGACGGCGCGGCGGCGAGCGCGGTGGCGTCGGCGCCGTAACGGATCGCCATCCAGTCGAGGCCGAGCGGATTGTCGCCGCCGGCCGGCCGGCACCAGTCGCCACGTTCGCCACCTGCACCGGCGCCAGCGGCGAAGTGCTTCGACAGCACGCCGTCGACCCGCAGCACCGGCACGCCGGCCGGCGGGGCGCCGGTGCCGGCGACGAGCTGCAGCAGTCCGGTGGCGGGCTCCGGCAGTGGCGCGGTCGGGCGCATCAGGTAGGCGTGGGCGTGCACCGGCAGCGGCGTCGGCCGGCCGTAGCCCCAGAGCCGGATCCACTCGCGGCGGAAGCCGTCGAGGTCGGCATTGAACCAGACGCGCTCGAGGTCGTCCTCGGCGGCGAGGCCCTGGAAGTCGAAATAGTCCCAGGCGAGCGGGCCGCCGGCCGTGACGGTGTCGACGCGCCAGTTGGCGTAGCAGCGCACGCCGGGGATGGCGTTGAAGAACGGGTTGTCGATGCGGCGCAGCCAGTCGGAATAGCCGCGCGGCTCGGCGTCGGCGCCGACCGTGTAGGCGATGAAGATCACCGCAGGGCAGTTCGCCAGCGTCCGGCGGGGATGGGTTTGCATCGCCGTCGTCATCATGCCGCCTCGTCCAGGAAGGGGCCGATGACGGCCGCCACGTGCGCGTCGAAGTCGGGCGTTCCCCACGCCGGCAGGTCGGCCGCGCGTGCACCGGGCACGAGGGCGGCCACATCGGCGAAGTAGCCGCGCAGCATGTCGGACAGCGAGCAGACGACGAGTGTCGGAACGGTGATCAGCGGCAGCCGCTCGCGCTTGGGGTGCCGGAAAGCGGCGCGGTAGGAGCGGTGGTAGGTGCGCATCGCCTTCAGCACCTCGACGACGAAGTCGTGGAAGTCGTCGACATCCGGCAGGCCGTTCGGCAGGCGGCCGTCGGCGGTGCGGTTGTAGTAGGGCCAGAACAGGTGCTGGTCGCGGCAGAAGTGCCAGACCTTCATGAGGTGCGTCGCCTCGAGGTCCGGCACGATCTCGCGGGCGTAGCGCTCGATGATCTCGGCCTGCTCGCCGGCGGCGTAGAGGCCCATGCCGTCGATGACGAGACGCCGCACCCGCGCCGGCTCGGCGATGGCGATCTCCATGGCGATGGAGGCGCCGGTGTGGCTGCCGTAGAGGTCGAACGGCCCCGGCAACAGCCGGTCGAGCGCCTCGAATGTTGCGCCGGCGAGGTCGCCGATCGACGGCGCCGGCTGCGGCAGCGCGTCGGAATCGCCGTTGCCGGCGGTGTCCGGCGCGACGACGCGGCGCCCCTGCCCGGCCAGCGCGGCGATGAGCCCCTCGAGCTGCTTCGAGGACCCCGGCGACTGGTGGATCATGGCGAGCGGCGTGCCGTCGCCGGCACCGGCGGTGCGATAGTGGATCTGGCCGTGGGTGACGTCGACGAAGCCGCGCCGGATCATTGGGCGGCCTCCGCGGACGCTCGGGTCGAGGAAGCAAGCTCGGCACCGAGGCGGCCACCGAGCCAGCGCCCGAAGGCAAGCGCCGGGGTGACGCTCATGCCGCCGACGAAGGCGTTGCCGGAGAGCGCCGAGCCACCCGCTGCCTCGCCGAGCGCATAGAGTCCGGCGATCGGCCGGCCGGTGCCTTCGCGCACGCGGAGGTCCGTGTCGACCGACAGGCCCGCCGCCGTCTTCAGCACGATGCCGTGCATCAGGATGGCGCGCAGGCGCGGGCCGGTGATCGGGCGCGGACGGTGGACGCGGCCGAGAGGATCCGGCGCGCCGGCCGCGAGCGCCTCGTTGTAGGCGGCGATCGTCGCGGCGAGCGCATCCGCCGGCAGCCCGGTGGCGGCGGCGAGACCGGCGATGTCGTCGGCAACGACGAAGGAGGCGTGCGAGGACCAGGCACGCGCGAGGTCCTCGGCGCTCCAGCCGGCCAGCAGCGGCGGCGCCTCGGCGAGGATGGCATCGTCGAACACCGCCCAGAAGCTGAGACCGGGGAGTGCGTGCAAGGCACGCTCGCGGACGTCGACGCTGTCGGCATCCTCCTGGACGAAGCGGCAGCCGTCGGGGGCGACGTAGATCTCCCAGGGCTGGCGGTCCTGCGGCGTCAGGCTCGGCACGTGGTCCCAGACGATGCGGGTGCCGCCGCTCTCCTCGGCGATGCCGGCAAACGTCGGCAAGAACATCTCCGTGCCGGTGACGGCGGCGCCGACGGCCTCCGCCATGGCGATGCCGGTGCCGGTCGAGGTCGGCATGGCCGCCGTGTAGAGCGGCCGGCCACCGGTCCAGCGGGCGAAGCGCTCCGGGCTCGCGCCATAGCCCCCGCTCGCCAGAACGACGGCGGCGGCGGTGACGGCCTGCTCCGCCCCGGTGGCGAGATCGCGCAGGACGATGCCGGTGACGGTGCCGTCGACGGCGGTCGTCAGCGAGACGGCCTCGGTGGCGTAGCGGACCTCGGCGTCCGGTGCGGCCATCGCCGCATCGAACAGCGGCCGCAGCACGGCGAGCACGGAGCGGCCGCGGTCGATGCCCCAGTAGGTGCGCGGCGTGCGGTAGGCCTCGTGCAGATAGAGAATGCGCGGACAGGCCGGGTCCATCTCGAAGCCGTGGTCGACCAGCCAGTCGATCGTCTCGCCCTGCAGGCGCGTCGCCACCGCGACGAGATCGCTGCGGCAGGTGCCGCGGCTGATGCGCTCGATGTCGGCCTGATGGGCCTCGGGCGAATCGGTGATGCCGCGCTCGCGCTGCCGGCGCGTACCGGCGCCGCTCATCTGGGCGAGCGAGACATGGAGCGTGCCGCCGGGCTCGGCCGCCTGCTCGACGACGAGCACACGCGCGCCGGCTGCCACCGCCTCGATGGCGCACGGCATGCCGGCCGTGCCGGCGCCGACGATCACGATGTCGAAATCCGCAGCCACGCTCGCCCTTTCCGAGGATGGGCGGGCCGGTGCGCCGGCCTGCCCTCTTCATCAGCATGCCCAGGCGAAAGGCACCTAGACAATATGGCTGATTGAGATAACTTTATGCCAATCCAGAGTGGTCGGCGCAAGAGCCCATCCGCCAGAGGGTCTCAGTTCTGTCGCGGTAAAAAGGGCGTGCCGATCCTGTCGTCGAGTATGCGGCTCCGCACGCCCGTGCGGCAGTGCAGGCACAGGAGTGGGGACAGGTGGCAGCTTCGTCATCGAAGATCGCAAGGACGACCTATCGTCTTGCTGGGATCGTCTGCGGCATCGTGCTGATCGCGTTCACCGGCCTGGTTCTGTACTCGATCATGGCCCGGTACTTCTTCAATGCGCCGCCGATGTGGGGAGAGGACATCCCGAAGCTCCTGTTCGTCTGGATGAGCTTCATCGGCGCCGGCTTCGCCTACCTGTTCGGCTTCAACATCCGCATGACCGGGCTGATCGACCGGGTGCCCCGCCAGCCCCGCCGGGTGATCGAATTCCTCATGCATCTCGCCATCGTCGTGATGCTCGCTGTCATCCTCTGGTACTCGCTGCCGGTGCTGCGGCTCTCGGCGCGCCACACCGTGCTGTCCACCGGCCTGCCCGACATCCTCACCTACCTGCCGCTGCCGCTCGGCTGCCTGCTGCTGATGGGCAACGAGATCGTGCGGCTGGTGCGGATCGCCCGCGGCGGCGTCGACGATTCCGGCTCCGATCCGCATGAAGCCCTGTGAGCGGCGCGTGCCGATCACCGCGGCCCGCGCGGCCCCTGACCTGACCCCGGGCTGACGGACGGTTCGATGCTCCTTGCCAGCATGATCATCCTCCTGTTCCTGTTCGTCTTCCTCGGGATGGACATCGCGTTCGCAATCGGCGTCGCCTCGCTCGCCTACATCGGCCTGACGCAGTTCGACGACCGGCCCGTCAACCCGGTGCTGTTCGTCCAGGAGCTCACCGCCGGCGTCGACAGCTTCACGCTGCTGGCGATCCCGATGTTCATCTTCGTCGGGGAGCTGATGACGAAGTCCGGGGTGACGCGCCGGCTGATCTCGTTCGCCACCAGCCTCGTCGGCCACCGGCCGGGCGGGCTCGCCAATGTCGGCATCACCGGCAACCTGTTCATGGCCGGCATCTCCGGCTCGGCGGTCGCCGACGCCGCGGCGATCGGTTCGGTGCTGATCCCCGAGATGAAGCAGCGCGGCTACTCCGCCCGCTACTCCGCAGGCGTGATCTCGGCCGCCGCCTGCATGGCGCCGATCATCCCGCCCTCGATCATGTTCATCCTGCTGGGGTCGATCGCCAACCTGTCGGTCGGCGAGCTCTTCATCGCCGGCATCCTCCCGGGCCTCGTGATGTTCGTGGCGCTGATCCTGACGAGCGGCTTCCTGGCGCGGCGCTACGGCCTGCCCGTCGAGGCGCGCGTGACGGGACCGGAGCGGCGGGCGGCGATCCTCGCCGGCCTGCTGCCGCTCGGCGCTCCGCTGCTGATCGTCGCCACCAAGGTGCTCGGCATCGCGACGCCGACGGAATCGGCGGCGATGGTGGTGCTCTACACCCTCATCCTCGGCGTCGTGGTCTACCGCGACCTGACCTTCTCCGCCTTCCTCGACGCGGCGGTGTCGGCGGCGATGACGACGGCGGTGGTGATGATGACGGTCGCCACCAGCCAGATCTTCGGCTCGCTCGCCGTTCTCGCCGGCCTCGGCGAAGCCCTGACGGCGGCAATGGTGGCGATCAGCACCAACCCCTACGTCATCCTGCTGATGGTCAATGTCGGCCTGCTCATCCTCGGCACCGTGATGGAGCCGCTGCCGCTGATGCTGATCCTCGCCCCGATCCTGTTCCCGCTGCTCGGCGGCATGGGCGTCGACCCCATCCACCTCGGCCTCGTGATGGTGCTGAACCTGGTGCTCGGCGGCGTCACGCCACCGGTCGGGCTCAACCTGTTCGTCATGGCGCGCGTCGCCAAGGTCAGCGTGATGGACGTGTTCCTCGGCGGCTGGCCGTACTTCGCCGTGCTGTTCCTGGTGCTGTTGCTGTTGACCTACGTGCCTTGGATCACCCTTGCCCTGCCCACCCTGCTGATGCGCTGACACTCGCCGCGCAGAGCCAACATCCAGACGGAGAGCCGCCATGACCTTTGAGACTTCCCGACGCGGTTTCCTCGGAGGCGTTGCCGGCCTCGCCGGCGGGCTCGCCTTCCCGCACCTCGCCCGGGCCCAGACGAAGACCGTGCTGCGCTACGCCAACGCCGGCGCGCCGACGACGCTGTCGAACGTCTTCAACAAGAAGCTGTCCGACATGATTGCGCAGAAGACCAACGGCGCGCTGTCGTTCGAGATCTTCGCCGGCTCGCTCGGCGGCGAGCAGAAGCTTCTGGACTCGCTCGCCCTCGGCTCGGTCGACGTCTACAATGGCGCCTACACCGGCACGCGCGAGTTCGACATCCTCTACAGCCCGTACTTCTTCAAGGACGGGGCGCAGGCGAAGCGCGTGCTGGACGGCGAGATCGGCAAGAAGGCCTCGGCGGTGCTGACGGATCGCTACGGCGGCCGGCTGATCGGCGTCGGCCGCCTCGGCACCTACAACCTGATGCTGAAGGAGCCGGTCTCCTCGCTCGCCGAGCTCAAGGGCCGCAAGATCCGCAGCGCCCAGATCGAGGGCTGCCTCGAGGGCCTGAAGTTCTTCGGCGCCATCCCGACGCCGATCCCCTTCAACGAGATCTACCTCGCCCTGCAGCAGGGCATCGTCGACGGCGTGCTGACGGCGCTGAACCCGGGCGTCAACGGCAAGTTCTTCGAGGTCTGCAAGTACGTGGTGGCGGACGACTTCGGCCTCGCCCTCGACAAGGAGGTGATTTCCGAGGCGAGCTGGAGCAAGCTTTCCGCGGAGGAGCAGGAGATCCTGCAGACCTCCTTCAACGAGCTCGAGGTGCCGGACTACTACGAGCAGGGCCTCGCCCTGAAGGGCAAGGACCTCGAGACCTGGGCGACGGCGAACGGCGCCGACAGCGTCATCAAGCTGAATGCCTCCGGTCTCGCCGCCGAGCTCGAGCCGCTCAATTCGCGGCTCGCCGACGAGGTCTACGGCCCCGGCTCCTGGGCGGCGATCCAGGCGGCCTGAGCCACTGCGCGGCCGGGCTCGTCCCGACCGGTCCACCCTTCGGCCATCCCGGGCCTGTTCCGGGGTGGCCCGCCGATCCCTCATCGGCGCCGCCCCGTCTACGCCCGCCTGCCTCTGGAGTCCCGATGGCCCTCGTTTCACACCCGACCGGCGCGCCGCTGAAGCCGGAGCAGACGTTCTTCGCCGATCCGGCGATCGACCGGCTGCTCGCCATGGTGATGACGCTCGCCGCCGAGCTCCACGTCACCCGCGACCGCCTGCGCTCGCTGGAGGCGACGCTCGAGAAGGCCGGTGTGGTCGCGCCCGGTGCCCTCGATGGCTACCGCCCGGATGCGACGGAAGCAGCGGCCCTGAAGGCCGATCGCGAGGCGTTCGTGGCGGAGCTGATGCAACAGACGCTCGGCATGGAGGTCTCGCTCGGGGCCACGGACGACGTGGTCGAGCGCTTCGACCGGCGCTGAGGCCGTTGCCGCCCTACTCGACAAAGGGCGGCGGCAGGCCGAGGTCTCTCGCGGCGCGGTGCCAGATCTCCACGGCGTCGATCAGCATGTTGCCGCCGAGCGGCAGGAACAGGAAGGCGAGCGCCTCCGACAGCGCCGCCGGCGTCCCGCCGAGATCGAAGTAGGCCTTCATGTGCAGCCGCATTGCCGCCTCGCCCTTGCGGGCGGCGTGGCAGAGGAGGAGCGCGAGCTCGGCGACGCGCGGCTCGACCGGGCCGCGGGCCGCCTCCACGAGCGCGCGGTAGCCGGCGCTGGTGACGGCATCCGGCGTCCAGTCAGACCAGTGCGCGGCGGCGAAGGCGAAGGCGGCAAACGATTCCGACGCCGCCGATAGCGCCACGGCGGCACCGATCTCCTGCAGAGTCAGCCCTGCGGCGACGCCGCGCTTCAGGTGGAGCGAGCCGACGCCCTCGCGGGCGGCCGCGAGCAGGGCGATCCAGACGATCTCCTTCTCGCGCGGCGGCAGCACCTTCTCCGTCAGCGTCAGCTGCTCGTAGAAGGCGTCATAGGCTGTGAGCAGGGCCGGGTCGTGGGTGGCCAGCATGCGGTGATAGGGCAGCAGGTAGCCGCGCTTGCGGCCGACCTCGGCGATCACGTCCTCCGTCGCGCTCATGCCCGTGCCCCCTCTCCGGTCGCCGAGCCTTGCGGCGGATGTTTGCCCGCGGCCTCGTCGTAGCCGCCCTGGCCGCCGATCTCGGCCCAGGCGCGGAAGGCCGGCGAGGCGGCGACGGTGCCGGCGCGGATGAGGTCCAGCCACACCGCCGACGCCTTGACGAAGCTCGGCACGCCGGCCGGGAACATCGTCAGCATCAGCGCCTCGGCGAGCGCCGCCTCGGGCACGCCGGCGCCGTAGGCGTCCTCGATCGCCCAGCCGAGTTCGCGCCACTGGCCGAGGCAGACGCGGGTGGCGGCGTCGGCGAGGACGACGAGGTGCGGATCGACGGAGAAGGCCCGCGCCACGTCGGCGCGCGCGTCGGCCTGCGAGCGGCGACCGTTCCACGCCGGCAGATGCGGCTGCCAGGCGGCGTCGACGAAGCGGTAGGCCTCGCTGCCGCGAGCAATCGCGGTCAGCCGTACCGCCGCCTCGATGCCCTCGGCCGTGCCGCCGGCGGCTGCGAACTTGGCGAGATGGTGCGTCGCCTCCGCCTCGTCGGTGGCGACGAGGATGGCAAGCCAGACGAACTCCTTGCTGTAGTCGTCGAGCGAGCGGCGGCGCAGCGTCATCGCCCTGTAGGTCTCGGCATAGGCGGCGAGCATATCCGGCGCCGCCACGGCGAGCAGGCCGTGGTGCGGCAGCAGGTAGCCGCGCTCTGCGCGGACCGCCGCCAGGCGCTCCGTGATCGCGGCGACACCCTCGCCGTCCGCCTCGCCCGTGCCCGTCATCGACCTCTCCCGCACCCGATCAGAATTAGCCTATTGATATATTTTTAGTCCAACTTCACAATGCCTCCCATCGCCGCCGCGGCTGATCGACGACGGCCGGCCGGCGGCCCCGCGCCGCCCAGTCCGGCCGCGCTGGAGGACCCCCATGATCGACGAGATTCCTGTTCATCGGCCCTTCGAGGCGTTCCAGGAGTTCGTGCTCGGCTGCAAGCTCAACTGGACGCGCACGATGTTTCCGGTGCTGCGCCAGCGCTACGAGGAGGCCGTCGCCGCCGAGGTCGCCGCCGGCCGCCCCGCGCCGAAGACGCCCGCGGACGTGCAGGCGCTGATCGGCGACGACACCACGACGCGCTTCTTTGGCTGGTACGAGCGCCACCTGCAGCGGATGAAGTATTCCGGCCGCCACGGCCTCGCCGTCCACTACGGCCAGCACCGCGAGGCGCTGGTGCGAGAGCTCGGCGCCTCGGTGCCCGAGCGGCTGCTGCAGCTCGACCCCGAGTTCCAGCAGCCCGAGTACTACGTCTCGATCGACATCCACCAGCACCCGGGCGGCGTCTGGAGCGACGAGATCGCCGGCTACGTCTACGAGCGCGGGGCGAAGTCGACGGCGCCGCTGCTCGACAGGGCGGCGAGCCTGCACCACCGCTTCACCGCCGAGGTGCTGGCGCGAGCCACGACACCGGTGAAACGCGTCGCCGATCTCGGCTGCGGCTTCGGCGGCAGCTCGCAGCCCTTTTATGTCGACCACCCGGAGATGGACGTCGTCGGCGTCGAGCTGTCGGAGCCGTGCCTGCGGCTGGCCGCCCGCCGTGCCGCCGAGGAACAGGCGCGCAACGTCGTCTTCCGGCAGGCCGACGCCGCCGACACCGGCCTCGAACCGGGGGAATACGACGTCGTCACCAGCACGATGATGCTGCACGAGATGCCGCCGAGCCACATCGAGAAGGTGCTGGAGGAATCCTACCGGCTGCTCGCCCCCGGCGGCCTGTCGATCCACCTCGACTTCCTCACCGGCGACGAGCCGTTCAGGCGCTTCATCCACAACGGCCACAGCAAGCGCAACAACGAGCCGTTCATGCCGCCCTTGAACGCCATGGACATCGACGCCGCGCACCGGCGCGCCGGCTTCGAGGGCGTCGAGGTGATCCCGTTCGAGGAGATGCCCGGGGCGCTGTCGCCGGACAACAAGGCGTGGCGCTTCCCGTGGGTGATGATCGTCGCGCACAAGGCCGCGTGAGCCAGGCCACGATGAGCCAAGCCGCGATGAGCAATGCCACGCCCAGCAACGCGGCGAGCGCCGGCCGGATGTCGAACCCGGTCGCACTGCGGCCCTTGGTCGATCTCGCCGGGCTGCGGCTGCTCGTCGTCGGTGCGGGCTCGGGCATCGGCAAGGCCGCGGTGGAGCTTGCCGTCGCGGCGGGTGCCGAGGTCGCCGCGACGGTGTTTCCCGCCGCCGGCGAGCGGGCGGAGGACGTTCCGGTCTCGACCGTGCTCGCCTGCGACGCGACATCGGAGGCGCAGACGACCTATGCCGTCGACGCCGCCCACGCGGCGCTGGGCGGCCTCGACGCGGTGATCCTGTCGGCCGGCGTGTTCGAGCACCGCGGCCTCGCCGAGACCGAAGAGGCCGATTGGGAGCGCGTGCTCGCCATCAATCTCGGTGGCCCCTACCGGGTGGCGCGCGCCGTGATGCCGCTGTTCCAGGCGGCCGGCGGCGGCAGCCTGGTGTTCTTCTCGAGCCAGATCGGCCTCGTCGGCCATCCGCGCGCCACCGCCTATGCGGCCTCCAAGGGCGGTGTCAACGCGCTCGCCCGCACGCTGGCGATCGAGTTCGCCCCCTTCGGCGGGCGGGTGAACGCCGTCGCGCCGGGGCCGATCGAGACGCCGATGACGGCGGTCGCCCGCGCCGACGCAGCCCGCGCCGCCGCCCTCGTCGCCGCCGTGCCGCTCCGACGCTTCGGAACAGCGGACGAGGTGGCGCGGGCGGCGCTGTTCCTCGCCTCGCCGGCGTCGTCCTTCGTCACCGGACACGTGCTCGTCGTCGACGGCGGCGTCACCGCCGTCTGATCGGTCGTCGCGCCCGCGCGGCGGATCGCAGGGACACCCGCGCCGGCCCCAGGCCGGCGCCGCATTCGGGAGGATGCCGATGATCGATCCCTATTATGTCCAGGAAGACGACCACCTGGAGGACATGCAGGCGCAGCTGAAGCGCGCGCTGGGCCTCAGTGACGAGGCGTTCGCCAAGCTGTCGCCGGAGGCGCGCAACCTGTTCTCGGCGCGCCGCAAGCTCGGCCACACCTGGCTCGACGACTACGAGATCGTCGTCGACGTGACGTCGGCCCCTGGCGGCTGCGGCTGCGGCGTCGAGGAGGGCCAGAAGATCGTCTTCGACATGCGCCACAAGCTGAAGCCGGCGCTGTCGGATGCGCCGCTCTGCGTCCACCTGATGTCGCCGATCCTGTCGATCTTCTACATGAGCTTCGACCGCGCGGCGGAGGGCCTGAACCCGCTCACCTGCGTCTGGCGCTACCACGAATGCCCCCTGTCGGGCACGGACGAGGGCGCCTCGAAGACGCGCTGCGCCGTCCACATGCGCCGCGTCGACACCCACGAGCCGGTGACGGCGCGCATCCTGCCGCGCCCCGAGGTGCCGGCATGAGCGCGCGTCCCGCCGCCGATCCGCGCTGGGTGGAGCGCTTCGAGGTGGTCGCCGAGGTAACGACCGCCTTCCACTGCGCGAACCACATCCGCACCGGCGAGAATTTCGTCTTCGACCTGCGCGGCCGGCTCGACGCGGTGAAATCGAGCGCCAACCTCTGCCTCGGCATCATCGCCAAGCTGCAGCCGGCGCTGATGCTGATCCAGGACCGCGCCGCCGAGGGCCTGCACCCGATCAGCCCGGGCTTCAAGAACTTCGACTGCTTCGACACCGGCATCGACCATGGCGGCACCGGCAAGGTCTATGTCGACCTCTATCTGCGCGACCGCACCGACGGCAGCCGCGTCGACGACGCCGCAGCGGCGATGGCGAAGGGCGGGCCGGTCGCCGGATGACGCTGCCAATCCTCGCCGAAGCCGACGTGGTGGTGGTCGGCGCCGGCTCGGCCGGCTCGCTGATCGCCGCCGAGCTCGCCGCCATGGGAACGTCGGTTGCCGTCATCGAGGCTGGTGGCGCCGGCCGCGATCCGCTGTTGTCCGTGCCGCTCCTGACCGGATGGTTCCTGCGCTCCGGCCGCTACACCTGGCCGTTCCAGACGGCGCCGCAGCGCCATCTCGACGACCGACGGCTCAACTGGCCGCGCGGCAAGGTGGTCGGCGGCTCCGGCGCCATCAACGGCATGGTGTGGGCGCGCGGCCTGCCCCTCGATTACGACCTGTGGGCCCAGCACGGGCTGCTCGACTGGTCGTGGGACAAGGTCCGGCCGGTGTTCGAGGCGATCGAGGCGCTGCCGGCGTCCGGCGGCGGCAAGGCGCTCGGCATCGAGCAGCCCGGCTGGTGGACGGAGCTCTACGACGCCTTCCTCGCGGCCGCCGAGGAGGCCGGCCTGGGCCGCACCGACGACTTCAACGGCGCAGCGCCGGCCGGCGCCGGGCGCTACCGCTTCAACATTCGCGGCGGCCGGCGGGCGAGCACCGCCGGCCTGCTACAGCGCGCCGTCGCCGAGGGCGGCGTCCAGCTCCTCACCGGTGCCCAGACGCTCGGGCTCGACATCGCGGAGGGGCGGGCCACCGCCGTGCGCGTGCGGAGGGGCGGAACGGACGGCCGGATCGTCGCACGCCGCGAGATCGTGCTGTCGGCCGGCACCGTCGGCTCGCCGCAGATCCTGCTGGCATCGGGCATCGGGCCGGCGGCGGACCTCGCGGCCCTCGGCGTGCCCGTCGTGGCGGACAGCCCCGAGGTCGGCCGCAACCTGCAGGACCATCTGCTGGTGCGCGTCGAGCACGCAGCGCTCAGGCCGGGCGGCCTCAACCGCCTGCTGCGCGCGGACCGGGCGGCCCTCGCCATCGCCCGGGCGCTGCTCACCGGCCGCGGGCCGGCGTCGTGCTTCCCGCTGCTCGTCGGTGGCTTCTTCAAGTCGGAGCCGGGG
>CALRZT010000050.1:0-19157 GCA_943372725.1 Pseudoxanthobacter soli DSM 19599
CGGCGCAGAGCACGAGGGCGTCGGTGAGGTCGCTGGCGAGCGGCAGTGCGGTAACGGCGGCAAAGCCGGCCTGGGCGAGGGTCGTCTTCCACTCGTCCGCGGTGGCGTTGCGGCCGATGCCCTGTTCGGCGGACAGCCCCGTGCGCCACCAGTCGGCGCCGACGCCGCAGATCGCGTCGAGGACGATCGTCGGCGACAGCTCGATGGCGACGAGACGGCCACCGGGCGCCGCCGCACGGGCGAGAGCCGCCAGGCCTTCGGGCGCGAAGTGGGTGAGGCGGCCGGCCGACAGCACGAGGTCGTAGGCGTTGGTCTCGGTGGCGATGTCGGCGATCGGCGCGAAGCGGGCGCCGATGCCGTCGCCGAGACGCAGGCGAGAGCGTTCCAGCACGCTGCCGCTCGGATCGGTGACGGTGACCGACATGAAGGTCGGGTCGATAAGGGCGATCAGGCGGCGCAGCAGGTCGACGTCGTGGGCGCCGGCGGCCAGCACGCGCAACGGCGCGCCTTCGGGCCAGGCGGCTGCGATCGTCGCGGCGAGCGCACCGATGGCGTCGCCGAGCGGCCGCGCCATCGGCGAGGCGGTGGCGAGATGGTCGAGCGTGCCGCTGGAGAAGACGTCGTCGGCGCTCTCGACGAGGCCGCCGGCGAGGCGCTCGGCCAGCACCACCGGCAGCCGGGCCGCGAGCGTCGCCTCGGCGATGCGGTCGGGATGCTCGGCAATGAGCGTGCGGACGATGTGGGAGACGGCCGGAAGGTCCGTGTCGTCCTCGATCGCCCAGCCCTCATCGGTCTCGCCGACGATGCCGTATTCCTCGAGGGCGATCAGAAGGCCGGCCGCCAGCGAGCGGGCGTCCTCGGCGAGCCGGCCGGACTGCACCATCGCGTCGAGCGTCACCGGCTGGGTGCTGTCGAGCAGCGGCCGCAGGGCCTCGACGGCGGCGGATCGGGCCGCCGCTTCGACGAGCAGCGCGCCCTCTTCGAGTTCCGGAGCCTCGTCGGTGGTCAGCCCGAGCGTGCGCAGCGCCGTCTCCGGGCCGGCCGGCCAGACGGTCGCGAACGGATCGACGCCGTCGCGCGAGACGAGGCGCTTCGGCAGGACGCGGTAGGCGAGATCGTCGGGACGGTCGGCGGTGGTGAGCTTGACGCGCTGGAAGCGGGCCCCGTCGAGGATGGCGACGACGCCACCGGCGGCGTCGAAGAGCTCGATGCGCGCCGTGACCGAGCGCACGGACGCGCGGGTCACCACGAGGCGCGCGGAGGTCGGCGTCTTGCCGGCGGCGGCGATGCGCAGCGAGCCGAAGCGGACCGGCAGCACGGTGGAGCCGTCGCGGCCGTCGAGACCCTCGCGGCCGTCGAGGAGGGCGAACAGGCCATGGAAGCAGGCGTCGAGCAGCGTCGGATCGAGCGCGAAGCCGGCATTGGCGGTCGCCGGATCGGGCGGGGCGAGTTCCACCGTGGCGACGCTGTCGGACTCGATGACGACCGCATGGGCGCGGCGGAACACCGGCCCGTAGCGCAGGCCGAAGCGCTCGGTGAGCTTGTAGAGGCGATCGGCGGTGACGCGACGGCCGCCTTCCGCCGGCACCGGCGCCGTCACGTCCGGCAGGCCGGGCGAGCGGGTGATCGCGCCGCGGGCGTGGATCGTCCAGTCGTCGGTGGTGAGTCGGCTGCGGCTGACGATCTCGATGACGTGGTCGTCCGGCGAGATACGGACCATCGTCTCGCGGGCGGCATCGGCCTCGACGATGAGCGGGGCGACGACGTCGAAGTCCGCGAGTTCGACGGCCTGCACGCCGAGCCAGGACCGGGCGGCGGAGAGCGCCATCTCGGCGAAGCCGGCGGCGGGCAGCACCACGGAGTCCTCGACCTTGTGGTCGGCGAGCCAGGGCACGAGGGCGCTGTCGATGTGGTTGAACCACTCGACGGATTCGCGGCGCAGGCGCGCGCCGAGCAGCGAGTGCGGACGCCCGGAAATGGCGCCGATCGCCTCCGACGTCGTCTCGATGCGGTAGGACTTGTTCTGCCACGGATAGGTCGGCAGGTCGGAGGAGGGCGCGACGCGGGGGCCGAACATCGCCGCCTCGTCGACGCCGCCGCCGGCCGCCAGCACGGCGGCTGCCACGAGGCCGACGACGTCCGGCTTGTCGTCGCCGCGATCGAGCGAGCTCAGCACATTGGCCGCGACGTCCATCGTGCGCAGGATGTCGTTGACGTAGCCGGTCAGGACCGGCCGCGGGCCGATCTCGAGGAACAGGCGGTAGCCCATGCCGGCGAGCGTGCGCACGCCGGCCTCGAAGCGGACCGGGCGGCGGACGTTCTGCCACCAGTACTCGGCATCGAGGCCCGTACCCGGCGTCTCGGCGCCGGTGACGGTGGAGACAAACGGCACGCGGCCGGCACGCGGCGCGAGGCCGGCGAGCGCACCCACCAGGGGGTCGCGGATCGGCTCGACCAGGGCGCAGTGGAACGGATAGTCGAGGTCGAGGCGCTTCAGCGCCCAGCGCTGCTTGCGGGCGTGCTTGGCGAAGACGTCGAGGAGTTCGCTCGGGCCCGAGATGGTGATGCTGCGCGGGCTGTTGATCGCGGCGATCTCGATGCCGGCGAAGCGCGGGTCGGCGATCGCCGCGGCGGCCTGATCGGCCGGCATCAGCAGCGCCGCCATGCCGCCGAGGTGGCGGGTGACTTCCTGGTGGGTGGAGCGGGCGTGGATGACGCGCACGCCCTGGTCGAGCGTCAGGGCCCCGCTGACACAGGCCGCGGCGACCTCGCCGACACTGTGGCCGGCGACGGCCGCCGGCGTCACGCCGCGGCGGGCGAGCGCCTCGGCCAGTGCCACCTGGATGGCGAACAGCAGCGGCTGGGCGATCTCGGTGCGCTCGATCTCGGCGTCGAGCTCCGGCGAGAACAGCGCCGTCAGCAGCGACCAGCCGGCGATCCCCATGAAGACGCGGTCGATACGATCGAAGGCGAGGCGGAAGTCGCGGTCGGCCTGGTAGGCCGAACGGCCCATGCCGGGCCACTGTGCACCGTTGCCGGAGAACAGGAACGCCACCTGCGAGCCGCGGGCGATGGCGCGGCCGTCGGCGACGGCCGGATGGGACGTTCCGGCGAGGTAGCCGTCGATGGCGGCGAGGCGCTCGGCCCTGGTGCGGCCGAGGAAGACGGCGCGATGCTCGAGGCGGTCGCGGGCATAGGCGGCGGCGTTGACGATGCGGGCCGTCTGCGTCTCGTCGCTCGCCTCGATGCGGTCGCGGTAGCGCCGGGCGAGTTCGGACAGCGCCTCGCGCGTCTGCGCCGAGACGACGAGCGGGGCGGCGGCGTCGGCCACCGGCGAGCGGCCGGCGGCGACGGGGTCGGCGTCGCGCAGCACGACGTGGGCGTTGGCGCCGCCGAAGCCGAAGGAGTTGACGCCAGCATAGCGCGGCGCGGTCCCACGCGGCAGCGGACGGGCGTGCGTCACCACCTCGAGATTGAGGGCGGCGAAGGGAATGTCGGGGTTCGGCGTGCTGAAGTGCAGCGACGGCGGCAGCAGGTCGTTCTCGAGGGCGAGCTGCGCCTTCAGGAGCCCGACGAGGCCCGAGGCCGGCTCGAGATGGCCGACGTTCGTCTTCACGGAGCCGAGCAGCAGCGGCGTCTTGCGGCGCTTGCCGATGATCTCGCCGAGCGCCATTGCCTCGGCCGGATCGCCGACGCGCGTGCCGGTGCCGTGCGCCTCGATGAAGGCGACGGAATCCGGCGCGATCTCGAAGCGGCTGTAGACTTCCTCGAGCAGGGCCGCCTGGGACTCGCTCGACGGCAGGGACAGGCCGACAGTGCGGCCATCGGCGTTGATGCCGGAGGCGCAGATGAGGCCGCGGACGGCGTCGCCGTTCGCCCGCGCCGCGTTCGCCGAGCGCAGCACGAGCACGGCGGCGCCCTCGGAGCGGACGTAGCCGTCGCCGTCGGCGTCGAAGGCGCGGCAGAGGCCGGTCGGCGAGAGCATCGAGGCTCGCGAGAAGCCGACGAAGGGCAGGGGGCTGAGGAGCAGGTTCACGCCGCCGACGACGGCGGTGTCGATGCGCCCGGTGCGGATCGCCTCGAGCGCCTCGTGCAGGGCGACCAGCGAGGAGGAGCAGGCGGTGTCGACGGTGAAGCTCGGCCCGCGAAGGTCGAGGACGTAGGAGATGCGGTTCGAGACGATCGACAGCGTGTTGCCGGTCATCAGCTGGACGTCGGCGGCCGCCGGATCGAACAGGAACTGGTTGCCGTAATCGAGCGAGGATGCGCCGACATAGACGCCGGTGCGGCTGCCGGCGAGCTTGCTCGGCGGCAGGCCGGCGTGTTCGAGCGCCTCCCACGTCACCTGCAGGAGCAGGCGCTGCTGCGGGTCGATCTGCACGGCCTCGCGCGGCGAGATCCCGAAGAAGCCAGGGTCGAAGCCCCAGACATCATCGATCTGGCCGGCGGCCCAGGTGTAGGTCTTGCCGGGGGCGCTGCGATCCGGGTGGCCGAAGCGCTCGCGCGCCCACCGGTCGGCGGAAACTTCGGATACGACGCAGCGACCCTCGGCGAGAACCTCCCAAAAAGCGGAGGCGTTTGCCGATGACGGGAGGCGGCAGGCGTAGCCGAGGATTGCGATATCGTCGAAGGTTTCAGCCATCGGGTCCGTCGTAACGCATCGTCTCTCGTCCGGTCGGCGGTACTGGCACCACTTGAAGTCTTGCAGCGACCAACCGGCGACTGCGCGAAGGCGTCGGTCGTTCCCGAGTCGGTACGGGTCGTCGAGGATCCACTCCAGCCCTGGAAGCTGCTCATACTGTATCGATGGGGGCCGCGCAAGGAACGAGCCAAGCCCGACACCGGATCGCACGTTTGCTTCATAAGCCGATGATTCAAATAAGAAATATTCGTCAGGCCAAGCGCCACGAAGGCGCCGGAATCGAGGGGTTGGAGCCCGCCCGCACGGGGTCCCCGGGGTCCGTCGCAAGCAGAGGTGGGCGCCGTCCGTGCATTGTTTTTCCGGCTTTCTCGCGCGCCGGGGGCGTTTTCGCGGAGAATTGCGGCCCGCTCACCGAATGCAACGGAATTGCAATCGGAATTGATCAAGCGAAACGGCACTTTGGCGCGTCGTCCCCAGTTCCGGACCAGCTTTGGAAGGTCCTTCGGCCGGGGGCGCGAATCGGTCTGCCGGCCGGCAGAGGGCGGCGGACGGCTGGCCGCGTCGTCGCGAGCGGCCCGGTCGCCGGCAATTGCGCCTCCCGCGCGGGAGGCGGTCGTCGTCGTGCCGAACGCCTGCGCCCCGTAGAGCTTGCGTCGCGCCGCCGGTGGCGCCACACAGTCCAGATGCCGCACCCCGCGCCCCGACCAGTGACCAGGACCCCGCCCCCGGACGATCTCGGTCTCGCGGATCGGGTGCTCCACCGCGACGACGACGTTCTGGTGCTGGACAAGCCGGCCGGCGTGGCGGTGCACAAGGGCCCGAAGGGCGGTCCGGTGCTTGAGGACGGCTTCGACGCTCTCCGCTTCGGACTGCCCGAGCGGCCGGGGCTCGCCCATCGCCTCGACAAGGACACCGCGGGCTGCCTCGTGCTCGGTCGCAGCCGTCGGGCACTGGCGACGCTTGGCCGTCAGTTCGCCACGGGGACCATCGCCAAGACCTACTGGGCGGTGGTCCGTGGCGGTCCAGCCGAGGAGGCCGGGACCATCGACGCGCCGCTCGCCAAGCGCGACGAGCACCGCGGCTGGTTCATGATGGTCGCTGCCGGTGGACAGCCGTCGACCACCCGCTGGCGCGTGCTCGGGCGCGGCCCGGGCGTGGCGTGGCTCGAACTGGTGCCGGTGACCGGCCGGACGCACCAGTTGCGGGTGCACACGGCCCACGCGGGGTTCCCCATTCTCGGCGACCCGATCTACGGTCGGGCGCCGGCGAACGGCGCCCGCCTGCAACTGCTCGCCCGGACGATCCGTCTGCCGCCCCTCGGTGCCCGCGCCGAACTCGCGGTGACGGCGCCGGTACCTGATCACATGCGCGCAGCGCTTGCCGTGTGCGGCTACACGGCCGAAAGCGGAGCCGCCCGGACGCCTGCGGGGGAGGACGGGAAAGGATGAGCCGGAAGGAGGACGCGAGACCGGCTGCCGGCGAGTCAAGGGCCTTCGTGGCGCGCGACCCCGGCTACGAGCAGCGCGTCCGCGACAGCCTCGCCCGACAGGGCTTCCTGACGCTCTGCGGCGCCACGCTCGACGCGCTTTCGCCCGGGCACGTGACGCTGTCGGCCCGCCACACCGAGGGTCTGACGCAACAGCACGGCTTCTTCCATGGCGGTCTGATCGCGACGCTCGCCGACACCGCCGCCGGCTATGCGGCGCTGTCGATGATGCGCCCGGACGTCGGCGTGCTGTCGGTGGAATTCAAGCTCAACTTCATCGCGCCGGCGCGCGGCGAGCGCCTGGTGGCGCACGGGCACGTCATCCGGCCAGGCCGGACGCTGACGGTGTGTCGCGCCGATGTCGAAGTCGTCGACGGCGACCGCATCACCGACGTGGCGACGGCGCTGCTGACGATGATGAGTGTCGACGGCTTTCAGGATTGAGACCGTGGCGGCGGCGGGCTGCCCGGACGAGGAGGACGAGCGATGCGCAACGACCTGCCAGGCTTCGACTTCGCCCTCGGCGAGACCGCCGACATGCTGCGCGAGACGGTGCGCAGCTTCGCGTCCGACCGCATCGCCCCGATCGCCGACGAGGTCGATCGCAGCAACACCTTCCCCCGCCACCTGTGGCCGGAGATGGGCGCGCTCGGCCTGCACGGCATCACCGTGGAGGAGGAGCACGGCGGCTCCGGGCTCGGCTATCTCGAGCACTGCATCGCCATGGAGGAGGTGAGCCGCGCCTCGGCCTCGGTCGGGCTGTCCTATGGCGCGCACTCGAACCTCTGCATCAACCAGATCCGCCGCAACGGCACGGCCGAGCAGAAGCGCCGCTACCTGCCGAAACTGATCTCCGGCGAGCACGTCGGCGCGCTGGCGATGTCGGAGCCCGGCGCCGGCTCGGACGTCGTGTCGATGCGCACGCGCGCCGACCGCCGCGGCGACCGCTACGTGCTCAACGGTTCGAAGATGTGGATCACCAACGGCCCAATCGCCGAGACGCTGGTCGTCTACGCCAAGACCAATCCGGACGCCGGCCCGCGCGGCATCACCGCCTTCCTGATCGAGAAGGGCATGGCCGGCTTCACGACGGCGCAGAAGCTCGACAAGCTCGGCATGCGGGGGTCCGACACTTGCGAACTCGTGTTCGAGGATTGCGAGGTGCCGGAGGAGAACGTGCTCGGCAGCCTTGACGGCGGGGTCAGGGTGCTGATGTCCGGGCTCGACTACGAGCGGGCGGTGCTGGCCGCCGGCCCGCTCGGCATCATGCAGGCCTGCCTCGACGTGGTGCTGCCCTACGTCCACGAGCGCAAGCAGTTCGGCCAGCCGATCGGCACGTTCCAACTGATGCAGGGCAAGCTCGCCGACATGTACGTGACGCTGAACGCCTGCCGGTCCTACGTCTATGCCGTGGCGAAGGCCTGCGACCGCGGCCGGACGACCCGCGAGGACGCCGCCGGCGCCATCCTCTACGCGGCCGAGAAGGCGACGCAGGTGGCGCTCGACGCGATCCAGTGCCTCGGCGGCAACGGCTACATCAATGACTACCCGACCGGCCGCTTCCTGCGCGACGCCAAGCTCTACGAGATCGGCGCGGGGACGAGCGAGATCCGGCGGATGCTGATCGGGCGGGAGCTATTCGGCAAGACAGCCTGATTGCGTGCCGCCGGGGGGCGCGGTTCGGGCGACGTGCCTGTGGCAGTTGGCCGATACGGCCGGCGTGTCGGGCGGTTGCGCTCGTCGACACGAGTCAGGCTCGCGACAGCCTGAAAAAGCGGACGCCCGCCGAGGGGGAGGGGATCCCGGCGGGCGTCACTTTCGGATCCGGAACGAGGGGAGGGGGAACCGTTCCGGCCGAGCCAGGGCCGCTGCGGGGGAGGGGATCGCGGCGGCCCGTGGATTCTAGTCTTCGTCAGTCGATCCGTTCAGAGCGCGACGCGGCGCGCAATGTTCGGGATCTCGGCCCGGGTGATGCCCAGGTCGTCGAGCTCACGGCTGGAGAGCTTCATCAGCTCCTCATAAGTGGAGCGATACTTCCGCCAGGAGCGATAGCTTTTCACGAGAGAGTCGATCATTTCAACACCAGAGGGTTTGCGTCCGTCGCCGGTTTTGCAGGGCACCCGCCGGCCGGTTTTACGACCGGGGCGCCGCGCTGCGTTCGGCATGACGCGTAGATAGGCGACTGCTTTCGATTCAGGCAGAGCCCGCCGTGCATGGCTGACCTGCCGATTGTGCAAAGCAGCAGCAACCTGCTCAATCAGGCGGCAGAGCGCGCCGTCGCTGCTTCCCGCGGCAGTCGGCTCAGGGCCGCGAACGCCAGCAAATCCCTAAGAAACAATGAACGGCGGACCCGCGTCCGGTCCCGCCGTTTTCATGGTGCAGTGCAAAAGAAACGGGCTCTACTCCGCGGCGACGGCGCCCCGCCGGGGCCGTCGTGTGAGCAGCTCGGCGAGATAGCGGCCGGTGTGGCTGCGCGGCGCCCGGACAATATCCTCCGGCCGCCCCACGGCGACGATCTCGCCGCCACCGTCGCCGCCCTCTGGACCGAGATCGACCACCCAGTCCGCGGTCTTGATGACCTCGAGATTGTGCTCGATGACGATCACGGTGTTGCCCTGGTCGACGAGCTCGTGCAGCACCTCGAGCAGCTTGGCGACGTCGTGGAAGTGCAGGCCGGTCGTGGGCTCGTCGAGGATATAGAGCGTCCGGCCGGTGGCGCGCTTCGACAGCTCCTTGGCGAGCTTGACGCGCTGCGCCTCGCCGCCCGACAGCGTCGTCGCCTGCTGGCCGACCTTGATGTAGCCGAGCCCGACGCGCTTCAGCGTCTCGAGCTTGTCGCGCACCGCCGGCACCGCGGCGAAGAACTCGACCCCCTCGTCGACCGTCATGTCGAGCACGTCGGCGATCGACTTGCCCTTGAAGGCGACGTCGAGGGTCTCGCGGTTGTAGCGGCGGCCCTTGCAGACGTCGCAGGTGACGTAGACGTCCGGCAGGAAGTGCATCTCGATCTTGATGACGCCGTCGCCCTGGCACGCCTCGCAGCGCCCACCCTTGACGTTGAAGGAGAAGCGACCCGGCTCGTAGCCGCGCGCCTTTGCCTCCGGCAGGCCGGAGAACCAGTCCCGGATCGGCGTGAAGGCGCCGGTGTAGGTGGCCGGATTGGAGCGCGGCGTACGGCCGATCGGCGACTGGTCGATGTCGATGACCTTGTCGAGATACTCGAAGCCCTCGATGCGATCGTGAGGGGCAGGGGCCTCGCGGGCGCCGTTGAGGCGCCGGGCGGCGGCGCGGAAGACGGTGTCGATCAGGAGGGTCGACTTGCCGCCACCGGAGACGCCGGTCACGCACGTGAAGGTCCCGAGGGGGATCTCCGCGTCGACCCTCTTCAGATTGTTTCCACGCGCTCCGAAGACGCGCAGCGACCGGCCCTTCTTCAGCGCGCGCCGCTTCGCGGGAACCGGAACGTCGAGCTCGCCGGTGAGATAGCGGCCGGTGAGCGAGGCGGGATCGGCCATCACCTCGGCCGGCGTGCCGGCGGAGACGATGCGGCCGCCGTGGACGCCGGCACCGGGGCCGACGTCGACGACATAGTCGGCGGCGAGGATGGCGTCCTCGTCGTGCTCGACGACGATCACCGTGTTGCCGAGGTCGCGCAGGCGCTTCAGCGTCTCGATGAGGCGGGCGTTGTCGCGCTGGTGCAGACCGATCGACGGCTCGTCCAGCACATAGAGGACGCCCGTGAGGCCGGAGCCGATCTGCGAGGCGAGGCGGATACGCTGGCTCTCGCCGCCCGACAGCGTGCCGGAGCCGCGGCCGAGCGTCAGGTAGTCGAGGCCGACGTCGACCAGGAAGACGAGGCGCTCGCGGATCTCCTTCAGGATGCGCCCGGCGATCTCCATCTGCTTCGGGCTGAGCCGGTCGGGCAGCGCGTCGAACCACTCGCGGGCGGCGCGGATCGACAGCACGCCGGCCTCGCCGATGTGGTGGCCGGCGACCTTCACCGCGAGCGATTCGGGCTTCAGACGGAAGCCCTTGCAGGCCTCGCAGGGATGGTCGGACTGGTAGCGCGACAGCTCCTCGCGCACCCACTGCGATTCGGTCTCGTGCCAGCGGCGCTGGATGTTGCCGATGACGCCCTCGAACGGCTTGCGCGTCTCGTAGGCCTTCAGCCCGTCGTCATAGACGAAGGTGATCGGCTGGCCCTTCGAGCCATAGAGGATGGCGTCGCGCACAGTCTCCGGCAGGTCGCGCCACGGCGTCGACATCGACGCCTTGAAGTGCCGGCAGATCGCCTGCAGTGCCTGGGCGTAGTAGGGCGAGGTGTTGCCGGTGCGCGCCCACGGCAGCACCGCGCCGTCCGACAGCGACAGCGAGGCGTCGGGGACGACGAGGTCCGGCTCGAACTCCAGCGTCGTGCCGAGGCCGTCGCACTTCGGGCAGGCACCGTGCGGGCTGTTGAAGGAGAACAGTCGCGGCTCGATCTCGGCGATGGTGAAGCCGGAGACCGGGCAGGCGAACTTCTCGGAGAACAGGATGCGCTGCGGCTCGCCGTCGGCGCCCTTGACGTCGGCCATCTCGGCCACCGCGATGCCGTCGGCGAGCCGGAGCGCCGTCTCCAGGCTGTCGGCCAGGCGGCCGGCGATGTCGGGGCGGACCACAAGGCGGTCCACCACCACGTCGATGTCGTGCTTGAGCTTCTTGTCGAGGGCGGGGGCCTCGTCGATCTCGTGGTAGGCGCCGTCGACCTTGACGCGCTGGAAGCCCTTCTTCTGCAGGTCCGCGAGTTCCTTGCGGTACTCGCCCTTGCGGCCGCGGACGATCGGCGCGAGCAGATAAAGCCGCGTGCCTTCCGGCAGCGCCAGCACCTTGTCGACCATCTGCGAGACGGTCTGGCTCTCGATCGGCAGGCCGGTCGCGGGCGAATGGGGCACGCCGACGCGCGCCCACAGGAGGCGCATGTAGTCGTAGATCTCGGTGACGGTGCCGACGGTCGAGCGCGGATTGCGCGAGGTGGTCTTCTGCTCGATCGAGATCGCTGGCGACAGGCCCTCGATCTGGTCGACGTCGGGCTTCTGCATCATCTCGAGGAACTGGCGCGCATAAGCCGAGAGGCTCTCGACGTAGCGGCGCTGGCCCTCGGCGTAGATGGTGTCGAAGGCGAGCGACGACTTGCCGGAGCCCGACAGGCCGGTGAACACGACGAGCGCGTCGCGCGGCACGTCGAGATCGACGTTCTTCAGATTGTGCTCGCGGGCGCCCCGGATGGAGATGCGCTTGCCAGCGGTGGCGGCGGCGGACGAGCCGTGCGGATCGGCCATGCGGAGCGGTCCTGTCGACGAGTGGGAGGCGGATCGCCCTCAGCAGGGCCGGTCAGCGGTTTGTAAAGGTAAGCGACGAACGGAACAAAGCAAGCACCCCCACCGCGGCGACGTCGCCGCTTGCGCGCTGCAGCGGTGGCCGATATTCGGTCGGTCGGGCTTGGGCAGAACATCGGGCACGACCGGCAGCGGGGACGAGAGCATGGCCGACTATGCGGACGCGCGGCGCAAGATGGTCGACTGCCAGTTGCGCACCAACGACGTCACCGATCACGAGCTGCTGAAGGCGATGGGCGCGGTGCCGCGCGAATCGTTCGTGCCCGCCTCGCGGGCGGCGCTTGCCTACATCGACGACGACCTGCCGGTCGAATCGAGCGACGGACGCCGCTTCCTGATGCGCCCGGCGACATTCGGAAAGCTGGTGCAACTGGCGGAGATCGGCCGCGACGACGTCGTGCTGCTGATCGGCGGCGCGAGCGGCTATGAGGCCGCCGTCCTCGCACGGCTCGCCGGCTCCGTCGTCATGCTCGAGTGCGATGCCGATCTCGCGAGGGCTGCTGCCGACCGGCTGGCGCGCCTGCAGGTGGACAGCGCCGCCGTCGTCGTCGGGCCGCTCGAGAAGGGGTGGCCGGCGGAGGCGCCCTATGACGCGATCGTCGTCGCCGGCGCTACGGAGACCAGCGCCGCCGGTCTCGCCGACCAGCTGCGGGACGGTGGGAGGCTCGCCGTCGTGGAAGGGCTCGGCGGCGCCGCGACGGCCCGCCTCTACGTCAGGTCGGGGACGGCGGCGGGCGGGCGCTTCGCCTTCAACGCCGCCGCCAAGCCGCTGCCCGGTTTCGCGCCCGCGCCCGCCTTCGTCTTCTGATCCCCGCGCCGTCCCGCGCCCACCCTGTTGCATTCGCGCCGCAGGTCGCCATCCGGCGTCGCGGAGAGCCACTCCGCGGCTTTGTCCGAGGCCTGAACCAGCCTATAGGTTAAGGCCGCGTAAACGGCCCGGACGCCGCACGGCCGCCCCTGCGCCGATCGCCGTCCGGAGCGGAGAATCGAGGAGTTGGCTGTGGTTCTCGAAGCCGTTCGTCCGACAGATCCGAAGCGTGGTCGCCGAGCGGGTGGTGCTCTGCTCGCCGCGACGCTTCTCTTGACGATCGCGCCCGTCGGCGCGTCCGCGCAGACCCTCACCGATGCGCTCTCCGCCGCCTACATGAACAACCCGACGCTGAATGCCGCCCGGGCCCAGCTCAGGGCGGTCGACGAGGGTGTTCCGCAGGCGCTGTCGAACTATCGGCCGCAGATCAACGGCACGATGTCGGCCGGTGCCGTCGGCACAAACAGCCGGCTCGTCACCTCCAAGACCCGGCCGCAGAGCAAGGCCGGCAACGGCACCTATCCGGTGTCGATCGGCATCAACCTGGTGCAGCCGATCTTCCGTGGCTTCCAGACCCAGAACTCCGTGAAGTCGGCCGAGTCGTCCGTTCTTGCCGAGCGCGAGGTCCTGCGCGATTCCGAGCAGGGCATCATGCTCGACGCGGTGACCGCCTTCGTCGACGTCATCCAGAACCTCGCGCTGGTGAGGCTGCAGGAAGCCAACCTGAAGTTCCTGTCCGAACAGGTGAAGGCCTCGCAGGACCGCTTCCAGGTGGGCGAAGGCACCCAGACGGACGTCGCCCAGGCACAGGCGAGCGAGGCACAGGCGGAAGCCGACCTCGCCTCGGCCCGCGCCGACGTGCAGACCGCGCGCGCCCAGTTCCGGGCCATCACCGGGCTGGAGGCGAAGAAGCTGATCCTGCAGCCCGTCGGCGACAAGGTCCGGCCGAAGGCGCTCGATGCGGCCCTGACGCTCGCCCAGAAGGAGCACCCTGCGGTGCTGGCGAGCGTCCACAACGTCGACGTGGCGATCTTCAACGTGAAGTCGCTGGAGGGCCAGACGCTGCCGCAGATCGACCTGCAGGCCGGCCTGAACCGGGACTACACCTATGGCGGCCAGTCGGTCGGGCAGCCGCGCTACACCGACACCGCCTCCGTCCAGCTCAACATGACGGTGCCGATCTATCAGGGCGGCCTCGTCTCCTCGCAGGTCCGTCAGGCCAAGGAAGACCTCGGCGGCGCGCGTGTCCAGGTCGACCTCAACCGCGACAACGTGCGCTCGCAGACCGTCTCCGCCTGGTACCAGCTCGATGCCGCCGAGGCGGCGATCAACTCGGCGCGCACCGCCGTCGTCGCCAACCAGCTCGCCGTCAACGGCGTCGTCGAGGAACAGCGCGTCGGTCAGGCGACCACCCTCGACGTCCTGCAGCAGCAGAGCCTGCTGATCGACGCCCAGACGACGCTGGTCCAGGCCGAGCGCAACAAGGTGGTGGCCCTCTACGCCCTCATCCAGGCGGTCGGCCGGCTCAATGCTGAGGCTCTCAAGCTGCCGGTGCCGATCTACAAGCCGCGCCAGCACTACGAGGCCGTGCGCGACGAGTGGTACGGCCTGCGGACCCCCGACGGCCGCTGACCTTTCACCTTCACTCACCGTCGACCGATCGCCGCCGCGTCGACGGCCGCGATCGGTCCGTCGTGTCGAATTCCCGACGAAGCACCACACCGGTACGATCGTGTCGGAACGGGTGATTCGGGAGCGCGGCGACGACGCCGATTTTTGCGCGGAGGGGGGACCATGCCGGCTGCGAGCGCGATGCGTGACCAGACGATGGACGAAATCCTGGCGTCAATTCACCGTATGATCGCGGACGGAAACGCCTCGGGGGCGTCGCCGGCACGGCCCGTCGCCGCGCCCGCGTCGATACTTCCCGGGCGGGCCGCTGGCGCAGCCGACACTGCCGCTTCCGAAGCCGACGGATTCGACGGTGGTGCATCGGACGACTGGATGGCAGCCCAGGTCGCCGCCGTGCTCGGCGAGACGGTCCGTGCCTCGGTCGCCGCCGTCGCCGCTCCGGCCGAGCCGGAGACGCTCGAGCGGCGCGTCGGCCGGCGCTTCGTCGACGGACTCTCGACGGGACCCGAGGATATCGCTCTCATCGCGGCGGAGCAGAAGGTGGAGACGAGGATGTCTGAACAGCAGCGCGCGACGGTATCGGCGGTTCGCCCGGAAACGGCCCCGCGCGGCGAAGCGGCCGCGGCTCCCCGCCACGCGGCCGCCGATGCCCGTGAGGAAGACAAGCTTCTGTCGGACACGGCGAACGGCTCTGTCGGCGCCTCATTCGAGACGCTGTCGCGCACGATCCTGGCGCAGAACCCGCGCACCCTCGAGGATCTCGTCCGCGACCTGCTGCGGCCGATGCTGCGCACCTGGCTCGACCAGAACCTCCCGCGCATGGTCGAGCGGATGGTGAAGCAGGAGATCGACCGGATCTCGCGCGGCGAGCGCTGAGCGGCCCCTCGTTCAGCCGTTTCCGCCGTTCCGCGTCGTTGCCGGGCATACCCTTCCGTGGCGGCCGGCGGCGCGGCTGCGGCGGTTGACTCGCGCCATCCGTTGCGGGCACTTGCACGGCCTGACCGCACGCTAGATCAAGAATTCGAGATGCTGGACAAGACCTACGACGCGGCCGCGATCGAGCCGCGCATTTCCGCGCTTTGGGACGACAACAACGCCTTCGCCGCCGGTGCCGGCGCGAAGCCGGGCGCGAAGCCGTTCACGATCGTCATCCCGCCGCCGAACGTCACCGGCTCTCTGCACATGGGCCATGCGCTCAACAACACGCTGCAGGACGTGCTCTGCCGGTTCGAGCGCATGCGCGGCCGCGACGTGCTGTGGCAGCCGGGCATGGACCATGCCGGCATCGCCACGCAGATGGTCGTCGAGCGCCAGCTCGCCCAGAGCGGCGAGACGCGCCGCGGCCTCGGGCGCGAGGCGTTCGTTCGTCGCGTCTGGGCGTGGAAAGAACAGTCAGGCGGGTCGATCCAGAACCAGCTGAAGCGCCTCGGCGCCTCCTGCGACTGGAGCCGCGAGCGCTTCACCATGGACGAGGGCCTGTCGAAGGCCGTCCTCGAGGTCTTCGTCACCCTCTACGAGCAGGGGCTGATCTACCGCGACAAGCGCCTCGTCAACTGGGACCCGAAGTTCCAGACGGCGATCTCCGACCTCGAGGTCGTTCCGGTCGAGGTGAAGGGCAAGCTCTGGCACTTCCGCTACCCGATCGAGGGGCGGACGTTCTCGGCCGACGATCCGTCGAGCTTCGTTGTCGTCGCGACGACGCGGCCGGAGACGATGCTGGGCGACACGGCCGTCGCCGTTCACCCAGAGGACGAGCGCTATCGGGCGCTGGTCGAGGGCCGGGCGCACGTCGTGCTGCCGCTGGTCGGCCGCCGCATCCCGATCGTCGCCGACGAGTATTCCGATCCCGAGAAGGGCACCGGCGCGGTGAAGATCACGCCGGCCCACGACTTCAACGACTTCGAGGTCGGCCGCCGGCACGCCCTGCCGCTGATCGCCGTCCTCGACGCCGAGGCGCGGATGGCGCTCGACGGCAATGAGGCCTTCCTCGCCGGTCTGCCGGTCTCGAGCGACCTCACCGAGGCGCTCGCCCTGCACGGCATCGACCGCTTCAAGGCCCGCGCGGCGATCGTCGAGATGATGGAGGCGCGCGGCCTCCTGGCGACGATCGAGGACCACACCCACGCCGTGCCGCACGGCGACCGCTCGAACGTCGTCATCGAGCCGTTCCTGACCGACCAGTGGTACGTCGACGCGAAGACGGTGGCGAAACCGGCGATCGAGGCGGTGCGCACCGACCGGACGGTGTTCGTCCCGAAGACGTGGGAGAAGACCTACTTCGAGTGGATGGAGAACATCCAGCCGTGGTGCGTCTCGCGCCAGCTCTGGTGGGGCCACCAGATTCCGGCGTGGTACGCACCCGATGGCAGCTGCTTCGTCGCTCGCAGCGAGGCCGAGGCGCTCGCTCAGGCGGAGAAGAAGTTCGGCGCGCCGACGCCGCTGACGCGCGACGAGGACGTGCTCGATACCTGGTTCTCCTCGGCGCTCTGGCCGTTCTCGACGCTCGGTTGGCCCGACGAGACGCCGGAGCTCGCCCGCTACTACCCGACGTCGGTGCTCGTCACCGGCTTCGACATCATCTTCTTCTGGGTCGCCCGCATGATGATGGCGGGCCTGCACTTCATGAAGGAGGTGCCGTTCGACACCGTCTACATCCACGCCCTCGTCCGCGACGAGAAGGGGGCGAAGATGTCGAAGTCGAAGGGCAACGTCATCGATCCGCTCGACCTCGCGTCCGAGTACGGCGCCGATGCACTGCGCTTCACGCTGGCCGCGATGGCGGCGCAGGGGCGCGACATCAAGCTGTCGACGGCGCGCGTCTCCGGCTACCGGTCGTTCGCCACGAAGCTCTGGAACGCCGCCCGCTTCGCCGAGATGAACGGCTGCGTGCGCGTCGACGGCTTCGATCCGTCGACGGCGAAGACGACGCTGGCGCGCTGGATCGTCGCCGAGACCGGCAAGGCGACGGCCGAGGTGACGGCGGCGCTCGAGGCGTTCCGGTTCAACGACGCCGCCGGTGCCGTCTACCGCTTCACATGGAACACCTTCTGCGACTGGTTCGTCGAGCTCGCCAAGCCGACGCTGCTCGGCGCCGACGGGGCCGAGAAGGACGAGATCCGGGCGGTCACGGCCTGGGCGCTCGACCAGATCTTCGCGGTGCTGCACCCGTTCATGCCCTTCGTCACCGAGGAGCTGTGGATGCGCACCGGCGAGGCCGGGCCGGCACGGGCCCACGCCCTCCTCGCCCACGCGCCGTGGCCCGCCGTCAACGCCGGTGACGACGCGGCGGCCGCCGAGGTGAACTGGCTGATCGACCTGATCAGCGCCATCCGCTCCGTGCGCGTCGAGACCAACGTGCCGGGCGGCGCGATGGTGCCGCTGGTCGTCGTCGGGGCCGACGCCGAAACGCGTCGGCGGCTGTCGGCGAACGACGCGGAGATCAAGCGCCTGGCGCGCATCGACGCGATCGAGCTGGCGGAGGCGGCGCCGCCGCAGTCGGCGCAGATCGTCATCGGCGCGACCGTCGCCTGCCTGCCGCTCGCCGGCATCATCGACCTCGCGGCCGAGCGGACGCGGCTCGAGAAGGAACTCGCCAAGATCGACGCCGACGTCGCGCGCATCGATGCGAAGCTCTCGAAGCCCGACTTCATCGCGCGCGCCCCTGAGGAAGTGGTCGAGGGCGAGCGGGAGAAGCGCGAAGAGGCCATGCAGCGCCGGGCCAAGGTGGTCGAGGCGCTCGACCGGCTCGCGTGAGCGGCGCCGGGCAGGAGGGGGCGGGAATCAGGGCGCGTCCGCCGATGCGCCTTTTCTCCGCCGGATCGCAGTGCTAAAGCGGCGCCGAGGGGAGGCCAGACCGGCCGCCCCGGCGTTCCACCGACGGGTTTCGATGGCAAGTCTCAGCGCGGCAGGGCGGTTCGCCGGTGTTCTCTTGGCGGCCGCGGGAGCCCTGAGCCCGGCGGCGGCACAAGTGGTCGAGATTCCGCCCGAGCCGGAGGTCGCCACGCCGGCGCCGCCGCGCGACACCAAGCTCTCGAACGCGGTCGCGGTGTTCGCCGGTCTCGACAAGATTACCGGTCGCATCATCGCCTTCGACGTCTACATCGACGAGACGGTGCAGTTCGGCGCCCTCAGGGTGACGCCGCGGGTCTGCTACTCGCGCCCGTCCTCGGAGACGCCGCAGACGGATGGCTTCATCGAGGTCGACGAGATCACCCTCGACAACCGCATCCAGCGCATCTTCACCGGCTGGATGTTTGCCGCGAGCCCCGGGCTCAACGCCGTCGACCACGCGATCTACGACGTCTGGCTGACCGACTGCCGCGCCTCGTCCGACGTGGCGCCGCCGGAAGGCTTCGACATGTCGCGCTTCACGGAAGACGAGGTGGAACTGATCGAGCGGCCGCCCGGCTGGTTCCCGCTGCCGCTGCCGAAGCCCTTGATCATCCCGCCGAGCACCGACGCGCCGGTGGCCGGTGCGTCGGGCCCGGATTCAGACGCTCCCGAGGATTGAGATCGCGTCGGCGCCGCTCAGGGCGAGCGGCGCGCGTGTGAAGTCGCCGAAGCCGTCGAGAGCCCCGTCCAACTGCCGCTGATAGTCGCGCCGCCCGATCTCGATCGCGCCGAAGCGGGCGAGGTGGTCGGTGACGAACTGGGTGTCGAGCAGTGTGAAGCCGCCGGCGACGAGGCGTGCCACAAGATGCACCAGCGCCACCTTGGAGGCGTCGCGCTCGCGGCTGAACATGCTCTCGCCAAAGAACGCCTTGCCGAGACGCACGCCGTAGAGGCCGCCGACGAGACGGCCGTCCCGCCACGCCTCGATCGAGTGGCCGTGACCGATGGCGTGCAGGTCGCCGTAGAGGCGGCGGATGCGGGTGTTGATCCAGGTCTTCCGCCGCCCCGGCACGGGTGCCGCGCAGCCGTCCATGACGGCGGCGAAGTCGTGATCGACGCGGACCTCGAAGCGGTCGGAGCGCACGGTCCGCGCCAGCCGATGCGGGATGTGGAAGCGGTCGAGCGGAATGATGCCGCGGCGGTCCGGCTCGATCCAGTAGAGCCCCGGATCGTCGGCCGATTCCGCCATCGGGAAGATGCCGCAGGCATAGGCCTTCAGCAGCACCTGGGGCGTGATCTCGAGGACGACGTCGTTCTTGCCGGTCATCGTCTTCCGCCATCTGGCGGCCGTCGGAGCCGCTCGGCTCACGCGTGCGAGCCGAG
>CALRZT010000051.1:0-19095 GCA_943372725.1 Pseudoxanthobacter soli DSM 19599
ATCGGTAGATCTGGCCACGGGCAACGATGACGATGTAGTCGACGCCGTCGCCATTGACATCGCCCAGCATCGCGACCGTCTGGCCGAAGCCCTCGACGACGAACGCAAAGCTGTCGCTGGACCAGCGATGTTCGACGATCAGACCGAGGCTCTCGTCCGGTTCGTCTAGCGTCACGAGTTTCCTGCTGCCCGCCGCACCGAAGACGACGCGAACGTGTCCGTCGCCGCCGCCGAGCACCAGGTCGTCGATGCCGTCACCGTTGAAATCGCCTCCACCTGCCACGTGTTCCACGTCCGACAGAATGCGCATCCCATTGCGGCCATTGAGGGAGGCGACGTCGACGACGTCGGCGAGGTTCTTGCGCTTGTCGCCGTAAACGACGGCGACGTAGCTCTCCCTGGCAGCGACCGCGACATCGCCCACCCCGTCGCCATTAAAGTCGCCAGCTGCCGAGGCGAGTTGCCCGAGCGAATATGGCTTGCGTGGCGTGGCGCGCAGGATCGTCAGGCCTTCGCTCTTGCGCAGGCCCTTGACGTCGACGGTGTCGACGGCGGTGCGCGAAATTTCCTGCGTGACAGTGATCGTCTTCGAGAATGGCCCGACGTTGCCGGCCCAATCGACGTGAGCCATCCGGTAGGTGTGGGCCTCGTTCTCGGGAAGTTGCACTCGAACGGACCGCTCATCGATCACCCATTGGGGCCGAACCGCCTCGCCGTCGCGAAACAGCATGAGGGGGCCCGCGTCCAGTTCTTCGCTGGGGCGGAAGGTGAAAACGACTTCAAGCGCATCCGTTGTAACCTTGGCAGGTGCCGGTTGCTCGAGCTTGGGGCCGAGCGCAAAGACGCCCGGCGGGGCCGCGGGTGGCACGGTATCTACGGTGAAGCTCAGGAGGTACTTGCGCCTCCTTTCTGCCTCCGGCTCCAAAACCGTCGCACGCACGCGAAGCGGCCCGTTTTCAAGTTGCGGATACTGGAATAGGAAGCGGCCGTCGCTGCCCGCCGTCGTACTGCCGAGGGGGAGTATGACTTCGTCGTCCGGGCCGAGCAGGTCAAACGTCAGCTCAGATCCCGCGACGGTCACACCACGGATCAACGGGGTGTCGTCCGGCGTGTTGTCGCCGTTTCCGGAGCGGTGGTAGCAACAGGGGCGGGACTCGGGTGCGAACTCCACACTGAACGGTTGGGGTGCGGCTACGACAGGCGCCGTTGAGGCGAGCGCGGCACCGAATACGGCGGCGCGTGCCATCCAGCACGGAACGTCGGCCGTCGCGCGGGCAATCCAAGTCGTTCGCTTCGATGCCATTCTCCGCTCCCAAACTCGACGTGCGTCCGCCTCTGAGCCACGCCGTTCGCTGCGCGACACCCTCGGTAATGTTTGCCGTCCGCAGCCCGGTGCAGCCCCGTACGTCGTGGGTTCCGGCGCCAAGCCTAGCACGGCGGCGGCTGCGCGGACATCGCGCGCACGCCAGACGTGCGGCGTCCAGTAGCGCTCATCGCAGGCGCGCACGTCCGATGGTAATGCAAGCTTCGCGCAAGATGTGCTCCCGCACTATCCCGATCGCTCCAAATCGACATGAAGTCCGGAGTGGTCTTCGTTTGCCCGGTCGCGGTGCCGGGCGCTACGTGAGCGGCGTGGTTGCTGACTGATGCTCGAAGAGCGGTTGCCGGGACGGGTCGTCATGAAGATGGTATCGAAGTTCACCGTGTCGGGGCGCCTTTTCCTGCTGGCAGGATGCGTCGTCTTCGGCGGGTTCGACGCATCGGCCGCCGACGTGACGCGCCGGCCGGTCGCCCAGACGCATCGGCCGAGCGAGGACGCGTCGGCGAAGCCGCTGCCGCTGCCGCTGCCGTCGAAGGCGCTGCCGCTGCCGACGCTGCAGGACGTCGTGGCCGCGCCGGCGATGACCGCGCGCCGGCCAGCCTACGTGCCCGGACACGTCGGCGACCCGGCTGCCGGCGGCCTCGACGCCATCCGCCTGCCGACCACGCGCGCGCCCGTCGCCGACGTCTCGGCGCCGCAGGAATACGGCAGCGGGCTTATCGCCTTCACGACGAGCCGGGTCCGCACAGGTGCGTCCAACTCGACGGCGCAGATCCAGTATCCCTTCAGCGCCGCGGGACGGCTGTTCTTCAAGGTGGGCGCCTCGTCGGCGTGGTGCTCGGGGGCGATGGTGGGCAAGGGGGTTGTGCTGACGGCCGCCCACTGCGTCGCCTCGTTCGGGACGCGAACGCTCTACGGCAGCTTCGAGTTCGTGCCCGCCTTCGACAACGGCAAGGCGCCGTTCGGCCGCTGGAAGGCGGAGCGGGTCTACCTGCTCACGAGCTACCTCGACGGCAGCGACGCCTGCGCCGCCGCCGGCGTGGTCTGCCAGAACGACGTCGCCCTGCTGGTGCTGACGCCGCAGCGCAACAAGCTGCCCGGGACGACCACCGGCTGGTTCGGCTACGGCTATGACGGCTTCGGCTACGGAACCGGCCTCAGCCAGATCGACCAACTCGGCTACCCGGCGACGCTCGACGGCGGCAACCTCATGCAGCGCAACGCCTCGATGGGCGCCGTGCGTGCCAATCTCGCCGGCAACCAGCTGATCGGCTCGCTGATGACCGGCGGCTCCAGCGGCGGTCCGTGGGTGGTCAACCTCGGCGCGGCGCCGGCCGTGAACGGCACCTCGTTCGGCTCCGAGGCGGGCCGGAACGTCGTCGTCGGGGTGACGAGCTGGGGCTATGTGGACACGACCGTGAAGGTGCAGGGCGCCTCGCCGTTCACGGCGGGCAACATCAAGGTCATGATGGACGCCGCCTGCAAGGACTATCCGACCCGCTGCTGAGACACGCCGGTCCGCCGCGTCGGCGCGATGCCGGCGCGGGCGACCGCCGTCGCACTCAGGCCCCGCGGTCGCCGTTCAGCAGCGCGCTGGCGCGGGCGATCGTCATCGGGTCGAGGCGGTGCTCCTCGGCGAAGGCGACGAGCAGGCGCTCGTCGCTCATCATGTGGTCGAGCACGCCGGCGAGGAAACCGGGCGACGTCGACAGTCCGCGCAGATCGCCCGGGGCGAGGCCGGTAAGGGCGAGGAAGCGGTCGAGCCGGTCCTCGTCGGCGGCGAGGAAGACGAGGGCGTCGACGCCGAGCGATTCGGCCGCCTCGCGATTCATCGACGGTGGCTTTCCCGGCCTCATCGCAGCACGTCCCTGATCACCCGGCCCGCGCTCCCGATGCGAAAGCGCGGTTCGTCCCGCCCGACTTGCATGACCCCTCCGTTCGGACGACTGTGCCGACGTGCCGGTGGCGGCCCGCGACCTGCTTCGATCGCGGCCGGACGGCACGCGTGGCGCACCGCGACGTCGATCGCCGGGGTGCGAGTGTGGCCCGGTTCGCGCCGGGCGGGAAGTCCGTACGCGGACGAGCGGGACGAGCGATGGCCGAGAGCGACGAGGCGGGCCGGCGGGCCGAGAGCGACGGTCCCGACGACGGCGGACCGGTGACAGGCGGCGTCCGTGCCAAGACGGTGATGATCGTCGAGGACAACGATCTCAACATGAAGCTCTTCCACGACCTTCTGGAGGCGCAGGGCTACCGCACGCTGCAGTGCCGCCTCGGCCGCGAGGCCTACGACCTCGCGCGCGTCGAGCGCCCGGACCTGATCGTCATGGACATCCAGCTGCCGGAGGTCTCCGGCCTCGAGGTGACGCAGCGCATCAAGCGCGACCCGGAACTCCGCCACATCCCGGTCGTGGCCGTCACCGCCTTCGCGATGAAGGGCGACGAGGAACGCATCCGCGCCGGCGGCTGCGAGGCCTACATGTCGAAGCCGATCTCGGTGGCGAAGTTCCTCGACACCATCCGCGGTTTCCTGGAGCGCTGAGGGGACGCCGGCACCGTCGCCGGCGTCGTGCGATTCTCGTCTCCGCACGCGAGCCGCGCCCGGGTGGAACCCCGGAATCAAAACGCCCCGCCGAGGCGGGGCGTGAAGACCGCGGTGATGCCGGCGGCCGGGCGGCCGCCAAGGCTCACTTGATCTTGGACTCCTTGAACTCGACGTGCTTCTTGACGACCGGGTCATACTTCTTCTTGGTCATCTTGTCGGTCATCGTGCGCGAGTTCTTCTTCGTCACGTAGAAGTAGCCGGTGTCGGCGGTCGACACGAGCTTGATCTTGATGGTGTTGGCCTTCGCCATGGTCTTGTTCCCTGCGACGACGGCATCGCCTGCGACCGTGCGAGGCGTCGTCGATGCCGAATGCTGAATTGGCGGCATCACTGGCGGAGCGGGGGCGGAAAGTCAAGCACGGCGCGGTGCCGGGCCTGTCCCAACGCCGCCGCCTCTAGGCGCCCCCGGCGAGTTCGGCTATGTCACGCCGCGAGCCGGTCGACCGGGGCCGGCGCCCCATTTCGCGGCGCACTTCGGCGCCCCATCCTCGACGCTGACAATGAGGCTGCCATGACCGCCATCATCGACATCATCGGCCGCGAGATCCTCGACAGCCGCGGCAATCCGACGGTGGAGGTCGACGTCGTGCTGGAGGACGGCTCGCGCGGCCGCGCCGCCGTGCCGTCGGGCGCCTCGATGGGCGCCCACGAGGCGGTGGAGCTGCGCGACGGTGGCGCCCGCTATCTCGGCAAGGGCGTGCAGAAGGCGGTCGATGCCGTCAACGGCGAGATCTTCGACGCCATCGGCGGCCGTGACGCCGAGGAGCAGATCGCCATCGACCAGGCGATGATCGAACTCGACGGCACGGAGAACAAGAGCCGGCTCGGCGCCAACGCCATCCTCGGCGTCTCGCTCGCCGTCGCCAAGGCGGCGGCCGACGTGGCCGGCCTGCCGCTCTACCGCTACGTCGGCGGCACGGCGGCCCGCACCCTGCCGGTGCCGATGATGAACATCATCAACGGCGGCGTGCACGCCGACAACCCGATCGACTTCCAGGAATTCATGATCATGCCGGTCGGCGCGGAGAGCTTCTCCGAGGCGCTGCGCACCGGGGCGGAGATCTTCCACACCCTGAAGAAGGCACTGAAGCAGGCCGGCCACAACACCAACGTCGGCGACGAGGGCGGCTTCGCCCCGAACCTGCCGTCGGCCAAGGCGGCGCTCGACTTCGTCATGACGGCGATCGAGACGGCCGGCTTCAAGCCGGGCGAGGACGTGATGCTGGCGCTCGACTGCGCCGCCACGGAATTCTTCAAGGACGGCGCCTACGTCTATGGCGGCGAGCGCAAGACGCGCGAGATCAAGAAGCAGGTGCAGTACCTCGCCTCGCTCGCGGCCGACTATCCGATCGCCTCGATCGAGGACGGCATGTCGGAAGACGACTGGGACGGCTGGAAGCTCCTGACCGACAAGATCGGCGCGACCTGCCAGCTCGTCGGCGACGACCTGTTCGTCACCAATACGGCGCGGCTGTCGGACGGCATCGCCAAGGGCGTCGGCAACGCCATCCTGGTGAAGGTCAACCAGATCGGCTCGCTCACGGAGACGCTGGAAGCCGTCGAGATGGCCCACAAGGCCGGCTACCGGGCGGTGATGTCGCATCGCTCCGGCGAGACCGAGGACGCCACCATCGCGGATCTGGCGGTCGCCACCAACTGCGGGCAGATCAAGACCGGTTCGCTCGCCCGCTCCGACCGGCTCGCCAAGTACAACCAGCTCCTGCGCATCGAGCAGGAGCTCGGCCCGTCGGGCCGCTATGCTGGCCGGGCGGCGCTGAAGGCGCTGGCGGGCTGAGAAGGCGGGGAGGCGGGTTGGTGTCGACGCTTGCCGTCATGCTGCTGCTTCTCGAACTTGCGCTTACGACGGCGTTGGAGGCCCGGTCGCGGTTACCTCCGGCGCCACTTCCGCCCGGCACTGAAGTGAACGTGAAATGGCGGGCAAAGCCCGTCTTCATTCCGCACCCGCCGAAGCCGCTTGAGTAGACCCTAGCCGCGGCTCTTCACCACGGTTTCCCGCCGGCGGTTGGCTTCGCCCTGACGGCGGCGCATTCTCATGGCAAATCCGGCACTTGCCCGGACCTCCTGCCATGAAAGGACGAGCCCGCCGTGGAGCAGCTCGTCGCCCCGAACGCCTTCATCCTGTTCGTCGCCGGGCTGATGCTCGTCGGCGTGCTGTCCAGCCTCGTGGCGCAGCGCTTCGGGGCTCCGCTGCTGCTCGTCTTCCTGGTCGTCGGCATGCTGGTCGGCGAGGACGGGCCGGGCGGCGTGGCGTTCGCCGACTACCAGCTCACTTACGTCGTCGGCTCGATCTCGCTCGCCATCATCCTGTTCGACGGCGGCCTGCGCGCCCGCCACACCGGCGTGCGGCGGGCGCTCGCGCCGGCGATCCTGCTCGCCACGGTCGGCGTCGTGCTGACGGGCGCCGTCGTCGGTGGGGCGGCGTGGCTAGTGCTCGGCCTCGAGCCGCTGACGGCGCTCTTGCTCGGCGCGGTGGTGTCGTCGACCGACGCGGCGGCGGTGTTCTTCCTGGTGCGCGCCGGCGGCCTCAAGCTGCGGGCCCGCGTCAACGCCATCCTCGAAATCGAATCGGGCACCAACGATCCTGTCGCGGTGTTCCTGACGCTTTTGATCGTCGAGATCATCCTGGCGCACGGGCAGCTCGGCGTGGGCACGCTGTGGCTTCTGTTCAGCCAGGCTGTTCTTGGCACCGCCATCGGCCTCGTCGGCGGGGCGGCCATCCGCATGCTCTTGAACCAGGTCGATCTGCCAGGCGGGCTGCATCCGATCTTTGTCATCGCCGCCGCACTCGCCGTCTACGCGCTCGCCGCCGTGCTCGACGGCTCGGGCTTCCTCGCCGTCTACCTCGCCGGCCTCGCCGTCGGCAGCCGGCCGATGCGCGCCTCGGCGAGCGTGGCGAACTTCCACGACGCGGCGACCTGGCTCTGCCAGATCGCCATGTTCATGCTGCTCGGCCTGCTGGTGACGCCGTCGAAGCTCCTGCCGCTGCTTCTGCCCGCGCTGGCGGTGGCGGCGGTGCTGACGCTGGTCGCGCGGCCGCTCGCCGTCCTCCTCTGCCTGACGCCGTTCCGCATCCCGTGGCGGGAACAGGTGTTCGTCGGCTGGGTGGGGCTGCGCGGGGCGGTGTCGATCTTCCTGTCGACCATCCCGATGCTGGTCGGCGTGCCGGGCGCCGAGCTCATCTTCAACACCACCTTCGTCGTCGTCCTCGCCTCGCTGATGGTGCAGGGGTGGACGCTGACGCCGCTCGCCCGCCGCCTCGGCCTCGCTTTGCCGGGCGTCGCGCGGCCGGTGCACCGGGTCGAGATCGACCTGCCCGGCCAGCTCGCCCACGAGGTGATCGGCTATCCGGTGACGGCCGACAGCGCCGTCGTCGATCCGTCGATGGTGCCGCGCTGGGCGCGGCCGGTGTTCGTCATCCGCGCCGGCCAGGTGTTCGACCCTGCCGCGTCGGGGCCGCCGGTCGCCGGCGACTACGCCTACTTCCTGGCACCGCCCGACCGCGCCGCCGACCTCGACCGGCTGTTCTCCGCCGACGAGAGCGGCCGCGCGGCGCGCGAGCTGCCGATCCTGCCGATCGACGCCGGGGCGAAGGTCGCGGTGGTGGCGGCGCTCTATGGTGGCGCCGTCCCCGAGGAGGAAGCGGACCTCACCGTCGCGGCGTTGTTCGACCGCCGCTTCGAGGGCGCCGTGGCGGAGGGCGACACCGTCGAGCTCGGCGGTGCGCGGCTGCTGGCGCGGACGCTGCGCGACGGGCAGGTCGCCGAGGTCGGCCTCGTGCTGGTCGATCCGGACGCCCCGCCGCCGGCGCCGCCACGGCCGAGCCGGCTGAGCCGGCTCGGACGGCTCGTCGGCGTCCACGGCGGCGCAAAAACCCTTCCTTAAGCATGGCCGCGCGACAGTAGGGGAACCGCTGCCGCCCGTCCCGCGGCGGTGGACGCGACCCAGACGGAACCTCCCCGGCCATGGCGACCCGCCAGCGCAGAAGCTCCTTCCTCGGCAAGCTCGTCCTGCCCGCGGTGCTCGTCGCGGTGCTGGCCTATTTCGCCTATCACCTCGTCAACGGCGACCTCGGCATGCGCGCCCGCGAGGTGATGGCAGCGGAGAAGAAGGCCCTGCAGGCGACCCATGCCGCGCTCGTCGCCGAGCGCAAGCATCTGGAGGCGCGCGTGCAGCTGCTGCGCCCGGACAAGATCGACGCCGACCTAGCCGACGAGCGGGCCCGGATGCAGCTCGGCTACGCCCATCCCGACGAGATCATCGTGTTCCGCGGCTCGGAGCGGGCGGCCCTGCCGGTCGCCTCCATCGGAAACAGTCAGGACCCATCCTTTCTCTCCCGTTGAAAGTGAATTGCTCGCCGCGCGGGCCTGACGGCCGGCGTGCGCGCTTTCCATTGCCGCTCCCGGTCGGCTAAGGTTCCCGCGGCCCAGAAAAGTACGCTCGCGGGAGGACACATGGCCGCAGACGACAAAGCCGCGGCGCCAAAGCGCCAGACGGCAGCGAAATCGGGCGCCCGCGGCATGGCGGCGAAAGCCGCGACCGCCACCCGATCGTCGAAGTCACCCGGCCGCGGCAAGGTCGCGGACGACGCCAAGGCCGCGAACGGCGCCGCCGCCGGCAACGGCCCGGCGCCGATGACGAAGGCGGAGGAACTCGCCGCCTATCGCGAGATGCTGCTCATCCGCCGCTTCGAGGAAAAGGCCGGCCAGCTCTACGGCATGGGCCTGATCGGCGGCTTCTGCCACCTCTACATCGGCCAGGAAGCCGTCGTCACCGGCGTGCAGATGGCGCTGAAGCCGGGTGACGAGGTGATCACCGGCTACCGCGACCACGGCCACATGCTCGCCTGCGAGATGGACCCGAAGGGCGTCATGGCCGAGCTCACCGGCCGGCGCGGCGGCTACTCGAAGGGCAAGGGCGGCTCGATGCACATGTTCAGCGTCGAGAAGGGCTTCTTCGGCGGCCACGGCATCGTCGGGGCGCAGGTCTCGCTCGGCACCGGCCTCGCCTTCGCCAACAAGTACCGCGGCAACGACAACGTCTCCGTCACCTATTTCGGCGACGGCGCCGCCAACCAGGGCCAGGTCTACGAGAGCTTCAACATGGCGAAGCTCTGGCGCCTGCCGGTGATCTACGTCATCGAGAACAACAAGTACGGCATGGGGACGAGCGTCAACCGCGCCTCCTCGACCACCGAGCTCTGCCACCGCGGCCGCTCCTTCGACATCCCCGGCGAGTCGGTCGACGGCATGGACGTCCGCGCGGTGCGCGAGGCGGCGATGCGCGCCGTCGCGCACGCCCGCGCCGGCGAGGGTCCCTACATCCTGGAGATGCTGACCTACCGCTACCGCGGCCACTCGATGTCGGACCCGGCGAAGTACCGGACGCGCGAGGAAGTCGACAAGATGCGCGCCGAGCACGACCCGATCGAGCAGGTCCGCCAGCGCATCCTGGCGAACTCCTGGGCCGACGAGGACGCGCTGAAGGCGATCGACAAGGAGGTCCGCGACATCGTCAACGAGGCGGCGGAATTCTCCCAGCACGATCCGGAGCCGGACCCGTCCGAGCTCTGGACCGACATCGTACGCTGAGCAGAGGGAACCGCGATGCCGATCGAGATCCTGATGCCGGCGCTCTCTCCCACGATGGAAGAGGGCAAGCTCGCCAAGTGGATGAAGTCCGAGGGTGACATGGTCGCCCCCGGCGAGGTGATCGCCGAGATCGAGACGGACAAGGCGACGATGGAGGTCGAGGCCGTCGACGAGGGCCGGATGGGCAAGATCCTGGTTCCGGCCGGCACCGAGGGCGTGAAGGTCAACACGCCGATCGCCATGCTCATCGGCGAGGACGAGAAGCCCGGCGACGCGCCGGCCGCCAAGCCTGAGGCGAAGGCCGATGCGAAGCCCGCCGGTGACGCGGCTGTCGCGCCGCCGCCGAAGGAGGCGCCTGCCGACGCCGCCCCGGCCGCCAAGGACGTCGCCCCGGCCGCGGGCGGCACAGTGCCGGCCCAGCCGAAGTCGGCCGAGCCCGCCGCCGATCCCGACGTGCCCGAGGGCACCGAGATGGTGACGATGACGGTGCGCGAGGCGCTGCGCGACGCCATGGCCGAGGAGATGCGCCGCGACGGCGACGTCTTCGTCATGGGCGAGGAGGTCGCCGAGTACCAGGGCGCCTACAAGATCACGCAGGGACTGCTGCAGGAGTTCGGCGAGCGCCGCGTCATCGACACGCCGATCACCGAGCATGGCTTCGCCGGCCTCGCGGCCGGCGCCGCGATGGCGGGGCTGAAGCCCATCGTCGAGTTCATGACGTTCAACTTCGCCATGCAGGCGATCGACCACATCATCAACTCGGCAGCGAAGACCCACTACATGTCGGGCGGGCAGATCACCTGTCCGATCGTGTTCCGTGGGCCGAACGGCGCCGCGGCCCGCGTCGCCGCCCAGCACAGCCAGGACTATGCCGCCTGGTATGCGGCGATCCCCGGCCTGACGGTGATCCAGCCCTATTCGGCCGCCGACGCCAAGGGCCTCCTGAAGGCCGCGATCCGCGACCCGAACCCGATCGTCTTCCTGGAGAACGAGATCCTCTACGGCCAGTCGTTCCAGGTGCCGAAGCTCGACGACTTCGTGCTGCCGATCGGCAAGGCGCGCATCGCCCGGCCCGGCAAGGACGTGACGCTCGTCTCCTTCGGCATCGGCATGACCTACACGACGAAGGCCGCCGAGGCGCTTGCCGAGATGGGCATCGACGCCGAGGTGATCGACCTTCGCACCATCCGCCCGATGGACATCGCGACGGTGGTCGCCTCGGTGAAGAAGACCGGCCGCTGCGTCACCATCGAGGAGGGCTTCCCGGTCTGCTCGATCGGCTCCGAGATCGCCTCGAAGCTGATGGAGCTCGCGTTCGACTGGCTCGACGCGCCGGTGCTGAAGGTGACCGGCAAGGACGTGCCGATGCCCTACGCCGCCAACCTCGAGAAGCTCGCCCTGCCGAACGTCGGCGAAGTGATCGAGGCCGTGCGGGCGGTGACGTACCGCTAGAGACGGCGGAGGCACCGATGCCGGCTTGGGCGATCTTCTCGGTCGGGCCGGTGATGGGGATGATCTGCCTCGCCTGGGCATCGGCGACGCTCAGGGCCCGGGTGGCGGCAGGGCGGCTCGCCGAGGCGGAGGTGATGCTCGCCGAGCTCGATCTCGTCTCGTTCGTGCTGACGAGCCTCAGCATTCTGACGATCTACTTCGATATCGCCCGGGTGACGGAAAACGAAAGGGTCGAGCAGATCATCGAAGAGTGGGCGCGCTACCTCTTCTTCGTGTTCATATCGACCGGACTCGGACTGGGGCTCGCCCGCCGCTGGTGGAGCCTGCAGATCAAGAAGGGGAGCGCCTGACGGTGCCGATCGAGATCCTGATGCCCGCGCTGTCTCCGACGATGGAGAAGGGCAACCTCGCCAAGTGGCACGTCAAGCCGGGCGACAAGGTGTCGTCGGGCGACGTCGTCGCCGAGATCGAGACCGACAAGGCGACGATGGAGGTGGAAGCCGTCGACGAGGGAACGGTCGGCGAGCTCCTCGTCGCCGAGGGCACGGCCGACGTCCCGGTCAACCAGCCGATCGCGACGCTCCTCGCCGATGGCGAGACGGCGGGCGCGAAGCCCGCCGGTGGCGCCCCCAAGCCGGCCCCGGCTGAAGCTCCCGCGGCTGCTGCCGCTGCACCTGCGCAGCTTGCCGCTGCGCCGGCGCGCGAACCGGTAGCGACGGCTGCCGCGCCGAAGTCGAACGGCCACGATGGTGACCGCGTGTTCGCCTCGCCGCTCGCCCGCCGGCTCGCCAAGGAGGCCGGCATCGCGCTCTCGGCCGTCGCGGGCTCCGGGCCGCATGGCCGCGTCGTGAAGAGCGACGTCGAGGCGGCGGTTGCCTCGGGTGGCGCCAAGGCGGCGCCGGCAGCTTCCGCTCCGGCATCCTCCGCACCGGCGGTGGCTTCGCAGGCCACCGCAGCCGCCGCGCCGATGACGCTGCCGACGGGTGCGTCCGACGAGGCAGTGATGAAGCTGTTCAAGCCGGGCAGCTTCGACGTCGTGCCGCACGATTCCATGCGCAAGGTGATCGCGCGCCGGCTGATGGAATCGAAGCTGACGATCCCGCACTTCTACCTGACCGTCGACGTGTCGCTCGACGCGCTGCTGAAGCTGCGTGAAGAGGTCAACGCGGCGGCCCCGGAGGTGGACGGCAAGCCGGCCTACAAGGTCTCGGTCAACGACTTCGTCATCAAGGCACTCGCGCTGGCGCTGAAGCGCGTGCCGGACGCCAACGTGTCGTGGACCGACGGCGGCATGCTGAAGCACAAGGTCGCCGACGTCGGCGTCGCCGTCTCCATTCCCGGCGGGCTGATCACGCCGGTGGTGCGCGATGCGGACGTCAAGACGCTGTCGGTGATCGCCAACGAGATGAAGGACTTCGCCGCCCGGGCGCGCGCCCGCAAGCTGAAGCCCGAGGAGTACCAGGGCGGCTCCACGGCGGTGTCCAACCTCGGCATGTTCGGGGTGAAGGACTTCGCCGCCGTCATCAACCCGCCGCACGCGACCATCCTCGCGGTCGGCGCGGGCGAGAAGCGGCCGGTGGTGAAGGGCGACCAGATCGTCGTCGGCACCGTGATGTCGGCGACGCTGTCGACCGACCACCGCGCGGTGGACGGCGCGCTCGGGGCAGAGTTCCTGGCGGCCTTCAAGGCGCTCGTCGAGAAGCCGATGGCGATGCTGGTGTGAGCGGGGCGAGAGGATGGCCGCGGACGACCTGCTGGCGAGCGTTCTGCCGAGGCTGAAGGAGCTAGTCGCGAATCTACCCCCTGACGACAGATTCGACCTGGAACTGATGTCCATGCCGTTCTTTGACGGCGTAGGCATCTTTTTTCATGCGGGATCGTGGTGATTGCTACGAGTACGCCCCGGCCAACGCCTTCTCGGCCGACCTCGACAACCGCCAGATTCTGGCGGCTGCGATCTCGAACTTTGAGCGCGTGGCCGCAGACAGCGAAGCGACCGTGCACCAGTTGGAGGCGGACGTGTGGATGCTGACGGGCTTGGGTGGCCTGGAATCGAGTGCGCTGTTGGCGCCGCGCTACTTTGCCTCTTTGGGCTTCGACCCGCAGCAACACGGATGTGCTGTGCCTACCCGCGATACCTGCCTTTGGTTCGCTAAATCGAATGCCAATGCCGTCCGTCTGGCGGAGAACGCCTCTCGAACTGCCTATGAATCGGCCCAGGCGTCAGAGAGAGTGGCGGCTAGCTTGCTCGTCCGCAGCGTCGTCGACGGGAGTTACTCATTTCTGCCGTCCAACGATCGGCCGCGCCGAGGCTGGATGGCGCGGCGGTTTGGATCGGGGGCGGGTGCGGTTTGAGCTGCGGCTGGCTGATGGACGGCCTGGCCTGACGGTCGGGAGGGGCGCTTGTACCTACTTGGATGGACTGTTGGCACGTTGATCGTTTTCGGCGCGATGATTTCGCCCGCCCACGCCGTCCTGTCTCCCTACTGGCAGCGCGTCACCGAGATGCAGGCGATCGCCGGCGACCAAGGCGTCGCCGCCGAGCTCGAGGCGAAGGGGCCGATCGAGGCGATCGAGGCCAGAGGGCCGGACGCCTATGCCGTGAAGGCCGGCGGATGCACGCTCGAGGTCACCATCGTCGATGCGCCGCCGAAGGGCGAGCCGATGCCGGGGCCCCGGCAGTTCGCTGTGCGCGTCGGTGCGCTGACCTGTCCGTGAACCGGCGCCCCGGATCCGTGCGACCTTGACCACAGTCGCCTGAGGCGGCACCTATAGCGCGTGCGAACGTTTGCATGATCCGCCGCCGGCGGCGCCGCGATGCGGTTCTCCGGCGGCTCCGCCCGCCGCGCAGATCCGTCCCGCGCGCCTGCCGCTGGAGAATTCCCCGCCAGCCTGTAGGCTTCCGACGCGCTGCCAGAGAGCGGTGCGAGCCCTGAAGAGGAAACGATCCGAGCCATGGCCGACACTTCCTACGACGTCATCGTCATCGGCGCCGGTCCCGGCGGCTACGTCACCGCGATCCGCTCCGCCCAGCTCGGCTTCAAGACGGCGATCGTCGAGAACAAGCACCTCGGCGGCATCTGCCTCAACTGGGGCTGCATCCCGACCAAGGCGCTGCTGCGCTCGGCCGAGATCTACCACTACATGCAGCACGCCAAGGACTACGGGCTGTCGGCGAGCGGCATCGGCTTCGACATCGGCGCGGTGGTGAAGCGCTCGCGCGGCGTCTCGCAGCAGCTGAACACCGGCGTCGGCTTCCTGATGAAGAAGAACAAGATCGACGTGATCTGGGGCTCCGCCACGCTCGCCGGCGGCGGCAAGGTGACGGTGGCGGCCGCCGACGGTGCGCCGAAGGGGGCCCTCGGCGCCGGTACCTACACGGGCAAGCACCTCATCGTCTCCACCGGCGCGCGGCCGCGCGTGCTGCCGGGGCTCGAGCCCGACAAGAAGCTGGTGTGGACCTATTTCGAGGCGATGGTGCCGGACGCGATGCCGAAGTCGCTGCTGGTCGTCGGCTCGGGCGCGATCGGCATCGAATTCGCGTCCTTCTACCGGACGATGGGTGCCGAGGTGACGGTGGTCGAGGTGCTGCCGCAGATCCTGCCCGTCGAGGACGCCGAGATCGCCGCCCATGCCCGCAAGCGCTTCGAGAAGCAGGGCATCAAGATCCTCACCGAGGCGAAGGTGACGGGCCTGAAGAAGGGCGCCAACGACGTCACCGCGACGATCGAGACGAAGGACGGCAAGACCCAGACGATGACCGTCGACCGGGTGATCTCGGCCGTCGGCGTCGTCGGCAACATCGAGGGCCTCGGCCTCGAGGCGCTCGGCGTCAAGACCGACCGTGGCTGCATCGTCACCGACGGTCTCGGCCGCACCAATGTCGCCGGTGTCTATGCGATTGGCGACGTCGCCGGGCCGCCGATGCTCGCCCACAAGGCCGAGCACGAGGGTGTCGTCTGCATCGAGGCGATCAAGGGGCTTCACCCGCATCCGCTGGAGAAGGCGAAGATCCCCGGCTGCACCTACTGCACGCCGCAGATCGCCTCGGTCGGCCTGACGGAGGCGAAGGCGAAGGAGACCGGCCGCAAGCTCAAGGTCGGCCGCTTCCCGTTCGTCGGCAACGGCAAGGCGATCGCCCTCGGCGAGCCCGAGGGCCTCGTCAAGACGATCTTCGACGCCGACACTGGCGAGCTCATCGGCGCCCACATGGTCGGCACCGAGGTGACCGAACTCATCCAGGGCTTCGTCGTGGCGATGAACTGCGAGACGACGGAGGCCGAGCTGATGCACGCCGTCTTCCCGCACCCGACCCTGTCGGAGACGATGCACGAGAGCGTGCTCGACGCGTATGGGAAGGTGATCCACACCTGAGGCAGCCGCCTGAGTCCCACTTCCCCTCGGCCTCCCGTTCGTACATACTTCTAGTAGGTACCAGCAGGAGGCTGAGGCCATGGGCAGGACAAAGCTCTTTCTCACAAATCGAACGCAGGCGGTTCGCCTACCGAAGGACGTCGCCTTTCCCGAGGGTGTCGAGGACGTGATCGTTCTCCGGGAAGGAGGTCGACGCGTCATCGTGCCAGCCAACGCTCTGTGGGACGACTTCTTCGACGCGCCGGGCATCGACATCGATCGTGGTGAGCAGCCGGAGGCCCAGCGCCGCGAGGTCCTCTGATGCTTCGCTACATGCTCGACACCAACCTCTGCATTCGCGTCCTGCGCGACCGGCCGAGAGGGCTCAGGCAGCGTTTTAACGATGAGGGCGACGCGCTGTGCATCTCCACGATCGTGCTGACCGAGCTGTTCTACGGAGCGGAGAAGTCGGCGCGGCCCCTGGAGTCGCATCGGGAGGTGCAGGCGTTCGCTGCGCGGCTGGAGGTGCTGCCGTTCGATGTGGCCGCGGCGGCTCACGCGGCGGAGATTCGCCGCTCTCTCGAAAGCTCGGGCCGGACGATTGGGGGTTACGACGCCCTGATCGCCGGTCACGCACGCAGTCGCGGGTTAACGGTGATCACCGGCAATCTGCGCGAGTTCAGCAGGGTCGACGGCCTCAGGGCGGAAGACTGGCTTGCGGAAGGCGGCATCGCCTGATGTGAATGACGACGGTATCGGAAAGATGCATTGCACGGGAGGGCAGCATGGGGTCGATCCAGGTCAAGGATATCGTCGTCTGGGTGATCATCGGCTTGATCGCCGGTTGGCTCGCGAGCTTCATCGTCGGCGGCGGCGGCATCTTCAGCTACATCATCTGGGGCCTGCTCGGCTCGATCGTCGGCGGCATCCTGATGCGCCTGACAGGAATCAAGCTTAACCTCGGCAACCCGATCATCGACCAGATCGTCGTCGCAGCGATCGGCGCGATCATCGTCGTCGTCATCGCGCGCATCATCGCCTGACGACGGGAACGACGCGACGGGCCGCGCGTTGCGGCGGGCGGCCCCGTCGCGGCGCTGCAAAACAATCACCATATAGCGGGTCGCGTCGGGCGAGGCGCCTGAGCGGCGTGGGACACAACGGGAGCAGGACATGGTCGGCGTGGGCTGGTTTCTGACGATCATCATCGGCATCCTGGCCGGCTGGATCGCCGAGCGGGTGATGAGCCGCTCGCACGGGCTGATCACCAACCTGATCGTCGGCCTGATCGGCTCGGTGATCGGCAAGTTCATGATCGAGAACGTCTTCACGGCGTCTCCGCTCGGCTCGGGCTTCTGGGCGAGCCTGATCATCTCGACGATCGGCGCGATCGTGCTTTTGTTCATCGTCGGGCTGATCTGGCGGAAGTGAGACGGGACCGGTCCGCCGCAGCGGCGGGGGCGGCACCGTCCGGCCGGGCGTGCATCAGCTGTGGCGCCCGGCGCGCGACAGCCATGCGGTCGCGCCACCCTCGACGGACCGCCCCACCGACGCTAAGACACCGGTGACAGGAGGCTTTCCCCGCATGGTCACCGTCCTCGACACCGTCAGCGGCGCGACCGAGCGCCCACGTCATCCGGAGAAGGCGCACCGGCCCGACGCGCCGCTGTTGCGCAAGCCGGACTGGATCCGCGTGCGCGCGCCGGGCTCGGAGGCGTTCAAGGAAACCCACGGGATCGTCAAGGAACACGGCCTCGTCACCGTCTGCGAGGAGGCCGGCTGCCCGAACATCGGCGAGTGCTGGTCGAAGCGGCACGCGACCTTCATGATCATGGGCGACACCTGCACGCGGGCCTGCGCCTTCTGCAACGTGCGCACCGGCCTGACAGGCCAGCTCGATCCGTCCGAGCCGGCGAAGGTCGGCGAGTACGTCGCCAAGCTCGGCCTCGCCCACGTCGTCATCACCTCGGTCGACCGTGACGACCTCGCCGATGGCGGCGCGGCGCACTTCGCGGCGGTCATCCGCGAGATTCGCGCCGCCGCGCCCGGAACCACCATCGAGATCCTGACGCCGGACTTCCTGCGCAAGGCCGGCGCGCTCGAGGTCGTCGTGGCGGCGAAGCCCGACGTGTTCAACCACAACCTCGAGACCGTCGCGTCGAACTACCTGACCGTCCGTCCCGGCGCGCGATACTTCCACTCGATCCGGCTGCTGCAGCGGGTAAAGGAGCTCGATCCGACCATCTTCACCAAGTCCGGCATCATGGTCGGGCTCGGCGAGGAGCGGAACGAGGTGCTGCAGCTAATGGACGACCTGCGCACGGCAGAGGTCGATTTCCTGACGATTGGCCAGTACCTGCAGCCGACGCGCAAGCATCACCCGGTGATCCGCTTCGTTACCCCCGACGAGTTCAAGGGCTTCGAGACGGTGGCCTACACAAAGGGCTTCCTGATGGTGTCGTCGAGCCCGCTGACGCGCTCCTCGCACCATGCGGGCGAAGACTTCGAGCGCCTGAAGGCGGCGCGGCTGGCGCGGCTGGGGCAGATGCCGCAGACGACGGTCGCGGCGCACGCCTGACGTGCCACGCTTCGAGACGAAACGCCGGGTCGCCCATGCGGCCAACGAGATGTTCGCCCTCGTCGCGGACGTCGAGAGCTATCCGCGCTTCGTGCCGCTCTGCCAGTCGCTGGTGGTGCGCGGCCGCAAACCCCAGGACGACGGCAGGGAGATCGTCGTCGCCGACATGACGGTGGCCTACAAGGTCTTCCGCGAGACGTTCACATCAAGGGTCGTCCTCGATCCCGCCAAGCTGCAGATCGACGTCACCTATCTCGACGGCCCGATCCGGCATCTCGAGAACAGATGGCGCTTCCGTCCGATCGACGAGACGCACAGCGAAGTCGTCTTCTACATTTCCTACGAGTTCCAGAACCGCGCGCTCGCCGCGATCATGGGAGCGGTGTTCGAGCAGGCGTTCCGGCGCTTCGCCGAGGCCTTCGAGGCGCGGGCGGATGAGGTGTACGGACGGGCCTGAGGGGTGTCCACGAGGGCCTTCCCACGCGCAAAAGCCCCGGGCGTTTGCCCGGGGCTCTGCCGACGGCGATGGCGGGGCTCAGCGCTGACGATCGCGCTGCTGCTCCGTGTCGAGATGACGGTTCTGCTCGGTCCCCGGCTGGCCACCCTGCTGGTGATCCCGCCCGGACTGAGCCGGCTGCTGGCTCTGCTGGCCGCCGCGCTGGTCCTGCTGGCCGCCGTGCTGGCCGCCCTGCTGGTCGTCGCGCCCGGGGGTCTGGCCGGGCTGCTGGTTCTGCTGGCCGCCACGCTGGTCCGGCTGGCCACTCTGCTGGTCGCGACGCGGATCCTGGTTCTGCTGGTTCGACATCCGTGCATCCTCCAACGATGCCCCGCTGATGGACAACGTGCGGAGGGCGGCGGCGTTCCCGCACACTTCGGCTAAATCCTTGAAGATCAAAGAATAAGCAGTTTGGCCGGCTGCCCATTCGCTGGGCGGCGGGCGGGCCGCGCGGTGTGGTGGCGCGGCGGCGCGGGGGTGTGTATAACGCCCGCCATTCGCGCGCGGTGACCCCGCGCCGGACGAGCGATCGAGGACGGGACGATGATCAACAAGGCGAGCCCGGTGAAGCCGGTGGCGGGGCAGGGCGGCGCATCGCGCCAGCCGGCGTGGAACCCGACCACGTGGCGCTCGCTGCCGATCCAGCAGGTGCCGGACTATCAGGACCCGGCGGCGCTCGCC
>CALRZT010000052.1:0-19019 GCA_943372725.1 Pseudoxanthobacter soli DSM 19599
GACCTCGGCGGCTTCCAGGTCCGCGACACCACGCGCGCCTCGATCGTCGACATCATCGGCGAGAACATCAGCTTCACCGACTCGAATCTCGAGTGCCCGAACAGCAAGGCGTGCGATGTCTCGCACGAGTGGGGTCCAGCCAACCAGCCGACGCGCGGCGTCCGCATCGAAGGGATCCGCTCGACTGGACGGGGCGTCGTCAACGTCACCGCGAAGTCGCGGGAGGCGGAGGTCGCCGCCGCTCCGATCACCGGCCTCCTGATCCGCGACTGCCGGTTCAATATCGGTCGGTCCGACTTCACCGAGGACGTCTCGATGCAGTTGCGGGGCATCCTCGACGTCACCATCGAGGCGATGGCATTCCAGAACGAGAGCCCCTGCGGCTACGGACACCTGGGGGAGGGCGGCCGCTCCATTCTGGTTCGCGACTGTTCAATGTCGTGGACACTGCCTGTCGATGCCCTGGACAACAACAATCGCCAGTTCGTCGCCTCCGGCCTGAACGTCTACGAGCGCTGCACGATCGACGCCAACGCCTCGCGCTCCGACAATGGCGGTGGGCTCGCCCGCCTGCCGTTCTCGGGCAGCGACCTTGGTGGGCGACATGTCCTGCGCGGCGGTCGCGTGACGGACACGCGGCTTGCGATCGTCGGCGGTGCCATCGTGGAACTGCACGGGGTGGCGCTGTCGCGCGCGAGTTGGCGGATCGAGGACGGCTCGCTCGCCTTCTTCGGCTGCACGCTGGACGGAAAGGCTCTGCCTGACGGGACTGTCACCCCCGGCTAGGTGCTTCGTACCGCGCCTCCGGGCACCTTCTGCTGCAAGGCTCAAACGACGGCGTCAGTTTCTTCCGATCGTCCCGCGGCGCTTCACGTCCGCGAACCAGGGGCACGCGTCGGCGGCGACCGAGTGGTTGCCCGGCAGGACCTCGACTGGATAGCGCACGCCGCGGCGGGCAGCGTCCAGGCGCATCTCGCGGGCGCGTTCTCGACCCTCCGGGGGCAACCACGCCCGTTCGTGGCCCCAAAGGCTCGGACCGTCCCTGACCTCGTGCGGCACCCAGCTGTCGGGATCGAGGGAAGCGCCACCCCAGCCGCACTCCACCATGAAGCCCGACGGGCAGAAGGTGTAGAAGGACGTCATGTGGTCGTTGATGTGCCGCCCGAGCGTCGTGGCGATCCGGTCCGGTTGCAGCAGCGCGACGTCGTAGCCCTGGCCGAGATCGTCGAGGCTGAGGTTCTCCATCATCAGGTGGTGGATGCCGTTCTTGCCGGTCTCGAGGAGGGCGAGGCTGTGGTGGCGCGCATTGATGTGGAAGAAGAACACGCGGAACGGCGACAGCACGTAGTCGCTGAGGCGGAAGCCGAGAACGTCCGTGTAGAACGGCATGACGTCCTCGATCCGCGCGACCGTGAGGACGACGTGGCCCACGCCCAGCGGGCCGGTGCGGAAGCCCGAGATGTTGCGGCCCGGGCGGAAGGGCTCGTCGGCAATCTCCGGACCGTGGAACACCTCGAGACGGTTGCCGAGCGGGTCGGCGAAGACGATCAGTCCGGCGACCCGCCGCTGTGCCGCGAGCAAAGCCGAACCCGCGGTCACCGCGACGCCGTTCTGGTCCAGACGCGCCGCAAGCGCGTCAAGAGCCGCCGCGTCGGCGACCTCCCAGCCGAAGCGGTGGGGCGCGGCGACGTCGTCCTGCTCGACGACGACCCGTTGCTTGCGATCGTCCATGCGGAAGGTCAGGCTCGACCGCGTCCGCTCGACCAACTGCAGGCCGAGGAGCCGTGTGCCGTAGTCGGCCCAGTCCTCGAGGTTGTCGGTCCGCAGTCCGACATAGCCGAGCGCCGTCAATGTCATGGCGCGTCCCCTTCTTGTTCGGTCTGAGACTGTGCAACCCGTCGCGAGGCCCGGCGCCGTCAATGCCGTGGGCACGTCTCGGACCTAAGGTCGATCTCCGACTCCGGATTGTCAACAATCCTGTTGACGAGATGGCGCCGCGACCGCACCCTCCGTTTGGTCTCCAGGAGAAGCCGATGTCGGCGCAGCCCACCGCCGTGATGCCGTCCACGTCCGCTGCCGCCCCGCGGGGGGAGGCGAGGCCGCAGGATCGCGTCTTCCAGGCGCTGCGCCGCGACGTGCTGCTTGGCCGGCTGCGGCCGCGCGAGCGCTTGGTCGAGGAGGAACTCGCCGCCCGGTTCGCCGTCGGGCGCTACGTCGTCCGGGCGGCCCTCGACGAACTGGCGCGGATCGGCCTCGTCGAGCGGCGGCCGAACCGGGGTGTCGTTGTCGCCGACTACGACCCGTCGCAGATCGAGCAGCTCTATGAGGTTCGGGAGACGCTGCAGCGGGCGGCGATCGCCCGCATGCCGCTGCCGGCACCCCAGGCCCTTCTCGACGAGCTCACCGCCATCAACCGCACCTATGCGGAGTGCCTCGCAAGGGGCGAACTCGACGAGGTTGCGGAGGCGAATGCCGCCTTCCACAGGACCCTGTTCGGCGCGTGCGGAAACCCGTTCCTGGCCGCCGCGATCGAGCAGCACTGGGAGAAATCGGCTCTGGTGCACGGCTACGCAATCGGCGTACCGGCGCTCGCGGCCCGTTCGCATGCCGACCACGAGGCGATGATCGCCCGTCTGGCCGAGAGCGACCGGGCGGGTCTCGGCGAACTCTGCAGCCGGCACATGCAGCCGTCGCTCGAAGCGGTCCGGAAGACCGCACGGACGCGGCCATGACGACACCCAACGACGGGACGACGATGACGAACGCGACTATCCTGAAGGTAGACGAGATCCGCACCATCGCCCGCGGCGGTGGCATCCTCACCACGCCCCTGATGACACATCACATCCGCCCGGACGTCCGCTTCACGACCGGCATGAGCGTCTATCCGAAGGGGAGGGGTGCCCCTCTGCACCACCACAACTGTGACGAGCAGGTGACGCTGCTGGAGGGCGAAGGCGAGGTCGAGGTCGACGGCCTGGTGACGCCGCTGCGCCCCTACGACAGCACCTACATCGCCGCCGGCCAGGTGCACGCCTTCCGCAACACCGGCGACGCCCCGATGCGCATTCTCTGGATCTACTCCTCCGCCACGGTCACCCGCACGTTCGCGGGGAGCGACGAGGAGGTCGAGCACCTTTCAGCCAAGGACCTGATGGGCTGACATCCGCGTCAACCGCCCCGCCTTCGACGGAACCACCCTGATGCATGTCTTCGACGCCGTCGACACGCGGCTCGCCTGCCGCGCCTTCCTCGACCGGCCGGTGCCGTCCGAGACGCTGCGCGACCTCATCGCGCGCGCCGGCCGTTCAGCGTCCGGCAGCAATCTGCAGCCCTGGCGGCTCCACGTCGTCACCGGCGAAGCCTTGCGGGAGCTGAAGGCGATCGTCGCCGCAGACGTCGAGGATCGCGATCCCCGCCACACGCCTGCCGAATATCCCTTCGTTCCGCCCGATCTCTGGGAGCCCTATCTGGAGCGAAAGGAGCACCATGGCGCAGAACTCTATGGCGCTCTCGGCATCCCGCGCACCGACGCGCAGGCCCGCCTCGGCCAGTACAAGCGCAACTTCGCGCTGTTCGGGGCCCCCGCAGCGGTGTTCGTGACGATGGAGCGCCGGTTCGGCGAGGCGCAGTGGGCCGACCTCGGCCTGTTCGTCGCGACCCTGATGATCCTGGCGCGGGGCTACGGCCTCGACACCTGCCCACAGCAGTCTTGGTCGCGCGTGCAGAAGCCGCTGTTCAGCTATCTCGGCATCCCCGACAGCGACATCCTCTACTGCGTCGTCGCGGTCGGCTACGGCGACCGTGAGCAGCCGGTGAACAGATTCCGCTCGACCCGCGCCGATCCCTCCGAGTTCACCACCTTCGTCGATACGCCACCGGCGGCCGGCGCCGGCACGCCCTGACCCGCTCTCGTACCTGCGGAGCCACCTCATGCGGCTTGCCCTTGACCGCGTCGAAGATCGGCAACCCGTCGTCGTCGCGCTCGGCGTGCGGCGATCATCGGCGGCGGGAATGGTATGAAGGCCATCCTCATCCGCGAGACGGGCGGCCCCTCGGTTCTCGAGTGGACGGAGGTGCCGACGCCGCGACCTGGGCCCGGCGAAGTCCTGGTGCGCGCCGAGGCGATCGGCGTGAACCGGCCGGACGTGCTGATCCGCAAGGGCGAATACCCCTGGATGCCGCCGCTGCCGACGATCCCCGGCATCGAGATGTGCGGCGTCGTCAGCGACGTCGGGAAGGGGGTGGCGGGGCTTGTTCCCGGCGACCGCGTCGTCGTCAGCGCCCGGGATCTGGCGACGCGCGGCGGTTGCTATGCCGAGTATGTCGCAGTCCCCGTCGCCGCCGCCTATCCGGTTCCGCCGGGGTGTGATGCCGCCGCGGCCGCCTGCCTAGCCAACTACCAGGTGGCACACCTGCTGCTGACCGAGGCGGCGCGCGGGGCGACGGTCGGCTCCGTCTACGTTGCCGCCGCATCCGGGGGGATCGGCAACGCATTGGTCGAACTCGCCCATCGGGCCGGCCAGCGGGTGATCGCCGGCGTCGGCAGTGCCGCCAAGGCGGCGGCCGTCGCCCGGCTGGGCGCGGACGCGGTGATCGTCACCTCGGACGGTGACGTAGTGGACGGCATTCTCGCGGCGACGGCGGGGAAGGGCGTCGACCTCGTGCTCGACCCGATCGGCGGCGAGACGCTGGTTCGGATGTTCGGGGCACTCGCCCGCTTCGGTCTCGTCGTCTCCTATGGGCGGCTGGCGGGTCGCAGACAGGAGGACATCTACGAGGCGATGTTCCGCCATCAGACCCGCAACCCCGGCTTCCGGCTCTTCACCATGCATGCCTTCGATGGCGACGACGAGGTTCGCCGAGGCGCGCTGCGCCATCTCTTGTCGCTCCTCGCGAAGGGCGAAATCGCTCCGCCGATCGCCGCACGGCTGCCCCTCGAGAAGGCCGCCGATGCTCATGCGCTGATGGAATCCCGGACGCTCGTCGGCAACATCGTGCTCGTCCCGTAGCAGCGTCTCGGTCCCGTCTCCGCACCGCGTGATGACGGCGGCCCTGCGGTCGGGCCGCCGGTCGCTGTGGTCGGCCTCGTGTCGGGCAAGTCACTGAGCCGTGGAACTATTTGCCTCTCCCTCGGTTTTGCGATGCAACCGGAGGACGTTCCATGTCGGCAGCAACGATTACGCATCTCGCCGCTCCGCGCCGCGTCAAGACGACGATACGGCAGGACGCGACGACCCCGGGGGTCTGGCGCGTCGAGACGGTGGACTACGCGGCGAGCGGCACCGCGCAGCTCGCCGTCTTCGTCGGCGGGGACGCCGAAGCGAGGGCGCGCGAATACGCCTTGTGGAAGTATCGCCTCTCGACCTGAGCCACCGCCGCCATGCCGCCGGGTCAAGCGTCCGCGCTGATCAGGAGCGGCAGCAGCAGGGCGAACAGTTCCGCCTGGGAACTCAGTCCGCAGCGCGCATAGATCTGCCGCCGGAAAACCTTCACCGTCTGCGCCGCCACGCCGAGCCGCAACCCGATCGAGACGGAGGAGTGGCCCTGCAGGATGAGTAGCGACACCTGCGCCTGGCGTTGCGACAGGCGGATGCCGTGGCGCTCCGCTAGGACACGGCGCAACCGCGCGACGGGCTCGTCGGCCGGATGCGGCGCGGGCCTGATGCCGGCGACCTGTGGGCTGAACTGCGAGAAATGGCGGTGGGCCAATGCCGAGACCACAGGGGCGATGCGCACCGCCGTCTCGCGCGCCCCGGTCCCGAACAACCGCGGCGTCGAGGCATCGCGGCCGAGGCAGATGTTCAACGTACTGTCGTCGTCGGGATAGCTGACGAAGGTCAATTCGTCGATCAGCGTCGTCTGCCGATAGTAATCAAGATAGTACTGGCTACGCTGGAACTGGTCCGGTGCGATGTCGAGGAGACGATAGGCCCCCGGTGATATCCGGTTGAGATGGAGGTCATGGTAGGGGTCGAGAAGATAGGCTCCCGGGACGTAGACCCTGTAGAGATCCTTGAAGACGATGGGGTCGTCGGCCTGCGAGTACAGGATATCCGGCACCGCCGATCGCCGATAGACGATGAAGACGACGTTGTTGCAGGAAATGCTGCGGCGCAGGAAGCGCGTGAGCGCCGCCTCGAAGCCCAGGCCGCCGGCAAGACGGATCGCATCCGCCAGTGCCACTTCGGCCGTGTTGGGCAATACGTCCATCATACCCCCTTGGGGTTATATACCCCTGCGGCCGGCCGGTTTTACCGTGAATTCGAGGTGGCAGGGGTATGAAATGTTCCGTGCGGGCAAGCTGCCCCGGACATCGGCGGGAGCGTGATGCGGCAAGCCATCGGCATCGACCGGGTCGTCAAGCGCTATGGCGCCTTTGAGGCGCTGAAGGGCGTCTCACTCTCGATCGCCGACAATGAGTTCTTCACGCTGCTCGGGCCGTCCGGCTGCGGAAAGACGACGCTGCTGCGCACCATCGCCGGCTTCGAGGATGTGACGGCCGGCGCGATCGCGCTCTACGGCGAGAACATCGCCGCGCTGCCGCCCGAGAAGCGGCCGGTCAACACGGTGTTCCAGCAGTACGCCCTGTTCCCGCACATGACGGTGCGCGACAACGTCGCCTTCGGACTGCGCATGCAGGGTGTGGCGCTCACCGAGCGACGGGCACGTGCGGCCGAGATGCTCGAACTCGTCCACCTCTCGGACTTCGCCGAGCGTCTGCCGACGCAGCTCTCCGGCGGTCAGCAGCAGCGCGTCGCGCTCGCCCGCGCACTCGCGCCGCGGCCGAGGGTGCTGCTTCTCGACGAACCCCTGTCGGCGCTCGATCTCAAGCTGCGGCAGGCGATGCGCGTCGAGCTGAAGCAGCTGCAGGAGACCACCGGCATCACCTTCGTGTTCGTGACCCACGACCAGGAGGAGGCGCTCGCGATGTCCGACCGCATCGCCGTGATGTCGAACGGCGAGGTGCAGCAGGTCGGCGATCCGAGGACGATCTACGAGGCGCCGGTGAACCGCTTCGTCGCCGACTTCATCGGCGAGACGAACGTCCTGCCGGTGATGGTCGACGCCGTCGCCGACGGCCGGGCCAGGATCACCCTGCCGGGCGGCCACGTGCTCACCACCGACGCGCTCGAGGGGCTGGCACCGGGCGCCCACCACGTTTCGATCCGGCCGGAGCGCCTGTCGCTCGCCACCGCCGACGCGGACCTCACCGTGCGGGTCGAGCGGGTGATCTATCTCGGCACCGACCTGCAGCTTCTGGCGCGGCTCGCCGATGGCACGCCGATCGTCACGCGGCTGCAGAATTCGAGCCGCAATGAACTGCCGCCGGCCGGTGCCGACGTCGGTCTCACCGTGGAAGCGGGCGCCGCGCGCCTGCTGCTCGACTGATGGCAGCCGCCCCCGACACCTCCGGATCGGTGGCGACGGGATGGCGGTCGCTTGCCGTGCCACTGATGCTGCCGACGTGGCTGGTGATCGGGTTGTTCCTGCTCGTGCCGGTCGCGCTGATGGGCGTCTATTCCGTCCTCACCAAGGACTTCCGCGGCGGCGTCGTCTGGGAGTTCAGCCTCGCCGCCTATGACCAGTTCTTCGTCACCCGCGGCCTGTTCGGCGACGAGCCGCCCCAGATCGAGTGGACCTACATCGCCATCTTCTGGCGCTCGATCTGGCAGGCCGCACTCGCGACGCTGCTCTGCCTGCTGATCGGCTTCCCCACCGCCTGGTTCATCGCCACCCGCAGCCCGCGCCACCGGGCGCTGTGGGTGTTCCTGATCACGGTGCCCTACTGGGTCAACCTCTTGATCCGCACGGTGTCGCTGCGCTTCCTGCTACGCGACCAGGGGCCGCTCAACGAGGGTCTCATGGCGATCGGGGTGATCGACGCGCCGCTGCGCATCATCAACACCGACGTCGCCGTGCAGCTCGGCCTGTTCTACAGCTACCTGCCGTTCATGGTGCTGCCGATCTACGCCGCGGTGGAGCGCTATAACTTCGCTCTCTCGGAAGCCGCGCGCGATCTCTACGCCGGCCCGTGGACGACGCTCCGCGAGATCGTCCTGCCGGTGGTGAAGCCCGGCATCGTCGCCGGCTGCATCCTCGTGTTCGTGCCCTCGCTCGGCGCCTTCCTGGCGCCAGACCTCCTCGGCGGCGCCAAGACCTACATGATCGGCTCGCTGATCGACGAGCAGTTCCGCGGTAGCATGGGCAACTGGCCGTTCGGCGCGGCGGTGGCGATGATCCTGCTGACGCTCGTCCTGCTGGTGCTGCTTTGGCAGGCGCGCGCGGCCGGACGGGAGCGGCGCTGATGGCCGCCCGCACCGACATGCGCCGCTATGCCGGCTTCGGACTGACGACGGCGCTCTGCCTGACGATCCTCTACGTGCCGCTGGCGGTGATCGCGGTCTATTCCTTCAACGACAACCGCTCGATCACCGCCTGGTCGGGGTTCTCCCTGCGCTGGTACGCCGACGTCTTCACCGGACCGGAGGCGCCGATCTTCCAGGCAGCGGCGTGGAACTCGCTCTCGATCGCGGCCCTCGCCTCGACGGCGGCGACCCTCATCGCGCTTTCGGCCGCCGTCGCGATGACGCGCGGCGGCCGCTTCCGTGGGCGCGGGGCCTCCTATGCGCTGATCAGCCTGCCGCTGATGGTGCCCGAGATCGTCACCGCGGTGGCCACGCTGGTGTTCTTCACGGCGATCGGCGTGCGGACCGGCTACGGCACGATCCTGGTCGCCCACATCACCTTCTGCATCCCCTTCGCCTATCTGCCGATCGCCGCCCGCATGCAGGGCATCGAGGAGAGCTACGAACTCGCCGCCCGCGACCTCTACGCCTCGCGCTGGCAGGCGTTCCGGCTGATCCTGCTCCCCCTGATGATGCCGGGTATCATCTCCGGCTGGCTGCTCGCCTTCATCATCAGCCTCGACGACTTCATCATCACAAACTTCGTCAAGGGCGCCGGCATGGAGACGCTGCCGACGGCGATCTTCGGATCGGTGAAGCAGGGCATCAAGCCGAACATCATGGCGATCTCCACCCTGATGCTCCTGGTTTCCGTCGTTTTCGTCACCCTCAGCTATCTCGCCAACCGCATCGGGCAGAAGACCCGCTGATCCAGAGGAGAACTCAGATGAAGAAATCGCTTCTCGCGACCGCCCTCCTGGCAACGACGCTGTTCGCGTCGCCGGCCTTTGCCGACGGCGAGCTGAAGATCTACAACTTCTTCGAATACATGCCGCAGGCGCTGCTTGACAAGTTCACGAGCGAGACCGGCGTCAAGGTGACGATGGACACCTACGAGTCCAACGAGGCACTGCTCGCGAGCCTGAAGGCCGGCAAGCTTGGCCAGTACGACGTGGCGATGCCCGGCGACTACATGGTCAAGATCATGGCCGACCAGGGCCTGCTCGACAGCTTCAAGCCCGAGGAGCTGTCGAACTTCGCCAACATCCAGGAGGAATGGGCCGACGTCCCGTTCGATCCGGGCCGCGCTCACTCGATCCCCTACCAGTGGGGTTCGACCGGCTTCTCGGTGAACCGCGACGTCTACAAGGGCGACATCGGCTCGCTCGCCATCATCTTCGACCCGCCGGAGGAGCTGAAGGGCCGCATCAACGTGCTCGACAGCCAGGGCGAGGTGCTCGCGCTCGGCTCCATGTACCTCGGCATCCCGCAGTGCACGACGGACCGCGAGCAGCTGAAGGCGCTGAACGACATGCTCCTGAAGGCGAAGCCCTCCTGGGCCTCGTTCGGCTCCGACACCGCCAAGGACGTGCTGGTCTCCGGCGATGCCGCCGCCGGCATGATCTACAACGGCTTCTCGTCGAAGGCCCGCGCCGAGGGCGCCAACATCGAATACGCCTATCCGAAGGAAGGCGCCGTCGTCTGGATGGACAACGTCGTACTGCTGAAGGATGCGCCGAACCGCGAGAACGCGCTGAAGTTCATGAACTTCCTGCTCGTCCCCGAGAACGCCGGCGCGCTCACCAACTACGCCGCCTACACCGCCGGCGTGAAGGGCGTCGAGCCGTTCCTCGACGACGCAATCAAGAACAGCCCCGAGAACAACCCGCCTGCGAGCATGAAGTTCGACTTTGTCGAGGCCTGCGACCAGGAAACCCAGAAGCTCTATGACGCGATCTGGCTCAACCTGAAGAAGTAAGACGCTCGCGAAGCAAGACTGGAAAAAGACCACGCCCATGCGCATCGCCGTCGTACAGGATCCGTCGCCCGCCGGGGCGACGGAACGGGCCCTTGCGTCCCTGACGTCGTCGCTCACGGCTGCGGCGGCGCGGGGGGCGCAGGTGGCGCTGTTCCCGGAGCTCTACCTGCCGGGCTACAACGTCCCCGATCCGGGCGTCGGCGCGCGCACGGCGGAAGGCTGGGACGCGCTGCTCGGCCCGCTCGCTGCGAAAGCCGGCTGCGCGCTGGCCATCGGCCTCGCCGAGCGCGACGGCGCGGCGCTCTACAACACGGCGATGGTGTGGGGCGCCGACGGGAGGCGGTTGGCGCTCTACCGCAAGACACAGCTCTATGGCGCCCGGGAGAAGCACTTCTTCGTGCCCGGTGACCGGCTGGTGACCTTCGATCTCGACGGCACCAGCACGGCGCTGTTGATCTGCTACGACGTCGAATTCCCACAGCTTTTGAGAACTCTCGCCGACCGCGGCGTCCGCCTCATCCTTTCCCCGACCGCCAACATGCAACCGTTCACGCATGTGCCGTCGGCGACGGTGCCGGCACAGGCCGTCATCCACGGCGTGGCGATCGCCTACGCCAACCACTGCAGCAGCGAGGGCGACCTCACCTACACCGGCGGCTCCTGCCTCGTTTCGGCGGACGCCACCGTGCTGGCGCAGGCCGGTCCCGGTCCGGCGCTGCTGATCGCCGATCTCCTGCCGGCCGACCCCGCGCGCCTGTCGACCCAAGGCCGCGACTACCGACCCGTCGAGTGAGCCATGGACACGAACGCCCATCCCGCCCGTTACGACGTCCTCTTCGAGCCGGTCCGCATCGGGCCGAAGATCGCCAAGAACCGCTTCTACCAGGTGCCCCACTGCAACGGCGGCGGCTACCGCGACCCCTCGGCAGTCGCCGAGATGCGCCGCACCAAGGCCGAAGGCGGCTGGGGCGTCATCTTCACCGAGCAGACGGAGATCCATCAGACCTCGGAGATCACGCCCTTCATCGAGCAGCGGCTGTGGGATGACCGCGAGATCCCGGCGCTCGCCCGCATGGCGGAGGCGATGAAATCGCACGGGGCGCTCGCCGGCATCCAGCTCGCCTATTCCGGCATCAACGGGCCGAACCTCTACAGCCGCGAGGTGCCGCTGGCGGTGACTGGCGGTCCGATCCTCACCTTCACGGCCGACCCTGTGCAGGCCCGCACCGTCGGTCGCGACGACATCCGCAACATCCGCCGCTGGTTCCGCAACGCCGTGCGGCGGGCGCGCACCGCCGGCTTCGACCTCGTCTGCCTTTACGGCGCCCACGGCTTCGGCATCTTCCAGCACTTCCTGTCGCGCGCCACCAACCAGCGCGGTGACGAGTACGGCGGCAGCCTCGACAACCGCTCGCGCTTCGTGCGCGAGGTGATCGCCGAGCTGCGCGAGGAAATGCGCGACGAGATGGCGATCACGCTCCGCCTGTCGCTGCACGAGGAGGGCACCCTCGGCCTGTCGAATTCAGAACTGCGCGAGTTCATCGCGCTGAACGCTGAGCTGCCGGACCTGTGGGACCTCGCCCACGGCACCTGGGAGAACTGTTCCGGCACCTCGCGCTTCGTCGGCGAGGGCGCGCAGGAAGACCTCGTCGCCGGTATCAAGGCGCTGACCCCGAAGCCGGTGGTCGGCGTCGGCCGGTTCACGTCTGCCGATGCGATGGTGAGCCAGGTGAGGCGTGGCATCCTCGACTTCATCGGCGCGGCGCGACCCTCGATCGCCGATCCGTTCCTGCCGCGGAAGATCGAGGAGGGGCGCTTCGACGACATCCGCGAATGCATCGGCTGCAACATCTGCGTCAGCGGCGACATGACCGGCGCGATCAGCCGCTGCACCCAGAACACCGCCTTCATGGAGGAATGGCGCAAGGGCTGGCATCCGGAGCGCGCCCGGCCGAAGGGGGCTTCCGAGTCGGTGCTGATCGTCGGCGCGGGACCCACCGGGCTCGAGGCGGCGCTGCAGCTCGGCAAGCGTGGCTACCGGGTGGCGCTCGCCGAGGCGACAACGACGCTCGGCGGCCGCGTCGCGCGCGAACGCCAACTGCCAGGGCTCGCGGCCTGGGGCCGCGTCGCCGATTTCCGCACCGGCCAGATCGCCCCGATGGCGAACGTCGAGACCTATCTCGACAGCCGCCTGACAGCCGACGACGTGCTGGAAATGGGCTTCGAGCACGTCGCCATCGCCACCGGATCGACCTGGCGGCGGGACGTGGTGGCGCGCCTGCATCTCGCGCCGATCCCCGCCGACCCGGCGATGCCGTTGTTCACGCCGGACGACGTCATGGCCGGCGGCGGTCCAACCGGTAGCCGGGTGCTGCTCTATGACGACGACCACTTCTACATGGGGTCGGTGATCGCCGAGGTGCTGGTCGCGCGCGGCTGCCGGGTGGATTTCGTTACGCCGGCCACAAAGGTGGCCGAGTGGACGGAGAACACGCTCGAGCAGGCGGTGATCATGCGCCGACTGCTGTCACTCGGCGTCAATGTCGTGCCTAGCAAGGCGCCCGAGGCGATCGGCGCCGGCGAAGTGACGCTCGGCTGCACCTGGACCGGCGCCCGCACGCCGGTGCCGGCGGACGCTGTCGTGCTGGTCTCCAGCCGGACCCCGAACGATGAATTGTACCTCGAGCTCCGCGCCCGCGACTGGGGCGCGGCGGGCATCCGCTCGCTCAAGGTGATCGGCGATGCCGCCGCACCGGGGCCGATCGCCTGGGCGACCTATGCGGGGCGGCGCTATGCCGAGGAGCTCGACGAGCCCGACATCGGCGACGCCTTGCCGTTCCGCCGTGAATTGGCGGAGCTTGCGCCGTGAGGGATGGAGCGGTGCCGCCGGTACGAGAGGCGGGGGAGGGGGCAGAGGCATGCCGGTAGAAGAGGTCTCCGCACTGGTGGTCGGCGCCGGCCAAGCGGGTATCGCCATGAGCGAGCATCTCCGCGGCTACGGCATCGATCATGTCGTGCTGGAGCGCGACCGCATTGCCGAGCGCTGGCGCAGTGGCCGCTGGGATTCCCTGGTCGCGAACGGCCCCGCCTGGCACGACCGCTTCCCGAATATGGAGTTCCGAAGCGCCGCCGACGGTTTTCCGGGCAAGGAGGAGGTGGCCGACTACTTCGTCGCCTACGCCGGGAAGATCGGGGCGCCGATCCGCACCGGCGTCGAGGTGCATTCGGTGACGCGGCTTACCGGCCGGCCGGGGTTCAAGGTTGAGACGTCGGCAGGCGCCTATCACGCCGGCTGCGTCATCGCAGCAACTGGCGCCTTCCAGACCCCGGTGATCCCCCGGCTCATCCCGGACACGGCCGGGATCGTCCAGATCCACTCCGCCGCCTACCGCAATCCGGCTCAGCTGCCGGACGGGGCGGTGCTCGTCGTCGGCTCCGGCTCCTCCGGCGCCCAGATCGCCGAGGAGCTGCAGGAGGCCGGCCGCCAGGTCTATCTGTCGGTCGGCCCGCACGGCCGGCCGCCGCGCCGCTATCGCGGCCAGGATTTCTGCTGGTGGCTGGGCGTCCTCAACAAGTGGGACGCCGAGGCAGTGCCCGGCGTCGAACACACGACGATCGCCGTCAGCGGCGCCCACGGCGGGCGCACCGTCGACCTCCGTCGCTTCGCAGCGAACGGCATGACGCTCCTCGGTCGGACTGAGGCCTTCCAGGATGGCCGGCTGCAGATCGCCCCCGATCTCGCCCGCAACATCGCCAAGGGCGACGCCGACTATCTCGCGGTGCTCGACGAGGCCGATGCCTACGTCGCCCGCAATGGCCTCGACCTGCCCGAGGAGCCGCAGGCACGCGTGATGCTCCCCGATCCGGCGTGCGTCAGCGAGCCGATCCGGGAGCTCGACCTCGCCGCCGCCGGCATCACCACAGTCATCTGGGCGACCGGCTATTCCTCCGACTATTCCTGGCTGAAGCTCGACGTGCTCAACGCCGACGGACGCCCGAAGCACCAGCGTGGTGTCGCCGCCGAGCCCGGCCTCTATTTCCTCGGCCTGCCCTGGCAGACGCGCCGCGGTTCGTCCTTCATCTGGGGCGTCTGGCACGACGCGCGCTACGTCGCCGACCACATCGCCAAGCAGCGCGCCTACCTCGCCTACAGGCCGGCCGAGTTGCGCCTCGCATCGACAGCGCCCTGATCGCGAACAACCACAAAGTCCGAGGACGCCCGATGGCCCACACCCGCATCCGCAAGTTCAACACCAAGGACACTTATCCGGAGCAGAAGCTCGACAACGACCTCTGCCAGGCGGTAGTGGCGCGCGGCACGATGATCTTCCTGCGCGGCCAGTGCCCGCAGGATCTCGACACCGCGAAGAACCTCGACAGCCACGATCCCGTCGAGCAGACCCACAAGGTGATGCAGAACATCCGCCAGCTGATCGAGGAGGCCGGCGGCCGGATGGAGCACCTGTGCAAGGTGGTGGTCTACCTGACCGACGTCCGTCACCGCGAGGCGGTCTACCGGACCATGGGCGAATACATCAAGGGCGTGCACCCGGTCTCGACCGGCATCGTCGTCACCTGCCTCGCCCGGCCCGAGTGGCTGGTCGAGATCGACGCCACCGCGATGATCCCGGACTGAGGCGTCCCGCTCCGCCAGGCGCGCTTTCGTCTCAGGTGGGCCATGCGCCGAAAGGGGGAGGGGCGCCGAACCGGGCCCCGGACGAGGCAGGGTCAGAGACCCATCGGGAGGACAGATGACCTTCTCCATCGTCGCGCGGTGTGCGCAATCTGGCCAGTTCGGCGTTGCGATCTCCTCCTCGTCGCCCGCGGTGGCAGCGCGATGTTCTCATGCGCGTCCGGGTGTCGGCGCGGTTGCGACGCAGAACGTCACCAATCCCGCCCTCGGCCCGCTGATGCTCGACCGACTAGCGGCCGGGGCGACGGCCGCCGGCGCCGTCGTCGCGGCCCGCGACGCCGACGCCTTCCCGGATTACCGTCAGCTTCTCGCCGTCGATGCGACCGGCGCCACGGCCGTCCACTCCGGTGCGCGGGCGCTCGGGATCTGGGCGGCCGCGGAAGGGCGTGACTGCGCGGCCGGGGGAAACCTTCTCGCCAGCGACCGCGTGCCGGCCGCCATGGTCGCCGCCTTCGAGGCCGCCGCCGGACCGCTCGGCGACCGCCTGATCGCAGCGATGCGGGCGGCGATCGCCGCCGGGGGCGAGGAGGGCCCCGTCCGCTCGGCCGGTCTTCTCGTCGTGGACCGCACGAGTTGGCCCTACGCGGACCTGCGCATCGACTGGCTCGACGACGGCTGCCCGGTGGCGGCGCTCGCCCGCGCCTGGGAGATTTATCGGCCCCAGGCCGACGCCTATGTGACGCGCGCCCTGAACCCGACGGCCGCGCCGTCGTTCGGCGTGCCTGGAGACGCGTGAGGCGCGCTTACGCGGTGCGCCCCGTGCCGCTACGGCCGCTCGCCGCGCGCCATCCGGCCCTCGATCTCGTAGAGCACCGGCAGCAGGTCGGCGACGCCGTCGATGACGGCATGGGCGCCGGCGGCGAGCAGGCGGTTGTGGGCGATGTCCCGGCGGGCGGCGAAGTCGGACGGTGCCAGCGCCCGCGCATCCGCGAGCGACAGGCCGAAGACGTTGCCGGTGACGGCGACGCCGACGGTCCAGGCGCCTGCGTTGAGGCCCTCGGCGATGCCGACCTCGGTGTCGTCGACCTTGACGCACGCCGAGGCCGGCCAGACGTCCATGTCGACGAGCGCCTTCCACAGCATCAGCGGGCTCGGGCGGCCAGCTGGCGTATCGCCGGTGCAGACGAGCGCGTCCGGCCGGTAGCCTTGGGCGGCGGCGACGGGGGTGATCTCGTCCATGATGTCGTGGGTGTAGCCGGTGGTCGAGCCGAGCTTCACGCCGGCCGCCTGTAGCGCCGCGGCGACGTCGGCCGCGCCGGGCACGAGGTCGGCGTAGCGGGCGGCCACCGCCTTGTTCTTCGGCACGAAGACGGCGTAGAGGGCGTCGATGTCGGCCTCCGACGGCGCGCGGCCGTGCACCTGCCGCCATTCCGCGGCGACGCGCGGCAGCGCCATCAGGGCGGCGATGTGGGGGCGCTTGGCCATCCCCATCGGCCCGCGCGCCTCGTCGATCGAAAGCGTCACGCCGAACTCGGCGAACGCCTCGACGAAAACGCCCATCGGCGCGAGCGAGCCGTGGTCGACCATCGTGCCGGCCCAGTCGAACACGACGGCCTTCAGATGCCGGAAAGCGAGCGTCACGAGGCGTTCTCCTTGGTCGCCGGCGCAGCAGTGCCAAAGAGGTCGTCGATGACTTCCTCGGCGATGGCGAACGAGGTGCTCGCCCCAGTGCCGGAGGTGATAACGACGAGGCGCACGCGCGGATGCGGCGCGTCGACCAGCATGGTGCGGTCGGCGGCCGAGGCGTAGGTGCCGGTCCAGCGTTCGGTGACGACCAGCGACGGGATCGCCAGCACGGTGGAAAGCTCGTCGAGGATGATGTCGTCCACCGCCTGCGGGGCGAACGGGTCGGGCGTCGCGTCGTAGTGGTGGGAATCACCAACCACCAGCGAGCCGTCGGCGCTCTGAACGGCGATCAGGTGGACGCCGTTTGCGAGCGCATCGGGCTGCTCGGCCACGAGCCGCGCCTTCAGCGCTTCCGCCTCGGGCAGCGCGGCGTAACCGAGATAGCGGACAAGGCCGAGGTCCGACATCACCGCCGCCGGCAGCCGGAAGTCGGCCGCGGGTGGCGCGATGCGCAGCATGTGCAGCTTGCAGCGCGTCAGGGCAAAGGCGGCGAGCCGGTCTGGATAGAGCGAGACGAGGTCGTCGCCCGGGCAGACGACGACGCTGTCGGCCGTGACCGGTCCGCTGCTGGTCTCGACCACCGGCGGCGCCACGCCGACGACGGCGGTGCCGCGCCGGAAGACGACGCCGTGATGATCCTCGAGAAAGGCCGCGAGCTTCGGGATCGCCGTGCGGGACTCGACGCGCAGCTCGTGCGGGCTCCACAGTACCCCGGCGATCGGCTCGCCGGAGAGCACCGGCAGGCGCGACGCCGCTTCCGCCGGATCGAGAAGCGCGCACCCTTCGCCCATTTCCGTTCGCAGGAACGCCTCGAGTACGGCGCGGGCCTCCGGGCGGCGTGCCACGACAGCGAGGCCACGGTGCTCGACGGCGATGCCGGCCGGGCCGGCGATCTCGGCCCAGACGTCGCGTGAGCGCATCGCCCGTCGCCACGTCGTGCCGCGCTCCTGGCCGGTGACGGTGACGAAGCCGAAGTTGCGCACCGAGGCGCCGTTGGCGCGGGCATCGCGGTCGATGACGACGACGGAAAGGCCACGCCGCACTGCTGCCAGCGCGTGGGCGAGGCCGCAGATGCCGGCGCCGACGACCGCGAGGTCGAACGTCGGTCCGCTCACCGGCGCCGCCAGGCCTGGGCGCGCCCGAGCAGACCGCGCGTCAGCACGGTGTAGGCGATGCGCACTGCCGCCGAGGTGAGAAGGATCATCGTCGCCATCGCCGCTGCCGGCGCGATGTCGCCGGCGTCGTCCATGTTGAGCACCGCGATCGCCGCGAGCGTCGTGTCGGGAGAATACAGGAACACCAGCGCCGAAACCGTCGTCATCGCGTTGACGAACAGATAGATGGCGATGTCGAGGATCGCCGGCAGGCACACCGGTACGGTGACCACGGCGAACGTCCGCCACACCGGCACCTTCAGCGACGCCGAGACGGTCTCGAACTCCGGGTCGATCTGCTTCAGCGCCGTCGTCGCGGTGAGGTGGGCGACGGAGTAGAAGTGCGAGATCGTGCAGATCACCAGGATCGCCATGCCGCCATAGAGGAAGCCGAGCGGATTGGCCGGATCGTTGAAGAAGAAAATGTAGCCGAGGCCGAGCACCAGGCCGGGGACGGCGAGCGGCAAGAGCGCCAGCAACTGGCCGAGCGCCCGCCCGACGCCAAAGCGCGGCGTCTTCTCGATCGCGTACGCACCGGTGAAGACGATGGCGGCGCCGAACACCGCGGTGAGTGCCGCGAGCGTCAGTGAGTTGCCGTAGCTCGCCCAGCCGCCGCCGTCCATGTTGTTGAAGTCGTAGTTCTTCAGGGACGGCGTCAGGTTGTAGGGCCAGAAGGTCGCAAGCGATGCGAACACCGCCACCGCCAGGATGACGAGAACGGCGAGCGCGATCATCGCACAGATCGCGAAGAAGGTAAGGTCGACGGCCCGGTTCGGCTTCGGGATCAGTGGCACGGCGCGCGCCGACAGGAGGGCCGCCTGCCGCCGCTGCACGATGCGGTCGCCGACGAAGGCGAGCACCGCCGGCAACAGCAGTACGACGCCGACCACCGCCCCCATCTGGAAGTTCTGCTGGCCGACGACCTGCTTGTAGATGTCGGTGGCGAGCACGTCGAACTGCCCGCCGATCACCTTCGGCACGCCGAAGTCGGTGATGACGAGGGTGAAGACGACAAAGATCGCGCTGATCAGCCCGTAGCGGGCGCCGGGCAGCGTCACCGTGAAGAAAATCCGCCGCTGCGAGGCGCGCAGCGCCTCGGCCGCCTCGTAGAGGCGGGCGTCGGAGATCGCCAAGGCCGTCGTCAGGATGATGAGGGCGTGCGGGAAGGTCCAGAAAACCTCGCCGATGACGATGCCGATCGGCCCGTAGATCGAGGCGCCCATCAGCCAGCCCTTCAGCAGGCCCTGGTTGCCGAACAGGTAGACAAGGCTGATCGCCGGCAGTAGCGACGGCGCCAGGATCGGGATCTGCGCGACCGCCTTGAAGACGCCGCGGCCCGGCATGCACGTGCGCGTCAGCCCGTAGGCGAAGACGAAGGC
>CALRZT010000053.1:0-18986 GCA_943372725.1 Pseudoxanthobacter soli DSM 19599
AAGGAGGTTGAAGACGAGGACGCATTGGCTGCTCAGTTCTTGCCGCAAGCTGAGAATTTTGATCCGAAGGCTGGCCGTTTTGAGAAATCCTACATCGGTTACAGCAAAGCGTTCCGAGCGACGTCATCGTCTGGTGGCCTGGCAACGTATGTCTTCCACAAGTTACTCGAACAACGGCATGTCGATTACATATTTGTTGTCAAGAGCGACGGTAGGAGCGGTTACGAGTATCATGTTGTGGATCGTGCGGACGATGTCGTCGCCGCCTCGAAGACTCGGTACTATCCAGTCACACTAGAAAATTTGTTTGACATTATCGAAGAGAAGAAGGGGCGAGTTGCGGTTTCTGGTGTAGCCTGTTTCATTAAGGCGATCCGCCTTAAGCAGCATTATCATCCTGATCTCAAAGTGAAGATTCCATTCTTGGTCGGCATAATTTGTGGCGGCCTCAAGAGTCGCCTGTATACGGACTTCCTCGCGCAGAGCGCCGGGATAGAGGGATCCTATGTTGATCCCGAGTACCGTGTTAAGGATCCAAATGACTGGGCCAATCACTATTCCTTCTCGGCTGTTGACGAAAAGTCAGATCGTCATTCAGTAAAGATGGGCCGTCTTGGAGACATGTGGGGTTCCGGTCTCTTCAAGTCGAAAGCATGCGATTTCTGTACGGATGTATTGACTGAGTTGGCGGATATATCCGTGGGAGATGCGTGGCTTCCGGCCTACAAGCGCGACGGAATGGGAAATAGCGTCATCGTAACACGCAGCAATCTGGCTGAACAAATAATCCAGTCGGGCATCAAGGCCCGCGAGTTGAACATCAATGAAGCCTCGATAACGCGCATCATACAATCTCAGAATGGCGGCTTCAATCACAAGCATCACACATTGAGTTTTAGAACTTGGATGTATCGGTACTTTACAGACGAGCCGGTGCCAGTCATCCGACCAAGATTGTTGAAGAGCATTTCGGTGCCGGACGCCGTCATTCAGATTTACAAAGGGCGAACCCGATCGAAGAGCCTAGCGTACTGGAACAAGAGTAGAAACGTCGATGCCTTCGGGGCGAGGATGCGCACCTCTCGGCTGAACCTGAAGACGGCCATTGCCGCCCGCAAGGAAGCCAGGGAGTCCGGACGCCACCCGTTGTCAGCGCTGCTGATGACGAGGCGGTTCGAGACGCTCAAGCGCGAAAATGGTGGCGACCCAAGCAGCCGTATCATAGCGCGCTGGTTGATGCGAAGGACGCGCGGCAGCCAGTTTCAGTTCGACATCATGCGGGCCGCTGTGCTTGAGGCCAACGTCGTGCACGCCAACGAGGAAGATCCCAGATCGTCAACTGGTGGACCAACGCCAGACACCAAGACTGAGAATCAGCTTGCATCGAGCAGCTTGGCCTTGTGAGCGAGTGCCGGCTCACTCGCACGGTGAGTGAGCGTGGGCCTTTTGTGCGAGACCGTGCTGGAAGTGACCACCAACCGCTGCAACCAAGGACTTTGCAACTGGAAGCAGGGGGCCTGATCTGGTGCTGCGAGAGAGGATTGAACTCTCGACCTCTCCCTTACCAAGGGAGTGCTCTACCACTGAGCTACCGCAGCGTCCGGCGGCCACCGGCGGGGCGGCTCGTCGCGGGGCCTTGTGCCATAGCGGCCGGGGGGGCGCAAGCACTACCCCGCCTTTCCCCCGCGTGGTGGCGGTTCCGCGTGTGTGGCGGGGGACGAAGCGATCCGATCACGATGAGATGAGCCGCCCGGTCGGCCATGCCGCCGTCCACGCTCGAGTGACCCGGCACGGGGCGGGCGGCTTGGCAGGGGGCGGGTGGCGTCGCATAAGTCCGCCGGGCGACGAGGCGCGGAGAAGCGGACGGTGGGTGGACGGGTGACGGGCGGCGGCGAGGAGGCGCGCAAGCGGCGCCTGGCGGCTGCGCTGCGCGAGAACCTCAAGCGTCGCAAGGCCCAGTCGCGCGGCCGTGCGGCGGGCGCCGGCGGCGACGCCGACCACGTCCCGCCCCACGAAGTCTCGCCCGATGACATCTCGCCCGATGACGTCTCGCCCGATGACTTCTCGCCCGACGACGTCCCGCGTTACGACCTCTCCACCGACGACCCCGATTCTGACGACCCCGATGCCGACAGCACCTGGCGCGTTCGCCTCGTCGCCGCCGAGCTCGAGGCCGAGCGTATCGCGGCGCTCGTCGAGCGCGCTGTCGAGGCCGACGGCTGGCCGGTGACACGCTACGAATTGCCACCCGCGGCCGGAGCGCCGGCAGGGCCGATCCCGGCCGGGGCCGGGGCGAGCAGTGCCGGGGCGCCGGCCGGGCGGTCGCCGGCGGCGGAGCGCTCCGTCGCGGTGGAGGCCGGCGCCGGGGCGCCGGCGTTCGCGGCGCGGCTCGTGCGTGACGAGGAGTGGCCGTGGGCCGTGGAGGTGCTGGTGTTCGGTGGCACCGCCGCGGAGGCGCGGGCGCGCATCCTCGATGCCGTCGGCGGCGACGGTTTCGGATCCTTGATCACGGTCGAGCCGCTGGAGGCAGAGGACTGGGTGGCCAAAAGCCTCGAGGGCCTGCCGCCGGTGCGCGAGGGCCGCTTCCTCGTGCGCGGCCGCCATGCCCGCGGCGGCGAGCCGGCGGGCATCGTGACGATCGACATCGAGGCCGGCCTCGCCTTCGGCACCGGCCATCACGCCACCACCGTCGGCTGCCTCGCCGCCATCGAGCGGGTGCTGCGGCGCGGGCGCCCACGGCGGGCGCTCGATCTCGGCACCGGCACCGGCGTGCTGGCAATCGCCATCGCCCGGCTCGCCAAGGTGGCGGTGGTGGCGAGCGACATCGACCCGGTGGCGGTCAGGGTGGCGGCGGCCAATGCGCGCGCGAACGGCGCCGGCCCGTTCGTCAGGCCGTTCGTGGCGACCGGCATGGCCGACCGGCGGCTCTCCGCCGGCGGTTTCGATCTCGTGGTAGCGAACATCCTGGCGCGGCCGCTCGAGCGGCTGGCGCCCTCGGTCGGGCGGGCGCTGGCGCCGCGCGCCACCGTCATTCTCTCGGGCCTGCGCGTGCCCGACGGCCGGCGCGTCGAGGCGGCCTACCGCCGCCAGGGCCTCGTGCTCACCCGCCGCGACGCCCGCGACGGCTGGCTGACGCTGACCTTCGAGCGCGCCTGACCGGCGGCTTGCCGCGTTTGGTCGTCAGGCGCGCCGGTGGGCGCGCCCGCAGCGTTCGTTAAGGCTCAGAGCGGGGCGCGGGCGACGGCGCCGACGCGACGCAGGGCGGCGCGGTCGTGGCCGAGCTCGGCGAGCGTCTGGTCGTCGAGGGTCAGGAGGTAGCCGTTGACGACGCGCTGCGCCTCGCGCGTGCGGGCCTCGATCAGCCGGTCGAGGGCGCGCGAGAACAGGCCCTTGCGGGCGGAGCGGGTGGTCCCGATCGAAAGGTCGGGGGAAGCGGAAACATAGGCCATCGGTTCAATCCTCGTGCGGTGGGGGCCGCGGTATCTGTGTCGGTGCGGCGAGGGCGCCGCGTCGGGTGTGATATCGGGGTGGCGGAGCGGCCCGGTCAGGCCGGTCCATGCAGGGCGGCCATGCGCCGGCGGCAGGTCCGGCAATCGACCGTCGCAGCCGCCGAAGGCTGCGCCGCGAACGCTCAGCGCGCGTTGCCGCGGAGCGTCTGCCGGCTGACGGCGATGTCGTACTCCGCCAGCAGGCGGTGACGGTCCGCCGGACTGTCGAGGGCCAGCAACTCGGCGAGAGCGCGGATCTCCGACGCCGCGGCGCGGCGGGTGGTGAAGGCGCTACGGGCCTGGTTGATCAGGCTTGTGATGATTCCGGTCCGGGCGCCGGGGAGGGGAGCCGCGAGACCGGAGGACGAGACATTGGCCATGAACGATTTCCTTCCGTTCGGTCTGTCGTCGTCCTCCCTAGACGTCGCGAACTTAGGAAGCGCGGCCGCCCCGCGGTAGCGGCCCGGCCGCATGCCGGCCCTGCGCATTTTGCATGTGCACACTGAAATGGTGCGGCGCGGCATAAACCCGGCGTTAACCGCTGCGCCGGCGCGCCCCGTTGCGGGCCGCCCGCCGCGCCACTAGAAACGCCGGATGTTCCAGAGCTTCGACGACGCGTCCGAACCCGCCGCCGGCCCCGCCCGGCTCGCCCGCCTGCGCGCCCGCCTGGCGGCCGAAGGCCTCGACGGTTTCCTCGTCCCGCGCGCGGACGAGCACCAGGGCGAGTACGTGCCGAAGGCGGCCGAGCGGCTCGCCTGGCTCACCGGCTTCACCGGGTCCGCCGGCACCTGCGTTGTGCTCGGCGACGAGGCCGCCGTCTTCGTCGACGGGCGCTACACGCTCCAGGTGCGCGAGCAGACCGACGGCCGCGCCTTCGAGCGCTGCCACCTCGTCGACATGCCGCCCTCGAAGTGGCTGGCAGCCCGGCTGAAGCCCGGCCAGCGCCTCGGCTACGACCCGATGCTGCACACGGTGGCGCAGGTGCGGCGGCTGGAGAAGGTCTGCAGCGAAGCCGGGGCGGAGTTCGTCGCCGTGGCGGAGAACCCGGTCGATGCGGTGTGGGACGGCCGCCCGGAGCTGCCGGTCGGCGCCGTGCAGCTGCAGCCGGCCGACCTCGCCGGCGCCTCGGCGGCGGAGAAGATCGCCCGTCTCGACGCGGCGCTCGCGAAGGCCGGGGTCGACGCGGCGGTACTGACGCAGCCGGATTCGATCGCCTGGCTGTTCAACGTGCGCGGCAGCGACGTCGCCCACAATCCGGTGCCGCTCGCCTTCGCCATCCTGCGCAAGGGGGCGCCGCCGCAGCTCTTCGTCGACGGCCGCAAGCTCTCGAACGCGGTGCGCTCCGCCGTGGCCGACGTCGCCGAGATCGCCGAGCCGGCCGGTCTGACGCCGGCGCTGGCGGCTCTCGGGGCGAAGGCGGCGCGCGTTCTCGTCGACCCGGAGCTCACCGCCGACGCCATCGCCCGCCGCATCACCGCGGCCGGCGGCGTCCTCGTCGAAGGCCAGGACCCGGTGCTGCTGCCGAAGGCGGTGAAGAACGCCGCCGAGATCGCCGGCACGCGCCGCGCCCACCTCCGCGACGGGGCGGCGGTGACGCGCTTCCTGCACTGGCTCGAGAAGACGGCGCCCGCGGGCCATCTCGACGAGATCGCGGTCGCCGAGGCGCTCGAGCGCTTCCGCGCGGAGACGGGCGCGCTGAAGGACATCTCCTTCGACACCATCTCCGGCGCCGGCGGCCACGCGGCCTTGCCGCACTACCGGGTGACGCGCGCCTCGAATGCGCCGCTGAAGCCTGGCGAGATCTACCTGATCGATTCCGGCGGCCAGTACGAGGACGGCACCACCGACATCACCCGCACGGTGATCGTCGGTGAGCCGACGGCGGAGATGCGCGACCGCTTCACCCGCGTGCTCGCCGGCATGATCGCGATTTCCACCGCCCGCTTCCCGGTCGGCACCAGCGGCGCCCAACTCGATCCGTTCGCGCGGATGGCGCTGTGGAAGGCGGGCCTCGACTTCGACCACGGCACCGGCCACGGCGTCGGCGTCTATCTGTCGGTGCACGAGGGGCCGCAGCGCATTTCGAAGCTCGGCACGACGCCGTTCAAGGCGGGGATGATCCTCTCGAACGAGCCGGGCTACTACAAGGCGGGCGAATACGGCATCCGCATCGAGAACCTGCTGCTCGTCACGCCGGCAGAGCCGGTCGCCGGCGGCGAGCGGCCGATGCACGGCTTCGAGACGCTGACCTTCGCGCCGATCGACCGCCGCCTGATCGAGCCGGCGCTGCTGTCGCCCGCCGACCGCGCCTGGCTCGATGGCTACCACGCCGAGGTGATGGCCCGCATCGGCCCGCTCGTCGACGGCGAGACGCGGGCGTGGCTGGCGGCTGCGACGGCGCCGCTCTGAGCCTCCAGCCCGCCCCTGCAGCCCCGGCCGATCGGCCAGGCGCACCGTCGGCCGGAACCTCCCCGGCGTTGCCGCGTTCTCGACCGTGATCAATCTCACGCGTGGAGAAGCGACATGAAGGGTATCCTGCTCTGGCTGATCGGCATCCCGATCCCGATCATCATCCTGATCTATCTGCTGTTTTGAGAGCGGACGACGGCTGCAGCGGCACCGGCGGGTCCTGCGCGAGCTGCCGGGCCGCAGCCGCGGTCCGTTTGCAGCGACGTCGGCGTCGTCTCTGCCCACTGCCGACGGGGCCTGCGGCAGGCGCCGCGAGGCGCTCCTGTTTCGCCGCACTGTCGCGACGCTGAGACTGCCACCTTTGCGGGCACGCCCGGTCGACATTCGCCCTCTCCACGGGCAGTTGAACCGCTGGAGCAGCGTTGGGCCTGCGATCGCAGGCGCGCCCGGAGCACGCGCCGGCCGGACCAGCGCCGACCTTCGCGAGGCTCGTGGCCACCTCCGGCCGTCCCGATGCGACTCGGCCCGCAACTTGCTTATCCGGTTCAGGGACAGGCGCCGGTCTTTTCGCCGGTGTCGGGCAACCCATCGCCTCCCGCGGCGTTTTCACGTCCGCGTGATCGGTCGAGTGAGGAGTTGCACGCCATGTTCGATGCCTACGTCGTCGAGATCGAAGAGACCGCCGCCGGGATCCTCATCCGCTCGGGCCGCGCCTTCGTCTTCCACGCCGTCGAGAACATGTTCTCCGCCCTGGAAGGCGTGACCTTCCCGAGCGCCGCGGCGGCCGAACTCGCCGCAAGGCGGCTGATGCGCGGCCGCAAGCGGGCGGTGGCGTAGGCGTCATCGTCGCGTCGTCGTCAGTCGCTCTGGCATCGCTCGAGAGGGTGCAAATCATACCCACGGGCTGGTCGAAGCGTCCTTCAGACGAGGGCGCATCCGGTTTCGCCACGCGGTCTCGTCACCCGCCCCCACGCCAGATCCCGCCCTCCCGTGCTACCAAGGCCCGAACGGCGGCTGCGACCGCCACGCACTCGGGAGACGCGACGTGACCGGACGGCTGGCGGGAAAGAGGGCGGTGGTGACGGCGGCGGGGCAGGGGATCGGCCGGGCGACGGCGCTGGCGTTCGCCCGTGAGGGCGCCCGCGTGCTCGCGACCGACATCAACGAAGAGGCGCTCGAGACGCTGAAGGCGGAGAATTCCGCCATTGCCACCGGTCATCTCGACGTCCTCGACGGCGATGCGATCATCGCCTTCGCCGAGGCGGTGGGTGCGGTCGACGTCCTGGCGAACATCGCCGGCTTCGTCCACCACGGCTCCATTCTCGATTGCGACGAGGACGCCTACGACTTCTCGATGGAGATCAACGTCCGCTCCATGTACCGGATGACGCGCGCCTTCCTGCCGGCGATGCTGGCGGCCGGCGGCGGCTCGATCGTCCAGATGGCCTCGGTCGTGGGCAGCATCAAAGGCTTCCCGAACCGCTTCGCCTATGGCGTCACGAAGGCGGCGGTGGTCGGGCTGACGAAGTCGGTCGCCGCCGATTTCGTCGGCCGCGGCATCCGCTGCAACGCCATCTGCCCCGGCACCGTCGAGACGCCGTCGTGGCACGAGCGGGTCGCCGCCTTCCCCGACGCCGAGGCGGCGCGCAAGGCCTTCATCGCCCGCCAGCCGATCGGCCGCATCGGCACGGCTGAGGAAGTGGCGGCACTCGCCGTCTACCTCGCCTCCGACGAATCCGCCTTCACCACCGGGCAGGCGCTCGTCATCGACGGCGGCATCACGATCTGACCGGAGCGTCCGCCGGCGGATCCCCGCGCGGCGGATCGTCCGCCGGCGGCGTGGCGGCCTCGACCGCGTCGGTAACCGGCCCATCCGCCGCCGCCACGTCGTCGGCCCGCGCCTCTTCGGCCGGCCCGTCCGCTGCCGGCCCGGCCGGCGCCTGCCCCGTCAATTCCTCGACCGTCGGGTGGTCGGGACCGAGCTGTTCGATCATGCCGCGTGCGATCTCGCGCTCGCCCATGATGACGGTGTTCGCGCCGAGATCGTTCAGGTACTCGACCTCGGCGTCGGAGTGGGCCCGGGCGATGATCTCAATCGCCGCGCTGGCGGTGCGCGCCTGGCCCACCACCTGGCCCGCCTCGAAGGCGTTCGGGATCGCCACGACGAGGCGGCGGGCGCCGGCGAGATTGGCGGCCGCCAGCACGTCCGGGCTCGCGGCGTTGCCGACGATCACCTCCACCGCGATGTCGCGGATGCGCGTCACCGCCTTGTCGGCGTCCTCGATGACGAGGAACGGCGTACCGCCGTCCTTGAGCGCGGCGCCGACGAGGCTGCCGACCCGGCCGTATCCGACGAGGATGGTGTGGCCGGCGAGGTCGGTCTGCAGGCGCGGCTCGTCGGAGGCGTCGTTCGCCGCCGCCTCCATCTTTCCGGCGCTCGGGGCGGGTTGCACCGGCGCGGGCGGGGCGCCGGGGGCGGGCACCTGCGCCGCCGACGCCGCTGCGGCCGGGGCGTAGCGCTCCACCCGCGGCTCGAGCCGGGGCCGCAGCCGGTCCAGCATGGCGAAGATCAGCGGGTTCAGCATGATCGACAGGATCGCGCCCGCCAGGATGAGGTCGCTCGCCTCGTCCGGCAGGAGATCGAGACGCGTGCCGAGGCTCGCCAGGATGAAGGAGAACTCGCCGATCTGGGCGAGGCTCGCGGCGATCGTCAGCGCCGTGCCGACCGGATGGCGGAACATCCGGACGATCAGGTAGGCGACGATCGACTTGCCGACGATGATGATGAACAGCGTCGCGATGAGCGGCAGCGGGTCGCGGACGATGCTGAACGGGTCGAACAACATGCCGACGGAGACGAAGAAAAGCACCGCGAAGGCGTCGCGCAGCGGCAGCGATTCCTCCGCCGCGCGGTGGCTGAGTTCGGATTCGCTGAGCACCATGCCGGCGAAGAAGGCGCCGAGCGCCAGCGACACGCCGAACAGCTTCGCCGCCCCGAAGGCGACGCCCAGCGCGATCGCCAGCACGGCGAGGCGGAACAGTTCGCGCGAGCCGGTGTGGGCTACGTAGTGCAGCAGCCAGGGGATGACCCGCCGGCCGACGACGAGCATGACGACGACGAAGGCCGCGACCTTGGCGAGCGTCAGGCCGATCACGCCGGGCAGTCCCAGCCCGAAGCGCGCGGCGATCGGGTCGGACCGCACCATCTCGTCGCCGCCGGTGATGACGCTCGCGAGCGCCGGCAAGAGCACCAGCGCCAGCACCATCGCGAGGTCTTCGACGATCAGCCAGCCGACGGCGATGCGGCCGCGCTCGGTCTCGATCAGCCGGCGCTCCTGCATCGCCCGGAGCAGCACGACGGTGCTCGCCACCGACAGGGCGAGGCCGAAGACCAGGCTCGCCGGCACCGTCCAGCCCATCAGGGTGCCGAGGCCGAGGCCCATGGCCGTGGCGGCGCCCATCTGCACGACGGCCCCCGGCACCGCGATCGCCCGCACCGACAACAGGTCCTTCAGCGAGAAGTGCAGGCCGACACCGAACATCAGCAGGATGACGCCGATCTCGGAGAGCTCGGTCGCGAGGTGCTGGTCGGCGACGAAGCCCGGCGTGAACGGCCCGACAACGACACCGGCGACGAGGTAGCCGACCAGCGGCGACAGCCGCAGCCGCTGGGCGATCAGGCCGAAGACGAATGCCAGGCCGATACCGACGACGATGGTGGCGATGAGGGGCGTGTCATGCGGCATGCAGCGGGCGGGGCCTCGTCGCGTCGGAGGTCCGGAGAGGGGCTCGCACCCCCGGCTTGTCGATATTCATATAATATGGTTGATTATAACCACATTGGGCAAGTGCCGAGCACCATGAATCTTCGTCCCGAACAGAGCCGTGCCGCCCGTGGGCTGCTCGACTGGAGCCAAGCCGAGCTCGCCGAGCACGCCGGCGTGTCGCGCTCGACCGTGCGTGACTTCGAAGGCGGCCGCCACGAGTTGCACCGGGCGAGCGAGGCGCAGATCGTGCGGGCCCTCACCGAGGCGGGGGTGCGCCTCATCGGCGCCGACGAGGAGGGACCCGGCGTCAGGCTCGCCCGGCCGCCGGCCTGAGGGCGTCCGACTGGACGAGCCGGGTGCCGCCGGTGCAAGGTCCGGCCGGTCCGGGCCGGGAATGTTCTCGATGTTCATCGTCTGTGGCGAGGCGCTCTACGATCTCTTCGTCGTCGGGGAAGGCGGCGCGTCGCTGCGCTTCGACGCCCACCCCGGCGGCTCGCCCTACAACGTCGCCGTCGGCCTCGCCCGCCTCGGCGCCGAGGTGTCGCTGGTCACGGGCATCTCCGTCGACTTCCTCGGCGCGCGCCTCCTGCACCGCCTGGAGGCGGAGGGCGTCGGCACGGGCATGATCGTCCGCAAGGGCGGGCCGACGACGATCAGCCTCGTCGGCGTCGACGCCCACGGCGTACCCGCCTACGCCTTCCACGGCCACCGCGCCGCCGACCGCTCGATCGAGGCGGCCGACCTGCCCCGCCTGCCGCTCGGCTCCCGCGTCCTGCACGCGGGCTCGTTCTCGCTCGTCACCGAGCCGACCGGCACGAGCGAACTTTCGCTGGCGCGCTCCCGGCCGGCGGGCGTCGTGGTGTCGGTCGATCCGAACGTGCGGCTGTCAGTGGAGCCGGACCTCGACGTCTGGCGCGCGCGCCTCGCCGCGTGGCTTTCGATCGCCGATCTCGTCAAGGTCAGCCGCGAGGATCTCGGCGTGCTCTACGGCGGCGCCGCGATGGAGGACGTCGCCGCCGGCTGGCTGAAGGGCGGCGCCCGCCTCGTCGTCGTCACCGACGGCGGCGAGGGCGCCCACGCCTTCACGGCCACCACCCGCACCTTCGTGCCGGCGATGCCGACGGTGGTGGTCGACACGGTGGGGGCCGGCGACACCTTCCAGGCGGCGCTGCTCTGGCGGCTCGCCGAGGAGAACGCCATGGCGCCGGCGGCGCTGGCCGCGATCGACGAGGCGACGCTGCGGCGGGTGCTGCGCTTCGCGGCCGCGGCCGCGGCGATCACCTGCAGCCGTGCCGGCGCCGACCTGCCGCGGGCGGCGGAGGTCGACGAGCGGCTGAGGGAGGCCGGCGAGGCTCCCGACGAGGCCTGAACCGCCGGCGCCCGGGGCGTTGCCTCGGGCCGTCCTTTCGTCTTCGGGCCGCCGGACCTTAGGCGGCCTGGCGCTTCGCCTGGATCAGTTTGCGGTTGACCAGCACCTCGGCGATCTGCACGGCGTTGAGGGCCGCGCCCTTGCGGAGGTTGTCGGAGACGACCCACATGGCGAGGCCGTTCTCCACCGTCGGGTCCTCGCGGATGCGGCTGATGTAGGTGGCGTCCTCGCCGGTCGCCTCGTGCGGGGTGACGTAGCCGCCGTCCTCGCGCTTGTCGACGACGAGGCAGCCCGGCGCCTCGCGCAGCATCTCGCGGCACTCGTCGGCCGACAGCGGGTTCTCGAGCTCGAGGTGCACGGCCTCGGAGTGCGAGACGAACACCGGCACGCGCACGCAGGTCGCCACCACCTTGATCTTCGGATCGAGGATCTTCTTGGTCTCGACCGTCATCTTCCACTCTTCCTTGGTGAAGCCGTCGTCCAGGAAGACGTCGATGTGGGGGATGACGTTGAAGGCGATGCGCTTGGTGAACTTCCGCGATTCGACCGGGTCGGAGACGAAGATCGCGCGCGTCTGCTCGAAGAGCTCGTCCATCGCGTCCTTGCCGGCGCCGGAGACCGACTGGTAGGTGGCGACGACGACGCGCTTGATGCCGGCGCGGTCGTGGATCGGCTTGAGCGCCACGACGAGCTGCGCGGTCGAGCAGTTCGGGTTGGCGATGATGTTCTTCTTGCGGAAGCCGGCGATGGCGTCGGCGTTCACCTCCGGCACGATCAGCGGCACGTCAGGGTCCATCCGCCAGGTCGACGAGTTGTCGATGACGACGCAGCCCTGGGCGGCGATCTTCGGCGACCACTCCTTCGAGATCGCGCCGCCGGCCGACATCAGGCAGATGTCGATCTTCGAGAAGTCGACCGTCTCGAGCGCCTTCACCTTCAGCGTCCGGTCGCCGAAAGACACTTCCGTGCCCTGGCTGCGGCGGGAGGCAACGGCGACGACCTCGTCGGCGGGGAAGCCGCGCTCGTCGAGGATGTCGAGGATCTCGCGACCGACGTTGCCGGTCGCGCCGACGACGGCGACGGAATAGCCCATGGTTCTCAGCTCCTGCCTCCCGATGGCGCCCCGCGTGTCGGCGACCCGCGCGGGCGTCCGTCCCTCCCCGTCCCCGGGGAGTGCGGCGGGGGCGAGGAGAGGATCAGCGCGTCGTCGTGGTCGTTTTCGACGCAGGCCGCCCGGCCGCACCCATGCACACGCGATCGCCGCCACCGAAGCGGCGGGCGTCACGCGAGGCGAAGGGCTGGGCGAAGGACATGCGAGGCCGCGTCACGCTGGAACTCGGCGTGGTGATGACGGAAAACCCGCCGGCCGTCAACGGCGTGTGCGCCGCGGCCAGGACGGGCGGTGCGGCTTCCGGGCAGCCGGGCGGACCGCCCGGCCATCGGCTCAGGCGCTGACGGCGGCGAGCGCGTCCTCGCGGCTGTCCGCCGACTTCAGGATCGACAGGAAGCCGGAGATCTCGAAGACCTCGCGGATGTGCGCCGGCAGCCGGCACAGCACCAGGGCGCCGCCCGCCTGCTTCAGGCGCTTGGCGACGACGAGGACGACGCGCAGGCCGGCGCTGGAGATGTAGTCGAGGCCCGAGAAGTCGACGACGATGCGGTTCGTGCCCGCCGTGACGTGGGCGAGGATCTCGCTCTCGACCGCAGCCGCGTTGTTGCTGTCGAGGCGCCCCTGGGGGAGCAGCACCAGCACGTCGCCCGAGCGTTCCGTCGCAATTGCCATGATCGTTCCGTCGGTTGGGTCGCCGCCCTCGCCCGGTTTTGGACGCGATGGGGAGGGCGCACGCGGCAGGGTTCGCGCGCAAGAACGGATACCGACCCTGCCGCCGCCTGTCCAGCCCGCGCCGGCTGTGGCATGAACGATGCTCGTCCGTGGCGGGCCCGACGGGACGCACGGGCGGCACCGAGCAAGACCCCGATACTGAGCAAGACCCGATCGAGCCGGCGCCGCGGCGCCAGAGAGGGACCCGGCCGGAATGGATTTGTCGCGTCTGCTGCTCGTCCCGGGCCCGCCCCGCCAGCGCCCGCCCGATCTCAGCTACGCCGCCGACGAGCGGCCGCCGCTCGTCGCCCTCCTCAGCCTCGCCACCCAGCACGCCGTGATGGCGCTGTCGCTGTCGGCCTACGTGCTGATCGCCTGCCGGTCGGCCGGGATGGGCGCCGAGGCGACGCGTCTCATCCTGTCGGGGACGGTGATGGCGATGGCGGTGGCGACGCTGCTGCAGGTCGTCGGACGGCGCACCGGCTCCGGGGCGCTGATCGTCCACATCCCCGACCCCTTCTACATTGGCATCATCAGCGGGGCGATGAAGGTGGCGGGGCCTTCGGCGCTGGTGATGATCGGGCTGACGAGCGGCGTCGCGCAACTCGTCGTGGCGCGCGCGATGCCCTACCTGCGCGTCTTCTTCCCCTCCCACGTCGCCGGCGTCGTCGTCCTCGTCGCCGGGCTGTCGCTCGTCGAGTACGCCATCGAGGGCGGCCTCGGCCTCGACCATGCGACCGCCGTGCAACTGCCGGAGTTCCTCGTCTTCCTCGCCACCTTCGGCACCATCGCGGCCTTCTCGGTCTGGGGCTCGCGCACCCTGAAGCTGTTCGCGCTGTTCGCCGGGCTGGCACTCGGCATCGCCATTTCCGCGGCCTTCGGGCTGCTCGACGGCGGCGCCGCCATCGCCGCCGCGCCGTTGTTCGGACTGCCGGCGCTGCATCTGCCGGCCTTCGACGTCGGGGCCGGCGCCCTCGCCTCGGTCGCGGTGCTGGCGGTGATGGTCAGCCTCGATACGCTCGCCTGCGTCGTCATCATGGACAAGATGGACGATGCCGGCTGGCGCCGGCCGGACATGCGCCGCGTCGCCGGCGGCATCACCGCGAACGGCATCGGCGACATCGCCTCCGGCCTGTTCGGCGGCATGCAGGTGGCGCCGTCCTCCGCCAACATCGGCCTCGCCCACGCGAGCCGGGCGACGTCGCGGGTGATCGGGCTCGCCGTCGCAGCCCTGATGCTGGCGCTCGCACTGATGCCGAAGCTGACGGTGGCGCTGACGCTGATGCCCGGACCGGTGATGGGGGCGGTGGCACTCTATGCCGCGTCCTTCCTGATCGCCTCGGGCATCGAGCTCGTGGCCACCCGCGCCCTCGACAGTCGCGGCGTCTTCATGATCGGCGTCTCCGTCAGCCTCGGCCTGATCGGCATCGCCTACGAGGACATGGTCTCGACGGCGCCGGAGATCGTGCGGGCACTGTTCGCCGATGCGGTGATCGTCACCGGCATCAGCGCCGTCGGCCTCAATCTGCTGTTCCGGCTGAACGCGGCCGCGCGCGCCACCCACATTCCGGCCGACGGCGACGGCTCGGCGGCGGTGACGGCGATGCTCGAGCGCCACGGAACGGCGTGGGGCGTGCGCCGCGACGTCCTCAACCACGCCAAGCTCGCCGCCGGGGAGGCGGTGGAAACGCTCGCGCGTGGCGGATCGCCGCGGCGGCTCGCGCTGGTGACGGTGCGGTTCGACGAGACCAGCCTGACGGTCGAACTGCTGCACGCCGGCGAGCCCGTCGACATCGCCGGGCGCCCCGCCGTCATGCCCGGCGGAGACGGCGAGGAGGAGGCCCTGATGGCGTCGGCGTCGGCGGCGATCCTGACGCGCCTCACCGATCGCATCTCGAGCGGGACGCGCGACGGCGGCTCCTATCTGCTACTGCACTTCGAGCACTGATCCGGTAGTGTCGCCACCGAAAGCGTGTCGAGCCGGGGGCCGTCGCGATGCATAACGCTGGGGAGTCGCCTGCCGTGAATCTCACGTTCCTCGAAGAGCTTCTGCTGTTGTGCCTCGACGACGAGACGGGCCTGCTCCGGCCCGCGTTCGCGCCTTGGCTCGATACCGCGGGCGCCGGCGCTCTTCTGATGGACCTCGCGCTCAAGGATCGCGTCGACACCGATCCGAAGCGGCTCGACGTCGTCGACAAGACGCCGACCGGCGAGCCCCTGCTCGACGAGGCGCTCGGGTTCGTGGCGGAAATGCCGAACGGCCAGCCAATCGACGCCTACCTGGCGCAGCTGTCGCGCCACGGCGAGCACTTCCGCACCGAAGCCCTCGACCGGCTGGTCGAGCGCGGCGTCCTCAAGGTGAAGGACGACCGCTTCCTGTGGGTGTTCAAGACGCGCGCCTATCCGGTGGTCGACGGCCGCGCCGAGCGTGAGGTGAAGCGGCGCCTGTTCGCCATCCTGTTCGACGACGAGATCCCCGATCCGCGCGACGTCGTGCTGATCAGCCTCGTCTCGGCCTGCAACCTGCTGCCGATGATGCTGTCGGCCGACGAGTGCGAGCACGTCCGCGACCGCGTCGAGACGATCCGCAAGATGGACCTGATCGGCCAGTCGGTCGGCCGGGCGATCCGCGACATCGAGTGGTCGATCGCCCTGACGCAGACGGGGTTCTGATCCGGCTCCGACGCTGATCGCCGGCGGCGTCACGCGAGGGGTCGCTCGGGCCGATGCAGACGCTCCAGTACATCCGGCCGACGCTCTACGCGACGTGCTTCTTCTCGATGCACGTCGCGGTCGCGATGCTGTTGCCGGCCTTCGTCGACATCGCCGACGGCAGCCCCGACTGGCAGGTCTTCGTCGGGGTGAGCGTCGCCGTCTTCGTCGTCGCGCTGCTCGGCATCCTGTCGCTGCGCCAGCCGCTGCCGCGCTTCTCGCCGCGCTTCGGCTTCCTGGTGACGACGGTCCTGTGGGTGTCGACGTGCTTCGTCGGCGCCCTGCCGTTCTATTTCTCGGCGCTCGGGCTGAGCTTCGCCCAGTCGGTGTTCGAATCGGTGTCGGGGCTCACCACCACCGGCTCCACCGTGATCGCGGGGCTCGACCGGGCGCCGCGCGGCATCCTGCTGTGGCGAGCGCTGCTGCAGTTCTTCGGCGGCATCGGCATCGTCGCGATCGGGCTGTTCCTGTTCCCGTTCCTGCGCATCGGCGGCATGCAGCTGTTCCGGGCGGAATCCTCCGACCGGTCCGACAAGGCGCTGCCGCGCGTCGTCCAGCTGACGACGGCGCTGGTCGTCATCTATGTCGGCCTCAACGTCCTGTGCACCCTCGTCTACGCGGCCCTCGGCATGACGTTCTTCGATGCCGTGACGCACGCCATGGCGACGGTGTCGACGGGGGGGTATTCGACGCACGACGCCTCGTTCGGCTTCTTCCCGAGCCCGGCGATTCACTGGGCCGCCGTCCTCTTCATGATCCTCGGCGGCATGCCGTTCGTGCTGTTCGTCGACCTGTGCGTCAACGGCAAGCTGACGCTGCTGTCGGACATCCAGGTGCGGATCTATGTCGCCGTGATCGTCGTCGCGTCGCTCGCGCTGGCGGTCTGGCTGACGGCGACGCGCGACATGCCGTTCTTCGACGCTCTCACCCACACCGCCTTCAACGTCACCTCGGTCGTCACCACGACAGGTTTCGCCTCGACCGACTATGCGCTGTGGGGGCCGTTCGCCGTGGCGCTGTTCCTGATCCTCACCTTCATCGGCGGATGCTCGGGGTCGACCACCGGCGGCATCAAGATCTACCGCTTCATCATCGTCTTCGCGGCCCTCAACCGGGCGCTGCACAGGCTCGTCTACCCCAACGCGGTGGTGCCGCTGCGCTATGGCGACCGGCGGGTCGACACCGACGTGTTCGAATCGGTGATGACCTTCCTGATCGCCTTCTTCGCCCTGCTCGCGATCTTCACCGTGCTTTTGTCGCTGGTCTCCGGCCTCGATCTCGTCACCAGCCTGACCGGCGCCCTGACGGCGCTGTGCAATGTCGGCCCCGGCCTCGGTGACATCATCGGCCCGGCCGGAAACTTCTCGACCGTCGACGACGCCGCCGCCTGGATCCTGTCGGCCGCGATGATCCTCGGCCGACTGGAGATCATGACGATCCTGGTGCTGCTCTCGCCGGTCTACTGGCGTTCCTGACGCCGGCTCAGCTGGAGCCGCCGAGGCACGTCACGAGGTTCGCCGCGAGGTCTCCCATCAGCTCGAAATAGAGGTCGGCGCCGGGCGTGTGGGCGGCGGCGGCGTCGGGATCGAGCACGCCCGTGCGCACGCCGGTGTCCTCGACCAGCCGGCTGACGACGCGCGGCTCGAACTGCGGCTCGGTGAAGACGCAGATGGCGCCGCGCTCGGCGATGGTGGCGCGGATTTCCTGGATGCGGTGGGCGCCCGGCGCCCGGTCTGGGCTGACGGTGATGGCGCCGACCGCCGCCAGGTCGTAGCGGGCGTCGAGATACTGATAGGCGTCGTGGAAGACGATGAACGGCTTCTCGCGCACCGGCGCGAGCTCCGTCTCGAGCCGGGCGTCGAGAGCGGCGAGGCGGGCCTCGAGCGCCGCACCGTTCTCGGCATAGCGATCGGCGTTTGCGGGATCGGCGTCCGACAGCGTCGCGACGATCGCCCGCGTCATCGCCGCGGCGTTGCGCGGGTCGAGCCACAGATGCATGTCGTGCTCGCCGGCATGGGCGTGTGCCTCCGCCGCGGCGTGCGCGTCGTGCGCCGGTGCGCCGTGCCCGTGATCGTGCCCGCCGCCGGCGCCATGGGCGTCGGCGTCCGCGTGAGCCGCTGCATGTGCAACGGCGGGCGCTGATCCATCGGCAGCCGCGTCGTGATCATGATCATGATCGGCTGCAGCCGCCGGCTCGGCGGTCTTCGCCTCCGTTTCACCGTGCGCGTGGGCGTCGCCGTGGGCCTCCCAGGTGCCGCCCTCGCGCAGCGGCAGCAGCCGCAGTCCCGGTGCCCCGGCGAGATCGACGACGTCCGCCTGGCTCGCCAGCGTCGCCAGCGGGTCGTCGAGGACGGTCTCTAGGCCCGGACCGATGCGGAAGACGATCTGCGCCCCCGACAGGGCGGCCGCGTCGGACGGCTTCATCGTGTAGGTGTGCGGCGACGCCCCGCCCTTGACGAGCAGCGTCGGCTCGCCGACGCCGGCCATCACGCCCGACACGAGGGAATGGATCGGCGCGATCGACACCACGACGCTCGGCGGGGGCGACGGCGCCTCGGCCTCGGCGTGAAGCGGCGACATCGCGAGGCCGCCGGCTCCGAGGGCGCAGCCCGCCAGCAGGGCGAAGCGAGCGCGGGCGCTCGTGAGGGTGCGACGCATGGGCTGTCTCCGCTCGATCGGGTCGGGAAGTTGTAACTTTATAACGTTGCGCCCGCGACGGACAAGCGGCCATATGCGCGCTGCGGGTGCGGCGGCAGGACCGGCGGGGCGCCCGCGGCGGCGAGGGGACGGACGACGTGGGACCTGAGGGCGCGCAGCGGGCAAGCGAACGGGCGTTGGCGCCGGGCGACGGTGGCGCCCGCGCCGCCCTGGTCTCGGCCAGCGGGCTCGGCATCCGCCGTGGCGATCGCTGGCTGCTGCGCGACGTCGATCTCGCCGTGCGGGCGGGCGAGATCGTCACGGTGATCGGTCCGAACGGCGGTGGCAAGACGACGCTCCTGAAGGCGCTGATCGGGCTGATCGCCGCCGACGAGGGGGGGGTCTCGCGCGACGCCGGCCTCGTCGTCGGCTACGTGCCGCAGCGCCTGCAGCTCGAGTGGACGATGCCGCTCAGCGTCGACCGGCTGATGACGCTGACGGGGCGGCCATCGGCCGACGCGGTCGACGCGGCGCTGCGCTCGACCGGGGCGGCGCACCTGAAGGCGCGCGCCGTCCAGGCGCTGTCGGGCGGCGAACTGCAGCGGGTGCTGCTCGCCCGCGCGCTCGCCCGCCGCCCCGGCCTGCTCGTCCTCGACGAGCCGGTGCAGGGCGTCGACTTCACCGGCGAGGCGGAACTCTACGGCCTGATCGGCGAGGTGCGCGACCGTACCGGCTGCGGCGTGCTGCTCGTCTCCCACGACCTCCACGTCGTGATGGCGGCG
>CALRZT010000054.1:0-18962 GCA_943372725.1 Pseudoxanthobacter soli DSM 19599
TGGAGAACTCGTCGCCCCGCCGCATCAGGCGCAGGCGCGCGCCGCCCGGCACCGTCGCGGCATCGACCTCGATCCACGGGATCATCGGGAACGGCTCGGGATCATCGCACCATCCTCGGGATCGTCGACGGCGCTGGGCAACTGGTCCGCCCGCCGGACCAGTTGCAGGTCATCGCCCGGCGCGCCACGCCTCGTCCGCGTCGACGGCCCTCGTCGGCGGCGGCCCGAGCGTGTACTGGCGGGGGCTGCCCAAGTCCACCGGATGCCGCGACGATGCCAGAAAGCCTTCCGCCGATGACACTCGACGCCGGCCGCCGCCGCCTCGACCTCGACCCGCGCGACGACGCCTTCGTGCAGGACCCCTACGCGGCCTACGCTGCGGTACGGCCCGAGGCGCCGGCGTTCTTCTGGGAAAATTACGGCTTCTGGTGCTTCGCCTCGCATGCCGGCGTCTCGGCGCTCCTGCGCGACCGGCGGTTCGGCCGCGACGTCCTGCACGTCGCGACGCGCGCCGAGCTCGGCTGGCCGGAGCCCGACCCGCGGCTCGAGCCGTTCCTGGCGCTCGAGCGCGGCTCGATGCTCGACGTCGAGCCGCCGCAGCACACCCGCCTGCGCGGTCTCGTCAACCGCGCCTTCGTCTCCCGCGAGGTCGACCGCCTCGCCCCGCGCATCGCTGCGCTCGCGCACGAGCTGATCGACCGTTTCCCCGCCGGCGAGGTGGACCTCCTGCCGGCGTTCGCGACGCCGATCCCGCTGACGCTGATCGCCGAGCTCCTCGGCGTGCCGACGGAGCACGGGCCGGACCTGCTCGCCTGGTCGCATGCGATGGTCGGCATGTACCAGTTCGGCCGCAACGCCGAGGTCGAGGCGGCGGCGGTGGCGGCGAGCGAGGCGTTCGCCGCCTTCCTCGGCGACCTCGTCGCCGAGCGCCGCCGGTCGCCGCGCGAGGACCTGCTCACCCGCCTGGTCATCGCGGAGGTCGACGGCGAGCGGCTGACTGACGGCGAGATCGTCGGCACCGCCGTGCTGCTTTTGAATGCCGGCCACGAGGCGACGGTGCACGCCATCGGCAACGGCGTGAAGGCGCTCATCGAGACCGGCGTGCGGCCCGCGCCGGGGGCGCATGCCGCGGCGGTGGTCGAGGAAGCGCTGCGCTACGACGCGCCGCTGCACCTGTTCACCCGCTTCGCGCTCGAGGACCTCACCTATGACGGGATCGACTTCCGGCGCGGCGACAAGATCGGCCTGCTGCTCGGCGCCGCCAACCGCGACCCGGCGCGATTTGCCGAGCCGGACGCCTTCCGGCCGGAGCGGGCACCCAACCCGCACGTCGCGTTCGGGGCCGGCATCCACTTCTGCCTGGGTGCACCGCTCGCGCGTCTCGAGATGCAGGTGGCGTTGCCGATCCTGTTTGAGCGGCTGCCGGGGCTCGCTTTCGCGGCGCCGCCGCGCTTCCGCGACACCTACCATTTTCACGGCCTGGAGGAGTTGCGGCTCTGCTGGTGAGAGCGCCGCGGCGCTCCGTCGCTCAGTCGTCCTCGCTCACCGGCGGACGGCCCGCCGCCTCCCACACCAGCGGCAGGTCGCGGGCGAGGACGTTGTCGGCGGTGTCGCGCTTGCGTGGCACGGCGAGCCCCTCCGCCGCCATCACCGCGAGCAGCCGGGCGCGGATGTCGGCGCGCGTCCGCGGCCAGCCGTGGACGAAGCTGTCGCGGAGGAGGAGCTGCACCCCGGCGTCCCAGTCGTACATGTCGGGCGAGCCCGGCCGTCGCAGCCGCGGCGGCGGCGGCGGCGGCGGCTCCGCCGCGCCTCCCGCGGCGCCGTCGGCCATGACCTCGACGGCGCGGTAGTGGGTGCCGCGGCTGCGCGCCTCGCCGATCACCGATTCCGGCGCATTGACGCGCTCGAAGGTCTGCCAGCTGCCGTCCGGGATGCGCTCGCGCGGCCCGTCGAGGCCGCCGCGGCGGCCGTAGGCGGCGAGGCCGGCGCGCTTCAGCGCGTCGCGGAAGGCGAGGAGGAGCGCGCGCAAGGCCTCGCGCTCGACGGCGACGGCGCGCGCCCAGCCGGGGTTCTTGTCGCCGGCGACGGTGCGGCCGGGATCGAGATAGGAGGCCTTCGGAAAATGTGTCGGCTCGCGCTTGCGCGCATCGACGGCCTCGCACCAGGCGTTGAACTCCGCCGGCACGAGATGCACCATCGCCTCCTCCAGCGCCCACCGCAGCCCCGAGAATGGGCTCCGCGTCTCTTTGGCCATTCCGTCGTCCGTCGCTCTCACCGGTCCCCCGATCCTTCCGGGTGCCGGCCGAATGTGACCGGGGGCCGGGGACGAGCCGGGCCGCCACCATGGCGGGCCGGTTCCGCCCTCAAGCTACAACCGGTGGCGGCGGCCGCCAACCAGCGCCCGCGCCACCTCCCTCCTGCGCTGCGCGGTCGCCGAGCGGCCCCATCCCGGAAGACCTGATCCGGTGGGCCCGATCGCCCCGAGGCGCGCAGCCGGTCGCAGCAGCCGGACCACCATGACGCTCGGGAGCCGCTATTGTCGACGCCTCGGCCGGCAGCGGTCGACGCCGTGCCCAGAGTTCCGGAGCCCGTGATGACCGAGCCGATCGCCCCCTTCACCTTCGACACCCCGCCGAGCCTCGTCTTCGGCTTCGGCGCCGCCGGCCGGATCGGCGAGATCGCGGCGGCGCGGCTCGGCCTGCGCGTGCTCCTCGTCACCGACGCAGGCGTCGTGGCGGCCGGGCTGGTCGAGCCGGCCCTCGCGGCGCTGGCAGCGGCGGGGGTCGAGGTGGCGGTGTTTGCCGACGTCGTCGCCGACCCGCCGGAGGCAGTGGTGCGCGCCGCCGCAGCCGCTGCCGTCGCCCATGGGGCGACCGGCGTCGTCGGCCTCGGCGGCGGCTCGTCGCTCGACGTGGCGAAGCTCGCCGCCCTGCTCGCGGTCGGCCGCGAGGACCTCGCCGACGTCTATGGCGTGCGGCGCGCCAAGGGCCCGCGGCTGCCGCTGCTGCTCGCCCCGACGACTGCTGGCACCGGCTCGGAGGTGACGCCGATCGCCGTCGTCACCACAGGCGCCCACGAGAAGATGGGCGTCTCCTCGCCGGTCATCATCCCCGACGTGGCGCTGCTCGATCCGGAACTGACGCTCGGCCTGCCACCGGCGGTCACCGCCGCCACCGGCATCGACGCGATGGTGCACGCGATCGAGGCCTATGCGTCCGCGAGCCCCAACAACAACCCGCTGTCGCGGGTGCTCGCCTGCGAGGCGCTCAAGCTGATGGGCGGTGCGCTGGAGCGGGCCGTCCACCAGGGCCACGACCGGGCTGCCCGCGCCGACATGCTGTTCGGCGCCATGCTGGCCGGCCAGGCGTTCGCCAATTCGCCGGTCGCCGCCGTGCACGCGCTCGCCTATCCGCTCGGCGGCCACTATGGCGTGCCGCACGGGCTGTCGAACGCGCTGGTGCTTCCGCACGTGCTGCGCTTCAACGCCGAGACGGTGCCGACGCCCTACGCCGCCCTCGCGCCGCACGCCTTCCCGGCGCTCGCCGAGATCGGCGAACAGGGCCGTGCGCACGCGTTCGCCGATGCGCTGGCGGCGCTGTCGGCCCGCTGCGGCCTCGCCCAGCGCCTGCGCGACGTCGGCGTCGAGGAGGCGGCGCTGCCGCATCTGGCGACCGACGCCGCCCGCCAGACGCGGCTTCTGGTCAACAACCCGCGGCCGCTCGGCGAGACCGACATCCTTGCGATCTACCGCCGGGCCTGGTGAGGCGGGCGGCGGAACTTGTCTCGCAGCCCCGTCGGCAAGCGTCCCGGCCGTTCGTCCTCCGGTCTGCCCGCGATGTCCGCGGTCAAGCAGCAGGAGCCCCGCCATGCCCGATAAGCCAAAGGTCCGCCCCAACGACAGCCCCAAGGCCAGCCGGATGAGCGCCCTCTCGCCCCACCTCGTTGTCGACGGGGCGGCGCAGGCGATCGATTTCTACGCAAAGGCCTTCGGGGCCGAGGAGATGGCGCGATTGCCGGGGCCGGACGGGCGGCTGATGCACGGCTGCGTCAGGATCGCCGGCCAGACCGTGATGCTGGTCGACGAGAACAGGCAGTACGGGATGCTGTCGCCGACGGCGCTCGGCGGCTCGCCGGTGACGCTGCACCTCGAGGTGCCGGACGTCGACGCGGCGTTTGCACGGGCCGTCGCCGCCGGGGCAACGGTGACGATGCCTGTCGCCGACCAATTCTGGGGCGACCGCTACGGCGTGCTGAAGGATCCGTTCGGCCACTCCTGGTCGCTCGCCACCACCGTCCGCGAGGTCTCGCTCGAGGAGGCTAAGGCGGTGATGGCGACAATGACCGGCGGCTGCGCCGCCTGAACAGCGGCGAACACTGTTGGATAGTCCGGACGGGCTTCCGCGCCGGCGGCGTGCGCCGGCGCGGGCCTTGGAGGTCGAGACCGCGCCTCAGGTCTTCAGGAGCGCCGCCATCTCGCGGTCGAGGCGCTCGGCATAGGTGCCGAGCTCGCCCGAGACCGTGCGGATGTCGTTGGCGGCACCGCGGATCTGGGTGACGGCCGAGGAGACGCCGGTGATGCTCTCGCTCACCGAGCGGTTGGTCGCCGACTGTTCCTCGACGGCGGCCGAGAGCGCCACGAAGACGTCGCTCAGCTGACCGACGCCACCGGTGATGTCGCTGACGGCACCGGCCGCACCCGTGCTCGCATGCTGCAGGGTCTCGACCTGCTGGCGGATCTCCTGCGTCGCCTTGGCGGTCTGCAAGGCGAGCGCCTTCACCTCCTGGGCGACGACGGCGAAGCCCTTGCCTGCCTCGCCGACGCGCGCCGCCTCGATGGTGGCGTTGAGGGCGAGCAGGTTGGTCTGGCCGGCGATCTTCTCGATCAGGCCGGTGACGCTGCCGATCTTCTGGACGCTCTCGGCGAGGCCGGCGACTTCCTTGTTGGTGTCCGAGGACTTGACGGCGAGATCGGTCGCCATCTGCGAGGCCCGGTGGATCTGGCCGGTGATCTCGTCGAACGTGGCCGACATCTCGACCGCCGAGGCCGAGACGGTCGAGGCCATGCTCTCGCTCTCCTCGGAGAGGCTGAGGAGCCGGCCGCTGGAATCCGAGGCCGCCTCGGCGGTGTGGCTCATGTCGCGCACCACGTCGGTGACGCGGTTGGCCACCGTGACGTTCTCGGTGATGATCGACCAGGTCAGCATCGGACCGTCGTAGCTGCCGTCGGCCTTGGTCATGGCCGAGACGCGCAGGTCGAGGGTCTCGGGGCCGACGCGGATGCGGGCGTTGTGCGGCAGGCGGCTCGCGTCGGCCAGCATCTTGCGCTGATGCTCGGGGTGTTTGTGGAAGATGTCGATGGACGAGCCGACCAGCTGGCTTGCCTTGATCGGCAGGTGCTGCTCGATGCGGGCGAGCGTGTCGATGCTGGTCTTGTTGGCGAAGTCGATCTTGAGCGTGCCCGGCTCGCAGGTCATCACGTTGATCGGCATCTTCTCGATCATCTGGAAGAGGCGCTGGTTGCGCTTCTCGGCGGCGATGAGATCGGTGCGGTCGGTGACGAGCAGCTGCGCGTATTCATAGCCGCCGCGCGGGCCGGTGACGGCGCTGGCGTCGATATGCAGCGTCCGCTCGCCGAGCGTCACCGTGAACGTGCGCGGCAGGGCGGAAGCGTCCGTCAGGCGCTGCCAGGCCTGGCCGTCGGAGAGCGGCAGCACGGAGATCGGTCCGCCGACGATTGCCTCGGCGGCGACGGGGAGGGCGGTGCCGAGGTCGCGGAAGAGCTTGAGGGCACGCTCGTTCGCATATCGGACGATCAGCGTGGAGGGATCGCAGAGCACGATCGCAGCCGGGAGAGTGTCGAGCCAGCGGTTCTCGATAGCACCAGCCTGCGGCCCGCGCCGCAGGGCGCGCACGGAAGCAGTCGCCATATCAGATGTTCCTTTGCGCGCACGGCCGCGGACGTTCGCGTGTCGGTCGGTGGGCGCGCACCAGAGTTCATCGTCCGCGGTCCCACCGTCGCCGGGCCACCTTGCGCGAAGCTGTCGTCGACGGCGCCCGATGGGAAAAATACGCACCGATGTCGGTTGCCGAGCCGCTCCCGCGTCCTAGCGAGGCCCACCCGCCCCGTCGGCCGGCGGGGAATGGAGACCGCGCATGCCCAAGATGATCTTCGTCAACCTGCCCGTCCGCGATCTCGCCGCCGCGACCGCCTTCTACGAGGCGATCGGTGCCGTGAGGAACCCGCAGTTCTCCGACCACACGGCCGCCTGCATGGTCTTCTCCGAGACGATCTACGTAATGCTGCTGACGCACGAGAAGTATCGCGGCTTCACGACGAAACCGATCGCCGACCGGGGCGTCAGCGAGGTGCTGATGGCGCTCAACCACGACAGCCGCGGCGAGGTCGACACGGTGCTGTCGCGCGGCGTCGCCGGCGGTGGCCGTGCCGACCCGAATCCCGTGCAGGAGCTCGGGTTCATGTACTCCCGCAGCCTCGAGGATCCGGATGGCCACGTCTGGGAGATGTTCTGGATGGATCCGGCCGCCGTCGCCGGCAGCGAGCCGGAGCGGGCAACAGCCTGACGGCGCCGGGGCCGGCGGCGAGGCCGCGAGGCGTCGCGGGCCGTCGGTGATGGTGGAGCGGGTCTGGCAGACCATCGCCCCCGGGTTCGTCGCGCAGGGGGGAGAGACGCGACGTCCCCGGGGGCGGGCCGGCCGTGCGGCCGTCAGGCGGCGCGCACGGTCGTGAGGAAGCCGCGCATGCGGTCCTGCAGGTGGCTCGCCTGCTGGGTCAGGCGGGCGGAGGCGTCGAGCACCTGGCCTGCCGCCGCACCCGTTTCGTCGGCGGTGCGGGCGACGTCGCCGATGTGGGCGCTCACCGAGTTGGTGCCGGTGGCCGCCTGGTCGACGTTGCGGACGATCTCGCGGGTGGCGAGGCCCTGCTGCTCGACCGCCGAGGAGATCGTGGTGGCGATGTCGCTCATCCGCCGGATCTGCTCGCCGACGCCCTCGATGACGCGAACCGCCTGCTTGGTGGTCTCCTGGATGGCGCCGATCTGCGTCTCGATCTCCTCCGTCGCCTTCGCCGTCTGGGTGGCGAGCGTCTTCACCTCAGAGGCGACCACGGCGAAGCCCTTGCCGGCCTCGCCGGCCCGCGCCGCCTCGATGGTGGCGTTGAGGGCGAGCAGATTGGTCTGCGAGGCGATCGACGAGATCAGGCCGATGACGTCGCCGATGCGCGAGGCCGCCTGCGACAGCTCGCGGATCACCTCGCCGGTCGCGGCCGCCTCGCTGACGGCGACCGCCGACATCTGAGCCGACTGCTTGACCTGGCGAGCGATCTCCTCGACCGAGTAGCCGAGTTCCTCGGCGGACGAGGCGACGACGACGACGTTGGTCGAGGCCTCCTCGGCGGCGGCGGCGACGCTGGTCGACTGCTGCGACGTCGTGCGGGCGGCCTTGGTCATCTCGAGCGCGGTGACGTGGAGTTCCGAGGAGGCGGTGGAGACGCTGCCGACGATGGTGCCGACGGCGCCCTCGAAGTCGTCGGCGAGCGCCATCATCGTGCGCCGGCGCTCTTCCTCCGCCGCGCGCCGCGCCTCATCGGCGGCGCGCTCCATCTCGGCGTTGCGGCGCAGGCCGTCGCGGAAGACGAGCAGCGTCTTCGCCATCGAGCCGATCTCGTCGCCACGATGCGTGTCGGGAACCTCGACATCGAGCTGGTTGCCGGCGACCATCTCCATGACCCGGGTGAGGCGCGACATCGGCACGGTCACCCGGCGCACCACCACCAGCAGGCCGAAGCCGGCGAGCAGCAGCGACGCGAGCAGCACGACACCATAGACGACGGCGGTGCGGCGGGCGGCGGCCTCGGTGGCGGCGGCGGTGGCGGCGAGGCTGTCGACGGCGGTGCCGGAGACGGCGGCGATGGAGGCCAGCGGCTCGACGACGCGCGAGCGCCAGTCCTGCAACGGCACCGGAGACGGCTCGCCGGCGGCGAGCGCCTTCAGGATGCCGTCGCGATAGTCCTTGAAGGCGCCGGAGAAGTAGGTCGCCTGTGCGGCCTCGGCCGCCGCCTTCAGGGCGTCGGGCGCGTTGTCGGCGAGGGCGATCTCGCGGGTGGTCGCCCAGGCGAGATCGGCGCGGGCGTCGTTGGTGGTGATGCTGGTGAGCTCCTCCGGCGTCGCCGGCCGGTTCTCCGACATGATGGTGTTGAGGGAGAGGGTGCTGACGCCAGCATAGCTGCGCGAGCCCCAGGACATCGCGCGGGCAAGGATGAGCTGCGACAGGCGCGGGTCGATCGTGCGGATCTCCGCCTCCACCGCCGTCGTCAGGGCGGTGAGGGCGTCGAGGAACTTGCCGCCTTCCGTCATCATCGTCTTGCCGACGGCCGGGTCGCGCTGCTCGAGGGGAAGCGACCGGGCGGCGTCGATCTTCTCGCGGGCCGCCTTCACCACCTCGTACTGATCGCTCAGCTTGGCGGTGAGATCGGCGAACTTCGGCTCGGCGGTCTCGGCGAGCCGCGCGAGGCCCGTGTCCATGGCGGCGACGACGGTGGCGCGGCGCATCTCGACGTTGCGGGCGAGCTGGGCGCTCTCGCTGGCCGGCTGCGCCAGCAGCAGGGCGCTCTCGCCGCGCTCGAAGCGGAAGTTCGAGACGGCCTCGAACAGGTTGCGGTCGATGTCGGCGAGCGTCGTGACGCGCTGGGCGGCCTGGAGCGTGCCGTAGGCGCCGTTGAGCGCGGTCGCACAGAGGGCGGCGACGATCACGCTGATGGCACAGAACAGCGCGACCAGCGTGGTCCGGATCGAAATCTGCATGGGAAACCCCCCTATTGCCTACGGCGGCACAATCGTGGCGCTGGCTTGCGCGAGGCTCGCGCGGCCGGGTGGCGCCATCCGGCGTTCCGGCGAGCGGCTCCGGACGGCGGGTTTTGCGGTGGCTGGCGGAGCCGTTATGGTGCCGGCGCGGGGTCCGTCGGCGCGAGGCGATATCTGATGACGACGTTCTTCCTGCTCGCCTCTCTCATCGGCGTCGTCGCCGGCCTGCGGACGATGACGGCGCCGGCCGCGGTGGCCTGGGCGGCACATCTTGGCTGGCTCGACCTCGGCGACAGCTGGCTCGCCTTCCTCGGCTGGCAGTGGACTCCGTGGATCTTCACCGCATTGGCGCTCCTCGAGTACGTCGCCGACCAGCTGCCGTCGACGCCGAGCCGGACGGTACCGATGCAATTCGGCGCCCGCCTCGTCAGCGGCGCGCTCGCCGGCGGGGCGATCGGCGTCGCCGCCGGCGACCTCTGGCTCGGCGCCGGCCTCGGCGTCGTCGGTGCCGTCGTCGGCACACTCGGCGGCCGGGCGGCACGCGGCGCCATGGCGCGCGCCTTCGGTCGCGACACGCCGGCCGCGCTGATCGAGGACGGGGTGGCGATCGCAGCCGCCGTGCTGATCGTCACGGCGCTCCGGTGAGCCGCCGCTTCGACGCCATCGTCGTCGGCGCCGGCCAGGCCGGGCCGGCGCTCGCCGGCCGGCTGACGGCGGCGGGCCAGACGGTTGCGGTGATCGAGCGCCACTTGTTCGGCGGCACCTGCGTCAACACCGGCTGCATGCCGACCAAGACGATGGTGGCGAGCGCTCGGGCGATCCACCTCGCCCGCCGCGGGGCCGAGTACGGCTTCACGATCGGCGGCGAGGTCCGCGTCGACATGGCCCGGGTGCAGGCACGGGCCGCGACCGTCTCGGCGAACGCCCGCGCCAACGTGCGCAAATGGCTCGACGGCATGGACGGCTGCACGGTCATCGAGGGCCACGCCCGCTTCGTTTCGCCAGACACGCTCGCCGTCGGCGAGGAGCGGCTCTCGGCGACACGGATTTTCCTCAATGTCGGCGGCTGGGCGAGCGTGCCGGCGCTGCCCGGCATCGACCAGGTGCCCTTCCTCACCAACACCGGCATCCTGCAGCTCACCGCGGTGCCGGAGCATCTCGTCGTCATCGGCGGCAGCTACATCGGGCTTGAGTTCGCGCAGATGTTCCGCCGCTTCGGCGCCCGCGTCACGGTCGTCGAGAAGGGGCCGCGCCTCGTTGCCCGTGAGGATGAGGCGGTCTCGCAGGCGATCCGCGGGATCATCGAGGGCGAGGGGATCGCGGTGCGCACCGGCGCCGAGTGCATCCGCCTCGCGCCCCACGTCGAGGGCGCCGCCGTCGGCGTCGACTGCACCGAGGGCGAGCCCGAAGTCGTCGCCTCGCACGTGCTGCTCGCCGTCGGCCGCCGGCCCAACACCGACGATCTCGGGCTGGAGGCGGCCGGCGTCGCCACCGACGCACGCGGCTTCATCGCCGTCGACGACCACCTCGCCACCAATGTCCCCGGCGTCTTCGCCATCGGCGAGTGCAACGGCCGCGGCGCCTTCACCCACTCCGCCTACAACGACTTCGAGATCGTCGCCGCCAACCTGCTGGACGGCGCCAACCGCCGCGTGTCCGACCGCGTGCCGGGCTACGCCCTCTTCATCGACCCGCCGCTCGGGCGCGTTGGCCTGACGCTCACTGAAGCCCGCAAGACCGGCCGCCCGCTGCTCGTCGCCACCCGGCCGATGAGCCGCGTCGGCCGCGCGGTGGAGATGGGCGAGACCCAGGGCTTCATGTCCGTCGTCGTCGACGCCGAGACCCGCCGCATCCTCGGCGCCGGCATCCTCGGCGTGAACGGCGACGAGGCGATCCACGGCCTTCTCGACGCCGTCAATGCCGGCACGCCATACGACGTGCTGCAATGGTCGGTGCCGATCCACCCGACGGTGTCGGAGCTGATCCCGACGCTGCTCGGCAGCCTCGCCCCGGACAAGCCCGAGAGGTGAGCGCGGGGCGGCGAGCCGCCTCAGCTTGCCCTCCGTCGCGTCCCGCCGCCCATCTCGACTCGCCGGTCCGACACGCCTAGAACAAAGTTCGAACGTACGAATCGGAGACCGGCATGCAGCGGACCGCAGAAGCGACCAACGGCAAGCCGCCGCGGCACACGGTGTTCGTCGTGCAGCCGTTCGAGATCAAGCGTCGCGGCCGCTCGATGGGCCTCGCGCCGACGCCGGCACTCGCCGCCCGCGACGAGGCGCACGCCCGCCTTTTGCTCGAGCGCGCACCGCACCGAACCGGTATCGTCGGCGCCGTCGCCTTCAGCCGCTCCGGCGATCCGGAGAGCGGCGACTATGACGAGCCGGTGATCCTCGGCAAGATCGGCGACGTGCCGGACGAGCTGATCTGAGGTCTGCGCGCTCCGGCGTCGGAATGATGTGAAGCTAAACTGCCGCGACCCCGCTAAGGTGGCGCCGTCGCTCGGCCTCACCGTCTGATCTGCATCAATGCCGGATCGCGGCCCGGACGCTAGGCGTCGGCCGTGCGCGGACGGACCGCCCGTCGATCGAGCCGTCGCGCGGAGTGATCCGATGCACAGACGTGTCCTCATCTCCCTCGCCGTTGCCCTCGTGCTCGCTGCGTCCGGCGCGCCGGCTGTCGCCGACAACGGTAACGGCCTCGGCGCGAAGCTGAAGGCGCTGTGGGGCCGTGTCGCCGGCGACGGCCTGCCGGACGACATCGTCGTCACCAACGGGCGGATCGAGGCCGAGCAGGTACTGGTCGCGGCGAAGTTCGCCGGCCGCGTCACCGAGGTCCTGGTCGAGGAGGGCGACACCGTCGAGGCCGGCGCCGTCGTCGCCCGCATGGACACCGCCGAGCTCGACGCCCAGCTCACCGGTGCCGAGGCGGAGGTGCGGCGCACCGAGCAGGCGATCGCCGAGGCCGAGGCGCTGATCGCCCAGCGCGACAGCGAGAGCCTGCTCGCCGCCCAGGAGCACGAGCGCGCCGAGCAACTTCAGAAGCGCGGCCACGGCACCATGCAGGAGCTCGACCGGCGCCTCAGCCAGCTCAACGCCGCGACCGCCGCCCACCGCGCCGCCCAGGCGCGCCTCGACGTGGCGCTCGCCGCCGCCGACACGGCGCGGGCCGACGTCGCCCGCCTCCATTCGCTGCTCGACGACGCCGTGCTGAAGGCGCCGCGACGGGGCCGCGTCGAGTACAAGCTGGTGCAGTCGGGCGAGGTTGTCGGCGCCGGCGCGCCGGTGGTGACGCTGCTCGATCTCTCCGACGTCTACATGACGGTCTTCCTCGCCGCCCGCGCCGCCGGCCGGGTCGCGATCGGCGACGAGGCGCGCATCGTCCTCGATCCGGCCCCGGAATACGTCGTGCCGGCGATCGTCGCCTTCGTCGCCGGGCAGGCGCAGTTCACCCCGAAGACGGTGGAGACGGCCGACGAGCGCGAGAAGCTGATGTTCCGCGTCAAGCTGCGCATCCCGCCGGCGCTGCTGCGCCAGTACGAGAGCCGCGTGAAGATCGGCGTGCGCGGCCTTGCCTATGTGCGCACCAGCGCGACGGCGGCCTGGCCGGAGGCGCTGGCGATCAAGCTGCCGCAATGACGGCGCCTGCCGTCGCTCTTGAAAAGATGACGGCGCCCGCCGTCCTCCTCGACGGCGTCACCCACCGCTACGGCCGCACGATCGCCCTTAAGGGCGTCACACTGTCGGTTCCGGCGGGAGTGACGGCCGGGCTCGTCGGTGCCGACGGCGTCGGCAAGTCGACGCTGCTCGGCCTCGTCGCCGGCGTCACCCGCATCCAGACCGGCGGCGTCACGGTGCTCGGCGCCGACATGGCCGCCCGGGCTGCCCGGCGCACCAATGCCGCCCGCATCGCCTATATGCCCCAGGGCCTCGGCCGCAACCTGACGCCGACGCTGTCGATCGCCGAGAACCTCGAGTTCTTCGGCCGCCTGTTCGGCCTCGCGAAGTCCGAGCGCCGGGCGCGGATGGACGAGCTCCTCGCCGCCACCGGCCTCGCCCCCTTCCGCGACCGGCCGGCCGGCAAGCTCTCGGGCGGCATGAAGCAGAAGCTCGGCATCTGCGCGGCATTGCTGCACGATCCCGACCTCGTCGTGCTGGACGAGCCGACCACCGGCATCGACCCGCTGTCTCGCCGGCAGTTCTGGGAGCTGATCGACCGAATGCGGGTGCGCCGCCCGACGATGACGGTGCTCGTCGCTACCGCCTACATGGAGGAGGCCGAACAGTTCGAGTGGCTCGCGGCGTTGGACGCCGGGCGGCTGCTCGCGAGCGGCACGCCGGCCGACGTGCGCGCTGCAGCCGGCAATGCCGCGACGCTGGAGGAGGCGTTCGTCCGCTTGATGGCTGACGGGGGCGTCGAGGTTCCACCGCCACCGCCGCCCCGTGCCCGCGTCGCCGACGACGGCGTGCCGGCGATCGAGGCGGAGGGGCTGACGCGCCGCTTCGGCACCTTCACCGCCGTGGACCGCGTCTCGTTCCGCATCCCAAAGGGCGAGATCTTCGGCTTCCTCGGCTCCAACGGCAGCGGCAAGAGCACGACCATGAAGATGCTCACCGGCCTGCTGCCGGCGAGCGAGGGCGAGGCGCGGCTGTTCGGCAGGACGCTCGACGCCGGCGACCTCGAGACGCGCCGCCGCGTCGGCTACATGTCGCAGGCGTTCTCGCTCTATGGCGAGCTCACGGTGCGCCAGAACCTCGTGCTGCACGCCGAGCTGTTCGGCCTGCCGCGCGCCGAGCGCGGCCCGCGCGTCGCCGAGATGCTCGCCCGCTACGACCTGGCCGACTATGCCGACCAGCGCCCGGACGGCCTGCCGCTCGGCATCCGCCAGCGCCTGCAGCTCGCCGTCGCCGTGCTGCACCGGCCGGAGATCCTCATCCTCGACGAGCCGACCTCGGGCGTCGACCCGGTCGCCCGCGACGGCTTCTGGCGCAACCTCGTCGCCCTGTCGCGCGACGACGGGGTGACGATCTTCGTCTCCACCCACTTCATGAACGAGGCCGAGCGCTGCGACCGCATCTCGCTGATGCACGAGGGCCGCGTGCTCGCCGTCGGCACGCCGGCGGCGCTGAAGTCCGAGCGCGGCATGGCGAGCCTGGAGGACGTCTTCATCGCCGTGCTGGAGGAGGCCGGCATGGGGCGCGGGGAGGGGGCGGAGGTCACAACTGCCGCTAGGCCAGCGACTGACGCCGCGGTGCGCCGTTTCGATCTCCGCCGCCTGTGGGCCTATGCGGTGCGCGAGGCGCTCGAGGTGGCGCGCGACCCGGCCCGCCTCGTCTTCGCCTTCCTAGGGCCGATGCTGCTGATGCTCGCCTTCGGCTACGGCATCTCCTTCGACGTCGAGAAGCTGTCGTTTGCCGCCCTCGACCAGGACCGCACCACCCAGAGCCGGCAGCTGCTCGAGGGCTTCCAGGGCTCGCGCTATTTCGAGGAGCACGCGCCGATCCTGACGCCGGACGAGATGCAGGCGCGGCTGAAGAGCGGCGAGCTGACGGTCGCGATCGAGATCCCGTCCGGCTTCGGCCGCGACCTCGCCCGCGACCGGACGCCGTCGATCGGCGTCTTCATCGACGGCGCCATGCCGTTCCGGGCCGAGACGGCGCGCGGCTACGTCGTCGGCCTCGCGCAGGACTACTGGAGCGACGCCGCCCGCCGCGAGACCGGCACCGGCGCTGCCGCAGCCCCCGTCGAGCTCGTCACGCGCTTTCGCTACAATCAGGCGTTCGTCAGCGCCAACGCCATCGTGCCGGGCGTCATCATGATGCTGCTCGTGCTGATCCCGGCGATCATGACGGCTCTCGGCGTCGTCAAGGAGAAGGAGACCGGCTCGATCGCCAATTTCCGGGCGACGCCGGTGACGCGGTTCGAGTTCCTGCTCGGCAAGCAGCTTCCCTATCTCGCCATCGCCTTCGCCGGCTTCCTCGTGCTCTATGCCGAGGCGCGGCTCGTCTTCGCGGTGCCGTTCACCGGCTCGTTTTCGGCGCTCGCCCTCGGGACGGCGGCCTATGTCTTCGCTACCACAGGCTTCGGCCTGTTCGTCTCGAGCTTCGTGAAGAGCCAGGTAGCGGCGATCTTCGCCACCGCCATCCTGGCGATCATCCCGGCGGTGAACTTCTCGGGCCTGCTCGTGCCGGTCTCCTCGCTCACCGGCGGCGCCCGCATGGTCGGGCTCGGCTTCCCGTCCGCCTGGTACCAGCCCGTCACCGTCGGCACCTTCGCCAAGGGCCTCGGCTTTGCGACGCTGTGGCCGAACATCGCCGTGCTCGCGCTGTTCGGCGTCGGCTTCCTCGCCGCCTCCGCGCTCGCGCTTCGCAAGCGCGCGAAGTGAGGAGCGGCCCGCCATGCTCGCCCGCCTCGCCCGCATCTTCCGCCTCGGCATCAAGGAGCTCTACAGCCTGCGCGCCGACCCGGTGATGCTGTTCCTCATCGTCTACACCTTCACCTTCGCCATCTACACGGTCGCCTCTGGCGCCCGCTTCGAGGTCGAGAACGCCGCCGTCGCCATCGTCGACGAGGACGGCTCGCGGCTGTCAGCCAGGCTCAAGGACGCGCTGCTGGCGCCGTTCTTCCAGGCGCCGCAGGCGATCTCGGTGCGCGACGTCGATGCGGCGCTCGACGCCGGCCATTTCGGCTTCGTCGTGCAGATCCCGCCGAAGTTCGAGGAGGACATCGTCGCCGGGCGCTCCCCCGCCGTCGGCATCGAGGTGGACGCCACCGCGATGTCCCAGGCCGGCAACGGCGCCCGCTACCTGCAGGAGATCGTCCAACGCGAGGTGCTGGCGATGTTCCCGGCCGCCGCCGTCGCGGCGCCGGTCGAGGTCGTCGTCCGCGTCGCCTTCAACCCCAACCTCAAGTCCGGCTGGTTCATGGCGGTGATGCAGGTGATCAACAACGTCACCATGCTGTCGGTCATCCTCACCGGTGCCGCCCTCATCCGCGAGCGCGAGCACGGCACCATCGAGCACCTGCTCGTCATGCCGGTGACGCCGATCGAGATCATGCTGGCCAAGATCTGGGCGAACGGCTTCGTCATCGTCGTGGCGGCGACGCTGTCCCTTATCTTCGTCGTCGAGGGGCTGCTCGGCGTGCCGATCGCCGGCTCGATCCCGCTCTTCGTCCTCGCCACCGTCATCTACCTGTTCTCGGTGACGGCGCTCGGCATCTTCGTCGCCACCATCGCCGGCTCGATGGCGCAGTTCGGCCTTGTCGTCATGCCGGTGCTGATCGTCATGAACCTTCTGTCCGGGTCCTCGACGCCGCTCGAGAGCATGCCGGACTGGCTGCAGACGGCTATGCAGGCCTCGCCCTCCACGCACTTCGTCAAGCTCTCCCAGGCCGTCCTCTACCGGGGCGCCGGGCTCGACATCGTCTGGCCGCAGATGGCGGCCCTCCTCGTCATCGGCCTCGCCTTCCTGGCGCTCGCCGGGATGCGCTTCCGCGCCGCGCTGCTGAAGGCGCAGTAGGGGAGCGCCGACCGCGCTCTCCGCATTTGTCCCTACGCAATCAACCGCAGTGGGACATGACACACTGCGCCCGCATCGTCGCGCCGCAGCATCCGAGCGAGCGCGGGAGCCCGTCAATCGCGGGGCGTCCGGCGCGCCGCCGTCGAGTGAGGAGTGACCCATGGCCGCCAAGATGAAAGCCGCGATCTTCGTCGAGCCGAACCGCATCGTGCTGGACGACAAGCCCATCCCCGAGGTCGGACCGCTCGATGCGCTGATCCGCATCACCACGACGACGATCTGCGGAACCGACGTCCACATCCTGAAGGGCGAGTACCCGGTCGCCCGCGGGCTCACCATCGGCCACGAGCCGGTCGGCATCATCGAGAAGCTCGGCTCGGCCGTCCAAGGTTACCAGGAGGGCCAGCGCGTCATCGCCGGAGCCATCACCCCGAGCGGCTACTCCAACGCCTGCCTGTGCGGGTGCCATTCCCAGGACGGCGCGGGCACGAAACACGGCTTCAAGCCGCTCGGCGGCTGGCGCTTCGGCAACACCATCGACGGCTCGCAGGCCGAATACCTGCTGGTGCCGGATGCGATGGCGAACCTGTCGCCGGTGCCCGAAGGGCTGACAGACGAACAGGTACTGATGTGCCCGGACATCCTCTCCACCGGCTTTTCCGGGGCGGAGAGCGGCAAGGTGCGCATCGGCGACACGGTGGCGGTGTTCGCCCAGGGGCCGATCGGGCTCTGCGCCACCGCCGGCGCGCGGCTGATGGGGGCGACCACCATCATCGCCGTCGACACCGTGCCGGAGCGCCTCGCCATCGCCCGCCGGATGGGCGCCGACCACGTCGTCGACTTCGGAGCCACAGACCCGGTCGAGGAGATCATGCGCCTCACCGACGGGCGCGGCGTCGACGTGTCGATCGAGGCGCTCGGCCGGCAGTCGACCTTCGAGGCGGCGCTGAAGGTGCTCCGGCCGGGCGGCACCCTGTCCTCGCTCGGCGTCTATTCGGGCGACCTGCACATCCCGCTCGGCGCCTTCTGCGCCGGCCTCGGCGACCACACCATCGTCACCACCCTCTGCCCCGGCGGCAAGGAGCGGATGCGGCGGCTGATGGACGTCGTCGCCTCGGGCCGCGTCGACACCCGGCCCCTGGTGACGCACCGCTATTCGCTCGACGCCATCGAGGAGGCCTACGCGCTGTTCGCCAACCAGCGCGACGGCGTGCTGAAGGTGGCGATCACGCCCTGACCGGAGCACTCAGCGCAGGGCGCGCAGGGCGTTGAGGATGACGGCGACGTCGATCGCCTCCTGCAGCAGCGCGCCGTGCAGCGGCGGCAGGTAGCCCGCCGCTGCCGCCAGCATGCCGGCGACCGACAGTCCGATGCCGGCGATGACGCTCTGGAGCGCGATCTGGCGCGCGCGCTTCGCAATGGCGATGCCGTCGGCGAGCCCGTCGAGGCTGTCGGACAGGAGCACCGCATCGGCGGCCTCTGCGGAGGCAGCCGCCCCGCGCACGCCCATGGCGATGCCGACGTCCGCCGCCACCAGCGCCGGCGCATCGTTGACGCCGTCGCCGACCATCAACACCGGGCCGGCCGCGCGGGCCGCCGCGATCACTGCGATCTTCCCCTCCGGCGTCAGGCCGGCGTGGATCTCGTCGAAGCCGAGGCCGCCCGCCACCGCCTCGGCGATGTCGGCACGGTCGCCGGTGGCGAGCACGATGCGGCGCATGCCGAGGCCGCGCAGCCGCGCCAGCAGTGCCTCGGTGCCGTCGCGGAGGCCGTCGGCCAGCAGGATGCGGCCGGCGAGCCGCCCGTCCACCGCCACCGTGACGACGACGCCGACGCCTGCCGGCAACGGTCGCATCGGCACCGTCTGCCCCGCCGGCAGTCCCGCCAGCACGTAGGCGCGGCCGCCGACGCGCACCCGCCGGCCCTCGACCACGCCGTCGACGCCTTCGCCCGGGGTCTCCGTCGCGACGTCCGGCGTCGCGAGCGCCAGGTCTCGCTGTTGGGCGGCGGCGACCAGCGCCCGCGCCACGACGTGCGGCGAGGCCTGGTCGAGGGAGGCTGCGAGCCGCAGCACCGCGTCGGGGTCGAAGCCCTCGAAGGCCTCGACGTCGGAGAGCCGCGCCTCGCCGTGGGTGAGGGTGCCGGTCTTGTCGAGCACGATGACGCGCACGCGGGCGAGCGCCTCGAGCGCGCCGCCGCCCTTCACCAGCACGCCGCGCCCGGCGGCGCGCGACAACCCGGCGACGATCGCCACCGGCACGGCGAGGATGAGCGGGCAGGGGGTCGCGACCACCAGTACGGCGACCGCCCGCACCGGGTCGCCGGAGATCGCCCAGGCGGCGACCGCCAGGATTACCGTGGCGGCGAGGAAGCCGAGGGCGAAGCGGTCGGCGAGCCGCGCCATCGGCGCGCGGCCCTCGATGGCGTCGCGCACGAGGCGGACGATGCCGGCATAGGTGCTCTCGGACGCCGGCCGCGTGGCGAGCAGCGTGAAGACGTCGCCGACATTGGTGGTGCCGCTCATCACAGCGGCGCCGTCGGCGAGGTGGCGCGGCAGCGATTCACCCGTCACCGCCGCGGTGTCGATCAGGGCCCGGCCGCCGGCGATCGTGCCGTCGACGGG
>CALRZT010000055.1:0-18913 GCA_943372725.1 Pseudoxanthobacter soli DSM 19599
CGTTGCTGATGGTCGACGTCGACCACTTCAAGAGCATCAACGACCGGTTCGGCCACGCCGCCGGCGACGAGGTGCTGCGGACGACGGCGCGCCGCATGGCCGAGGCCGTGCGCCTCGAGGACACCGTCGGGCGCCTCGGCGGCGAGGAATTCGCGGTGCTGTTGCCGAACCTCGGGCGCTCCGCCGCGGCCGCCGTGGCGGAGCGCCTGCGGGCCGCCGTAGCCGATGCTGTGGTAGCCATCGCGGAGACGCGCATCACCGTCCGCATCAGCGTCGGCGGCGTCACCCACACGGGCGGACCGACCAGTCTCGACGCCCTGCTGGAGCGCGCCGACAACGCCCTCTACGACGCCAAGCGCGCCGGTCGCGACCGCGTCGTCTTCGTGGAGCCGTCGCCGTGACGGCGCCGGGGCCGTCCGGTGGCGCCGTCCCGGCCTGGCTCGACCGGGTCGCCGTGCCGCTCGCCGTGCTGTCGGCGGACGGTGCCGCGGTCGTCGCGATAAATCCGCCTGGGCGGCGGCTGCTCGCCCTCGAAGGATCGGCGCCCTGGGCCGTCGCGGCGGCGATCGGGGAGGCCGCGGCCCACGTCCTGCGGACCCACCTCGGCGCCGACCCCGTCGGCGGTCCCGACGACTGGCTGGTGTTCCGCAAGGAGACGGCCGCGGGCACGGGCCGGCTCGCCGTCAGCCTCAAGAGGTGCCCGGCGGGATGGCTCGCCACCCTGTTCGACCACGCCGACGTGCCGGACGCCGATGCGCCCGGCGCGGGGGAACTCGTCTGGCAGCAGAACCTCGGCGCCCTCGCCAACTGGCTGCCGGTCGGCATCGAAATCTACGACCCCGCCTTCCGGGAACTGTTCGCCAACACCCACTCCCACCGGGTCTTCGACTATGGCGGCCGCTATTTCGGGCACCACGACGACTGGTGGGCGCTCGGCTTTCCCGATCCGGTGGCGCGGGCGGCGGCCTACGAGGAGTGGCTCGAGAAGGTCCGCGACGCCCGCGCCCGTCCGGGGCTGGTGCAGCAGTCCGAGTGGACGGTGCGCTGCAGCGACGGCACCGACCGCTGCTTCCAGTTCCGCTACCGCTTCCACGACGGCTACTATGTCGTGGTGTTCTGGGACGTCACCGAGCAGCGGCAGATCGAGCAGGAGCTGCACCGGCGCGCCGATACCGACATGCTCACCGGACTGCCGAACCGGCGCCGCCTGATCGAGACGGCGCGCACCCTGATGCGCACGCCGCCGCTCGCCCTGCTGATGATCGACCTCGACCACTTCAAGGCGATCAACGACCGCTTCGGCCACGCCGTCGGCGACCAGGCCCTGCAGGCGGCCGCCGAGCGCTGTCGCCGGGTGCTGCGCGGCAGCGACGTCCTCGCTCGCGTCGGCGGCGAGGAGTTCGCGGTGCTCCTGCCGGGCACCGGGCGCACCACCGCCGCCGCCGTCGCCGAGCGCCTGCGCGAGGCGGTGCGCCGGACGCCGCTGGTGGTCGGCGACGGGCGCATCGACCTCACCGCCTCGATCGGCGGCACCCTCGTCGAGCCGGCCGACGGCCAGCTCGACGCCGTCCTCAAGCGCGCCGACCGGGCGCTCTATGCGGCGAAGGCGGCGGGCCGCGACCGCGTGACCTTCTCCGACGAGCTCAACTGACGGAGCGAAGCCACCGCGGGCGGCGGTCCGTCCCCGGCCGGTCATGACCAAGTGTTCATCTGCCCGGACTTGTCCGCCGCAGCACTTGCGCCCATATTCGACCTGGACACATGGGCGGAGCTTCCGCCTTTCACGCCTGCCCGCCGTCCGGCGGGCATCCGAGAGGAGATGGAGTTCTCGATGTCGACGTTCGACCGCAATTCTTCCGCGCGCTACGGCGTGGGCTCGGTCCCATCGGCGCGGGCCGGGGCCGCCATCGACCAGGGCCTCCGGTCCTACATGCTCAAAGTCTACAACTACATGGCCTTGGGCCTGGCCATCACCGGCCTGGTCGCCTACGGCGCCTTCTCGATGGCGATCACCCCCGCCGGCACCCTGACGGCGTTCGGTGAGGCGATCTACCTCAGCCCGCTGAAGTGGGTGATCATGCTGTCGCCGCTGGCGGTGGTGTTCCTGTTCTCGTTCAAGCTGCAGTCGATGAGCGTCGGCACGGCCCAGGCGGTGTTCTGGCTGTTCGCCGCCCTCATGGGCCTGTCGCTGTCGTCGATCTTCCTCGTCTACACGGGGGCCAGCATCTCGCGGGTGTTCTTCATCACCGCGGCCTCGTTCGGCGCGCTCAGCCTCTACGGCTACACGACGTCGAAGAGCCTGTCGGGATGGGGCTCCTTCCTGTTCATGGGCCTGATCGGCATCGTCATCGCCTCGCTGGTGAACATCTTCATCAGCTCGACCGCGCTGCAGTTCGCCATCTCGGTCATCGGCGTGCTCGTCTTCGCCGGCCTGACCGCCTACGACACGCAGCAGATCAAGGAGATGTACTTCGCCGGCGACGACAACACCGTGATGGGCCAGAAGGCGATCATGGGTGCGCTGCGCCTGTACCTCGACTTCATCAACCTGTTCACGATGCTGCTGTCGCTGTTCGGCAACCGCAACTGAGCTGAAGTCGACCATCGCTGACGAATCCGGGGGCGCGGCCGCACAGGCCGCGCCCCTTCTCTTTGGGAGACACGCGCCGGCCGATCTTGCCTCGCCGCCCTGCTGCGCCGCACTCTTCGTCCGGCCCGAATCGGCTGCGAGAGACGGCGATGCTGCGATTGTTCACCGGCCTCGAGGTGCCCGCCACGGCCGGGCTGATGCTCTCCGGCCTGCGCGGCGGCCTCTCTGGCGCACGCTGGGTCGACCCGGGCAACTATCACCTGACACTGCGCTTCATCGGCGACATCGACGAGCGCACCGCCGACGACATCGCCGATGCGCTCTCGCGCGTGCACCGCCCGGCGGTGCCGGTGCGCCTCTCCGGCGTCGGCGCCTTCGGCGGCACCCGGCCGCACGCGCTTTATGCTGGCGTCGCCCCGGCGCCCGAGCTCGCCGAGCTGCAGGCCGAGCACGAGCGGCTGCTGCAGCGCATCGGCCTGCCGTCGGAGGGGCGCAAGTTCACCCCGCACGTGACGCTTGCCTACCTGCGCGGCGCCCGCGCTGGCGAGGTGGCGCACTGGCTCGACCTCAGGGCCGGCTTCACCGCCCCCGCCTTCGTCGCCCCGCGCTTCGTGCTGTTCTCCGCCCGCTCGAGCGTCGGCGGCGGCCCCTACGTCGTCGAGGAGGCCTATCCGCTGGCGGGGTGAGCGATCGGCCGGGACATCGTCGCCCGCCGCGGGAGACGGCTCAGGGCGCGGACGGGCGCCGCAGCGACTCGACGCGGTCGGACAGGGTCGGGTGGGTCGACAGCCACCGCGTCGCCGCTTCGTCTTCCGCCGACTCGTCGGTCAGCGCCTGCAGCAGCCGGGCGAGATCCTCCGGCGAGCGGCCGGTGGCGGCGAGGAGTTCTGCCGCCCGGGCATCCGCCTCCGCCTCGAAGCCGCGCGAATAGGACAGGTCGAGCGCCAGCGCCGCAAAGCCCGTCATCTCGTCGAGCACCGCGCCGGGGTCGCCGAAGATCACCAGCGTCGCGGCGCCCAGGCCGGCGGCGCGCAGCACACGGCGCATGCCGTGGCGGGCCTCGACGTGGCCGAGCTCGTGGGCGAGCACGCCGGCGAGGGCGTCGATGTCGGGGGCCATCGCCAGCATCTCGTCGGTGACGACGACGATGCCGCCCGGCAAGGCAAAGGCGTTGGCGCCGAGCGCGCCGCCGCCGCGGAACTCGAGGCGCGTCCGCGCCGGATCGAGGCCGGCGGCGGCGACGAGCCCGGCGAAGGCCTCGCGCGCCGGCCCGGTCTCCGCCGGGGTCGCCCGGCTTTCCTCGAAGACCACCTGGTCGAGGGTCGACAGGGTGTGCTCGCCGACCAGCGCGTCGATGCGATGGGGCACGAAGGTCGTTGCGAGATCGGCGGCCGCTGGCACGCCCCAGCGCAGCAACGCCCCCGACAGCGACACCGTCAGCACCAGCACGGCGATCAGCCGCGGGTGGAAACGCTCCCAGCCATGAACGCGCGAAGCGCCGCGCCGGCCGCTCGCCGCTAGCAGTGCATCGACGCCGTCGTTGTCGTCGGTCTCGAACGTCTCGCCACCGGCAAAGACGATGCGGCGGGGGATGCGGCCGACGCGGGCGGAGACGGTGGCGGCCGCGAGGTCGACGTCGCGGGCCTCGTCCTCGACGGCAAGACGGACGCACGCGTCCTGCCCGAGCCGCAGCTCGGCCGGCCGGCTGCGCGCCGCGCCGTCCGGAAACAGCCGACCGGCGACACGGGCGAGCCCCTCTGGCTCAGAGACCGACGTCGAAGCCCTCCATCTCGCCGAACTCGGTGGCGAAGCTCGATCCCGCCTCGACCCGCCCGGCGACAAAGCCGTCGAGGTCGCCCACCGCCAGCACGCCGATCTCGGAGGCGACGTAGCGCCACTGCCGCACCTGCGCCCACGGCCGCAGCAGCCCGAGGGTCACGATCGTCGCGAGGATGCCGGAGACGACGATCCAGGCATAGCGCATCCCCGAGAGGTCGCAGCGGAAGCCGTGCTCGGCGAGGCGCATCCGGCCGATCGTCTCGTTCTGCACCCGGGCGCGGTAGAACAGCGCCGCAACGCCGAAGAGGATCACGGCGGTGAAGGGTAGCAGGCTCGCCACGAGCTGGCCGGGGCTGTTCCGCTCGAGCGTGACCTGCAAGCCGAGCACGACGATCGTGGAGAGGCCCATCAGCGCGACGATGAGGGTGCCACCGAACAGCACCGCGCCACCGAACGCCCGGTAGAGCGGCCCGAGGCGCGGATCGCTTGCGAACGCCACTCCGCCGTAGCTGTGGCCGCCGATGACGTAGCGGGCGCGCATGCGGCTCCACACCGGCAACAGCAGGCCGAGCGTCAGCGCGGCGGCGGCCGGCATCAGCACGAAGACGACGAAGGCCCGGCCGTAGGTGCCCTGGAAGTCGAAGCGGACGTTGCGCCAGCTCGTCACCCGCGCGTTGAAGCGCAGGCTGCGGTTGATGATCCACGGCATGACGACGATCAGCGCGACCCACAGCCCCGCATAGACGAGCGGTGCGAAGTGGCTCGCGAGCGCCAGCGACACGAAGGCGACGAAGGCGATCAGGCGCCCCTTGAAGATCTGGTAGCCGGTCGCGTGATACTCGAAGGCGTGGCTGTCGATCGACGTGTTGCCGTAGAAGTAGCGCTTGGTGCGCACCTTCGCCCAGGCGGACCAGACGCCGATGGTGACGATCGACAGCAGGATGTTGACGATCCAGATGCCGAAATATTCGCGGGCGTCGCCGCTGAAGGCGACCGGCAGGTCGCGGACGCCACCGCGCGCCGCCATCCGACGTTCGGCGTCCCCGACGATGACCGGCGCGTCCATCACACAACTCCCAGACCCGCGGCAATTCTAGCCGAGGTTGCGGGGAGGCTGTCAACGCGGGTCGTCGGGCCCGCCTGCGGCCCGGCCGTCAGCGGCCTGCGTCGGGACCGCCCCTCACTCCGCCGCCGGGTGGTCCGCGGTGGTCTCGGCGAGCGCCGCCGCGATGCGGGCGAGCGCGGCGTCGCGAATGCCGAGGTCGGTGAGCGCCGCCACCGTCGCGATGACGTAGTCGCGGTTGATGCCGGACTGGCCGACGCCGGTGGAGACGAGCGCGATCTGGCGGTCGGGATCGAGCCGGCCGGCATATTGCGGGTGGCCGCGGTCGGCTACGTAGGCGACCGCCTCGACGCGGCGCGCCGAGCCGTCGAGCAGCGTCACCGGCAGGTGGCGCTCGAGGTAGACTGCGGTCGCCTGCTCACGCGCGCGCAGATAGGCAATCGTCTCGTCGCGGTGCTGCGCGTCGACGCGGAAGACACGGCCGAGGCAGGAGCCGCCGCGATCGAGGCCGAGCACAAGGCCCGGCTTGTCCGGCGTGCCGCGGTGAACATGCGAGTAGATGCAGAGCGAGCGGTGGAAGCCGGCGAGCCGCGCCGGCACCGCCTCCAGGAACGGAAATCCCGGCCGCCAGATCAGCGAGCCGTACCCGAACACCCACAATTCACCCATCGAGGCTCCGCCGGCTCCGATCCCCGTCCCCGCCGCCTTCTAGCGCAGAACGGCTTTGGGCGGAATCGTCCCGTCGATGACCCGTGCCTGTATCGCGCCGCCGTGGCGCCGCCGCTGCTCCCAGGTCTCTTGGAGCGCCCGCGGATCCGGCGCCGGTGTCGCGAGGGAATTCTAATAATAAGATCTCGACGATCGGACAAAATATAATAATAAGCGAAATCGCACCAATGAACTTACCTCACCGTCGGATTATCATGGAGGCAAGCCCTCTCGACTACGATGACTTTGGGAAAAACACTGTCCATACTTTCGTCGTGGGGCTGACGAGTGCCGATTCCCGGGCGATGACGGACATCGCCGCGACGGGCCCGTCACCCTGCCGCGGCGAGCGTCCGCGAGAGACGCGCCGCGACGGGCCGGCCAATCCAGGCGGCCCGCGCATCGGGAGGAACGACATGAATCTCGTGACGGCATTGGCGATCGTCATCGGCGTGATGGGCGGCATCGCGACGTGGCTGGTACTCGGGCCCCTGGCTATGCTCGGGCTGCAGATCTGGATCATCTTCATCGCCTGGGCGAGCTACTTCCACTGCGGCGGCGGCGAGGCCGGCGCCAAGGCGTCGCTGCCGGCGATGCTGTGGGGCGCCATCATGGGCACCATCGCGCTCGTCGTGGTCGGCCAGCTCGGCGGCGCTGGCGGCCTGTTCGGCGTCGCCGCGGTGGTCGGCGTCACCGTGATCATCCTGATCCTCGGCGCCCACCTGCCGCTGCTCGCGGCCATTCCGGCCGGCGTCTACGGCTATGCCTGCGCGGCCGCCTTCGGTCTGCTCAAGGCCGACGCCGCGGCGCTCGGCTTCGACCTCGGCACCGGCGTCTTCACCACAGCGGCCTTGTCGATCATCGCCGGCACCCTGCTCGGCTGGATCTCGGGCAAGATCGCCGGCGCACTCGCCAAGGGCTGACGTCATGATGCCGGGCGGGCCCCCGCCCGCCCGGCAGCCGGCCTTTCCCGCGATCCTCAGGCCGACAGGCTCGCCTCGCTGCGCCAGCGGCCGTCCCGCCAGAGCGACGCGAGGCCTTCGCGATAGGTCGGGCACGCGAAGGAAAGGCCGAGCTCGCGCTTCACCTTCGCGTTCGAGACGCGCTTGACGTCGCCATAGAACGAGCGCGCCACCGGCGACAGCTCCGCCGTCTCGAACGGCTGCTCGGGCGGCGGCTCCACCCCCATCATCTCGGCGGCGAGCGTGATGACGTCCTGCGGCGGCGCCGGCTCGTCGTCGCTGACGTTGAAGACGCCGCCCGCTCGGCGCTCGAGCGCGGCCGCCGTGGCACCGGCGATGTCGTCGATGTGGATGCGGTTGAACACCTGCCCCGGCTTGACGATCCGCCGCGCCGACCCTTGGGCGAGGTTGACGAAGGCATTGCGGCCGGGGCCGTAGATGCCGGCGAGCCGCAGCACCGCCACCGGCACGCCGATGCGTTGCCCAAGCGCCAGCCACGCCGTCTCCACCGCGATGCGCTCGCGGTTGCGCCGGGTCGTCGCCCGGCACTCGGCCGTCTCGTCGATCCAGGCGCCGCCGTGGTCGCCATAGACGCCGACGGTCGAGAGGTAGGCGATGAAGGCAAGGCCGTCGGCGCCCGCGAGGTCGCCCGCGTGGTGGCGCAGCAGCGGGTCGCCGGCGTCGTCCGGCGGCGCCGAGACGACGAGGTGGGTGGTGCGCGCCAGCCGTTCGGCCAGCGCCGGGGCGGCCGCCGCGCCGTCGAAGGCGAGGCCCTCGATTTCGGCCGATGCCAGCGCCGCCGCCCGGTCGGGATCGCGCACCGTGGCGGCGATCGATCCCGCCTGCGGCCGGAGCCGCCGCACGATCGCCCGCGCCGAGAAGCCGAGCCCCACCACCGTCAGGGCACCGATCGCCGGCCCGCCGCTCACGTCCTCCGCCACGCCTCACGCCTCCTCGTGTTCCTCAAGACCGGCCCGCCATTCGGCGGCGACCTCTGCGTCATCCTCGTCCGCGAGCGCCCGCGACGCCGCGGCCCGGAACCGCTCCGCCGGCCACAGCCGCGACAGCGCCCACACCGCCGCGCCGCGCACCAGCGGCGAGGCATCCGCGAGCCGCGCTTCGGCCACCGGCGCGAGGGCCGCCTCGGCGGAGTTGCCGATCGCCACCAGGACGTTGCGGACGAAGCGGTCCCGCCCCGTGCGCTTGATCGGCGAGCCTGCGAAATGGGTGCGGAAGGCCGCGTCGTCGAGCCTCGCCAGCGCCGCAAGCGGCGGCGCCTCGAGGTCGGCGCGGGCGGAGAGCTTCGCCTCGCGCCCCTCGGCCGCGAACTTGTTCCACGGGCAGACCATCAGGCAGTCGTCGCAGCCGTAGATGCGGTTGCCGATGCCGGGGCGCAGATCGCGCGGGATCGGCCCGGCGTGCTCGATCGTGAGATACGAGACGCAGCGCCGCGCGTCGAGCCGGTAGGGGGCTGGGAAGGCGTTCGTCGGGCAGGCGTCGAGGCAGGCACGGCAGGAGCCGCAATGGTCGACCTCGGCCTCGTCCGGCGGCAGCGGCAGCGTCGTGAAGATCGAGGCGAGGAACAGCCACGAGCCGGCCCGGCGCGAGACGAGATTGGTGTGCTTGCCCTGCCAGCCGAGCCCGGCGGCGGCGGCGAGCGGCTTCTCCATCACCGGCGCGGTGTCGACGAACACCTTCACGTCACCGCCGGCCCGCGCGACGAGGCCGCCGGCGATCAGCTTGAGGCGGCCCTTGAGCACGTCGTGATAGTCGCGGTGGCGGGCATAGACGGAGATCGCGCCGCGGTCCGGCTGCGACAGCGCCGCGAAGGCGCCGTCGCGCGGACCGTAGTTGAAGGCGAGCATCGCCACCGCCCGCACCTCCGGCCACAGCACGCGCGGATCGGCGCGGCGGGCGGCGGTCTCGGCCAGCCAGTCCATCGTGCCGTGGTGGCCGTCGGAAAGGGCGATCGCGAGGCGGGCGCCGGCCTCGGCGATGGCGTCGGGGCGGGCGATGCCGACGGCCGCGAAGCCGTGTTCGGCCGCGGCGCCGCGCAACCAGGCAGCGGCCGCCTCAGGTGTCAGAAGTCGAGGTCGTCGTAGGTCGCCGACGCCGGCAGCCCGCGCACCACCTCGGTGAGCAGCGGCCGGAACGACGGCCGCGACTTCATCCGGGCGTACCAGGCCTTGGCGTGCTCGGTCTCGCTCCACGGCACCTCGCCCAGATAGTCGGCGCACGACAGTTCGGCGGCGGCGGCGAGGTCGGCGAAGGAGAGGCGCTCGCCGGACAGCCACTTCCGCGTCACTGAAAGATAGTCGATGTAGCGCATGTGGTGGCGAAGGTTCGCCCGCGCCGCCCTGAGCACCGCCGATTCCGGCGAGCCGCCGCCCTGCTTGGCGGGGATCTCGAGCTTCAGGATGCGCTCGTGGACGAGGTGGCCGACGACCTCGTCCTCGAACTTGTGCAGGAACCAGTCGTTCAGCCGCCGCATCTCGGCGCGGGCGTCGGGATGGTCCGGCATCAGCCGGCGGTCGCCCTGGGAATAGCCGCGCGTTTCGTCGAGATATTCGAGGATTGGTCCGGCGCCGACCACCGGAGGCCCGTCGTTCTCGCGGATCACCGGCACGAAGCCGCCCGGATTGAGCGCGAGAAACTCCCGCCGTCGCTCCCAGGGCCGCTCGATCACCAGTTCATGGCGGACACCGTACTCGGCGAGCACCAGGCGAACGAAGCGACAGGCAGGGGAAAAGGGATGGTGGTAGAGGGTCAGCATCGCGCGCGCAGGGAGGAGGGAGCGCCCCGCTGTCGCTTGATGCGGTGCGTCGGCGCTCGGGTATAGTGCCGACGCCAGCCGCGAACAACTGCTAAACCAGCCGCGCGGAACGCCGATTCGGCCGCGCCGCCTCTCGGACAGGGCCCCGCCTAGGAGACCGCATGGACCCCGCCAGCCTCGCCGACGCCCTCCTGCTCGGCATCGTCGAGGGTTTGACCGAGTTCATCCCGGTCTCCTCCACCGGCCACATCCTGCTGCTCGGCCACTTCCTCGGCTTCGAGAGCACCGGCAAGACGTTCGAGGTGCTGATCCAGCTCGGCGCGATCCTGGCGATCCTCGTCGTCTATTTCCAGCGCTTCTGGAAGATCGCGATGGCGCTGCCGAAGAGCCGGCGGGCGCGCAACTTCGTCATCGGCATCGTGCTCGCCTTCCTGCCGGCGGCCTTCGGCGGCGTGCTGCTGCACGGCCTGATCAAGACGGTGCTGTTCGAATCACCGGCGCTCATCTGCATCATGCTGGTGATCGGCGGGCTGGTGCTGCTCGTCGTCGACCGCGTGCCGCTCAAGGCGCGCTACGACAGCGCCTACGACTTTCCCCTCAGGCTCGCCTTCGGCATCGGCATCTGCCAGATGGCGGCGCTGGTCCCGGGCGTGTCGCGCTCCGGCGCGACCATCGTGGGGGCGCTGCTGCTCGGGGCCGAGAAGCGGGCGGCGGCCGAGTTCTCGTTCTTCCTCGCCCTGCCGACGATGGCCGGCGCCTTCGCCTACGACCTCTACAAGAACTTCGACCGGATCGACCCGAACGAGGCGGTGACGATCGCCGTCGGCTTCGTCGCGGCGTTCCTGGCGGCGCTGTTCGTCGTCCGCAAGCTGCTCGATTTCGTCGCCCGCTCGGGCTTCGCGCCGTTCGCCTGGTGGCGCATCGGCGTCGGGCTCGCCGGCCTCGCCGGTCTGTGGATGACCGGGGCGCTGGCACTGCCCGGCACCGGCACGGCCGCCATGCCGGCCGACGACGGCGCCCGCCTCGTCACCACCACCACCGTCAAGGTGAAGGACCCGATCGACCTGCCGATCAACGGCGAGGCGCCCCCCGCCGACGCGCCGGCCGCCGTCCCGATGCCCGGCGCGACCGAGGGCACGACGGCCGCGCCGCCGGCGCCGGCCGCACCGGAGCGCCAGCCGGGCGATCCGCTCGATCCCAACGGCTTCGAGAGCCGGTTCTCGGTGACGCCGCAGCGTTGAGGTTCGGCAGCGCCGGGCGCGCTGCCGGCCTCAGGCCGAGCGGCGGTCGGCGAACTGTCCCTGCACGCGGTACTGCGCGAGATAGGTCGGCAGGATCGCCTCGAGGCTTGTCGGGTCGACGCCGAGGCCGGCGAGCGTGCGACCTTCCGCCTCGGCCGCGGCCGACACGATGTTGTCGCGCTCAAGCATCAGCACCTGGTCGAGCGTCAGCGGCGCGCCCGGCAGCATCTGCAGCACGCGCCCCTGCAGCTTCGCCGCCCAGAACGGCACCGACACGATCGGTCGCGTCCGGTAGATCTCCGCCAGAAGCACCTCGAGACACCGGCGGAAGGTCAGCACCTCCGGGCCGCCGAGCTCGTAGATCGTGCCCGGCCGGGCTCGCCCCGAGACCGCGGCAAGGATCGCCGCCGCGACGTCGCCGACGAAAACCGGCTGGAAGCGCGTGTCCGGGCCGATCACCGGCAACACCGGGGAGATCTGCGCCATCTTGGCGAAGCGGTTGAAGAACTCGTCCTCGGGCCCGAACACGATCGAGGGCCGCAGCACGACCGCCTCGGGCACGGCGGCGAGGACGCCGGCCTCGCCCTGCGCCTTGCTGCGGGCATAGAGGGCCGGCGAGGCGGGATCGGCGCCGATCGCCGAGACGTGGGTGAGATTGGTGATGCCGGCCGCCTTCGACGCCTCGGCGATCGCCCGCGCGCCGAAGGCCTGCACCGCCTCGAAGCTCTGGCGGCCGGAGGGCGCGAGGATGCCGACGAGGTTGACGACGGCGTCGGCCTCCTCGAGCGCCCGCTCGATCGACCAGCGATAGCGCAGGTTCGCCTGCACGGCCTGGATCTGGCCGACGGCGCCGAGCGGCTGCAGGAAGCCCGCGAGATCGGGGCGCCGCACTGCGACGCGGACCCGCCACCCGGCTCTCGCCAGCGCCCGCACGGCGTGCCGTCCGATGAACCCGGAGCCGCCGAACACCGTTACGAGCCTGCCGTTCAACGGTCCCGACATCGGCCGCCCCTCACTGTGTGATCCCGACGCGCGGCGTCCGCGTTTCCGGGACATCCGCATGGGAGGAGATAGCGCAGCGGCGGCGCGCGTGTACAGGTGCGAAGCGCCGCGGCGCTCGACGGACCGGCGCCGAGCCGCTAAGCACGCCTCGGGCCTCCGAGGTCGTTCGGGGTCCGTCGCGGTCGCCGTCGTGCCGGTGGTGTGGAGGCGAGATGGAAACTCCCGACGAAAGGCCAGGCCTCGCCGGCCGCACGAGCGAGTACGTCCGCCGACGGACACGGCAGGGCCTGCGCATCGTGCTCGGCACGCTGTTTCCGAGCGCGCCGCGTCCACCGAGTGAGGCCGAGCTCGCCGCAGCCGCCCGCCTCGTGGCCGTCCAGACGGACGAGGCGGACGAGCCTGCGGCCCTGGCGGCCGCCGCCGTGCGCCTGCAGACGCTCGCGACGACCGTCGCCGACCTCGGGGGCGAGGTGGCGCTGTGCGACGCCTCGGTGCTGCGGCCGCTGCGGCGGGAGGATGTCGGCGCGATGGCGCTCGCCGACGTCACCGACGTCCGCGGCGTCTCGATCGGCGAGGGCGTTTCGCTGTCGCGCGGCTGCGCCGTCGAGATGGGTGGCGAGGGCAATTTCATCGTGCTTGCGCCGAACGTTCGGCTGAGCAAGGTGACGATGACGCTGCGCGGCAGCGGCAACCTGATCTACATCGGTCCCGACACGCGGCTCAGCAACGTCGTCATCAAGACGGTCGGCGAGGACAACACCGTCGCCGTCGGCGGCGACGTCACCTTTGAGTCGGGCACGCTCCTGTGCGAGCGCCACGGCCGGTCGCTCATCCTCGGTGACGACTGCATGGTGTCGAACAGCGTCGTCGTGCGCACGAGCGACCACCACGGCATCTTCGAGCGCGGCACCGGCGTGCGCCTCAATGCCTCCGCCGACGTCGTCGTCGGCGCGCACGTCTGGCTCGGCAACGGCTGTCGGGTCAACAAGGGGACGCGCATCGGCACGGGCACGGTGGTCGGACAGATGGCGATCGCCGGCGGCGACCTGGATGCCCACTGCATCTATGCCGGCGTGCCCGCCCGCAAGCTGCGGGAGGACGTCGTCTGGTCGCGCACCGAACGGTTCGACACCATCCCGAAGCGGTTCCGCTGATCGCGGCCGCCGCTGGTACCCGGAGGCGCCACCCGCACTGCGCCCTCGGTCGTCAGGTGGAGCCGGCCCCGGCGGGCTCATGGCCACCGGCACCCGGCCGGCTCGCCCACCGTCAGGGAGCGACCCGCCTGGCCTCCTGTCGGCCCGGACCCTTGCCGCCCGGCCCCTTGCCGCCCGGGCCCTTGCCGCCGCCCGGGCCCTTGCCCTCGGCGCGCTGCCGCCCCGCGCCGCGCCGCAGCGAATCGGCCGGATCGATGCTCGGCTTGTTGAGGAAGGTCGGGAAGTCCCACCAGTGGCCGAGGTCGAGCCCGCTGAGGGCCGCCGTCTCGGCGATGTCCTGCAGGAACATGCGGTGCAGGTCCTCGAGTTCGGCGCGCGGAAAGCGGGGGCGCACCTGGCCGGGCGCGAGGCCCTCGGCCGGGATCTGCGCCACCAGTTCCTCGCCCTCCCAGGAGAGGTTGTAGCCGGCGTTCGCGAGCTTCTCGCTCGTCCGCTCGATCGGCGCGAGATCGAGGAAGGCGAGGGCCGAATTCACGAAGCCGAGCGGGTCGGCCATGAGATCGTCGTAGCGCATGAAGTGGATGCGCTCGCGGCCGAAGGTGTCGATGTAGGTGCGGCAGCCCTGGGCGAACAGGCTGAACGGCACCACCGCGACGCCGCCCGCCTTCATCTGCAGGATGCTCTCGCGACCCGTCAGCCGGCCGCGCTTGAAGTTGTGCAGATAGAGCGACACCGCCTTCTTGGTCGGCTGGCGGAACGCGACGATGAAGCGGAGGTCGGTGCCGAAGCGATTCGCGATGCGCGCCGCCGCCTCGTCCGACTGGAAATAGCGCGTCGACCCCTCGCCTACCCATCGCTGGTCGCCGGCGTCGGCGAAGTGGGTCGCCAGGTATTCCTCGATCGCCGCTTCCGTGAACGACTTCTGATGGAAGAAGTGCGGCTCCTTCATCTTCGAGAAGAAGATGTCGGGGTGGCGGGCGATCTGGCGGCAGAGATAGGTCGTTCCGGCCTTCTGCACGCCGGGGACGAAGAAATTCGGGACGCGGCCTGAATAGGTCATGCTCGATCGACGGTCGTGGGCGGGACGCGGCGGTTCCGGACCGGCCGCATGCCTGAAGGCGTCGGACCCTCGCAGATCGGCCCCGGCCGCGCAAGGCGAGGCTGACGCCGCCGCGCCGCGGCGACCGGGACGGCGCGTCCGGCCCGTGGATGCTGAGCCGTCTCGGGGATCGAGGTTGCGCTCTCCCGCCGTTCATGCGATCCGCCACGGCTCGGGCGACGACCCGGGTACGGACCCGGAGCAGACGGACGACGGGCCGCGGTGCCGGCGCGTCGGCGCGACGAGGGGTGGATGACGAAGCGGCTGATCCTGCACGTCGGGCAATCGAAGACCGGCACCTCCACCATCCAGGACTTCTTCGCCCACAACCGGCGGCGGCTCGGGCGCGAGGCCGGCGTGCTCTATCCGCAGGCCGGCCGCCAGGGCGCGGCGCATCACCGCATCGCGGCGCTGTTCCTGCCCGCTGGCAACGCCGCCTGGATCCGCCGCGAGGATGCCGCGAGCCTCAGGGCGAGCCTCGACGAGGAGGTCGCGCAGTCCACCGCCGACACGGTGGTGGTCAGTTCCGAAGCGCTGTTCAATGCGCGCTCGATCGACGACGTGCGGACGTTCTTCGATGGCTTCACCGTCGAGATCCTCGTCATCCTGCGCCGCCAGGACCGCTGGCTCGATTCGCTCTACCAGCACCAGCTTAAGGTCGGCGAGACCGACCTCGAGCCGCAGGCCTGGCTGGCGGCGCGGGTCTCCACCCTCAACTATGCCGGCCGCGTCGGGCGCTGGGCCGACGTCTTCGGCGACGCGCACCTGCACATCGGCGTCTTCGAACCGGCGAACCTTTCGGGCGGGCTGATGGCCTTCTTCTTCCGCACCGCCGGTCTGCCGGTGCCGGCGGACCTCGACGAGCCGCCGGCCCGCAACGAGCGGCTGTCGCGCCACGCCCTCGCCTATCTGCGCGCCGCGCGCCGCGATCTCGCCGGGCCTGAGCGGCAGCGCCTCAGGCGGGCGCTCGAGCAGTGGTCGCAGGTGAACCCCGATCCCGCCCCCTGGCGCTTCTTCTTCTCTCCGGCGGAGCGCGCCGACATCCTCTCCCGCTGTGCGGCGAGCAACGCCGCCGTGGCGCGGCGCTTCCTGCCCGCTGCCGACGGCGTGCTCTTCCACGACACGGCGATCGAGACGGCCTTCGAGCCCTATCCGGGGCTTCCTGCGGAGACGGCGGCGGCGATCGACCGGGCGGTGGCGGCGATGGCCGCCGAGTGAGGCACCCGCGGGGGGTATCCTCGCGGCGGCACCTGGGCTAATCGACTAGCCGCGATCGGCCGCTCGGGCCGATTCTTCGACCGCATTCGCCCGTTCTCGCCGCCGGTTGGGCATCCACCGGTGCCATCCACCGGGCCGCGGCGACCACCGGCCGGACGCGGCCAGTGCGAGGTGCTGCCGTACGATGACGGATGCAACCCACTGCCTGTTCGTCGTGCCGATGCACCGCAGCGGCTCGTCGGCCTTTGCCCGCGTGCTCAACCTGCTCGGCGCGAACCTGCCGGACCGCCTGCTCGGCGCCACCAAGGCGAACGCTCTCGGGCACTGGGAGCCGTCTGACGTCGTCCGCGTCAACGACCGTATCCTGGCGGCAGCGGACCTGTCATGGGACAGCCTGCTGCCGTTCCCGCCCGGCTGGTTCGACACGCCGGAGGCGCTGGCGCTCGAGAAGCCGGTGACGAGCGCGCTCCGCCGCAACTATGTCGGCCGGCCGCTGTGGCTGCTGAAGGATCCGCGGCTCAGCCGCACGCTGCCGCTTTGGCTGAAGCGGATGCGGCCGATGACGGTGCGGGCGATCGCAGTCCACCCGGTGCGCAACCCCCTCGAGGTGGCCGAATCGCTGCGGGCCCGCGACGGCATGGACCTCGCCCGCGGGCTGCAGCTGTGGCTGCGCTACATGCTGGAGGGCGAGGCGAACACCCGTGCGCTGCCGCGCCTGTTCGTGCCTTACGACGACCTCCTGTCCGACTGGCGCGACGTCGCCGGCCGCATCGGCGAGCGCCTCGCCGTCCCGTGGCCGATCGGCGCGGACGCCGCCGCCACGGCGATCGGCGACTTCCTGTCGGAAGGCCAGCGCCACCACCGCATCGCCCTCGCCGGCCGCACCGACGTGCCGCGCGACGTGCTCGCCGTCTACGAGGCGTTCCGCCGCCTCGTCCGCGATCCCGCCGACGTTTCGGCGCAAGCGATGCTCGACGAGGTCCGCCGCCGCCTCGACGGCGATGCCGCGCAGGCGATCGCCGAGGACGTGCGGGCCGAACGCCGTCGCGTGCGCGCCCGCGAGGACGAGGCCGCCGCCCGGCTCGCCGCGCTGGCCGCGCTGGCCGAGCGGACCGCCGCCGTCTTCGGCCACGGCGCCGAGGCGCCGGCCGACGGCGGCGAGGCCGCCGCGGCGGATGCCCCCGCCCGCATCGAGGCGGCCCTCGTCGCGCTGTCGGCGGACGCGCCGATCGCGGGCGGGATCGACGATCCGGTGGCGCGCGCGGCCCTCACGGCGGAGCGCCTCGCCGCGCTCGCGGCGTCGCTGATGCGCGACGGCGTCCTCGGCGTTGGCCAGGCCAAGGCCGCGGACGCCGTCGACGTCGCCGCGCTGGAGACGGAACTCGCGCGCATCCAGGCGGAGCGGACGCGGGCCGAGGCGCTGGCGGGCGAGTTGCAGGAGCGCGTCGGGGCGATGCGCGCCGAGCGCGACCGCGTCGCCCGCGAACGCGAGACGGCGCGCCGCGAGCGCGACCAGGCGCGCCGCGAACGCGATTCGATGCGCAAGGAAATCGACGGCCTGCATCTCGAGCTCGAGCGGCTTTGGCCGGAGCGGCGTCGCGAGGCGGAGGAGCGCGAGCGCCTCGCCACCGACAACCGCCGCCTCGCCAGCGCCGCCGACGATCTCCGCGCCGCCGCCGACCGCAGCCGCACGATGACGCGGGCGGCCGTGCGGCTGATCGAGACGGACTGGCGGGGACGCGTGGAGCGGGCGCACCTCGTGCTGCGCACCGCCCGGGCCGCCCTGCAGCCGGCCGACGGCCGGCGAAGCACCTACGGGCCGGTGCTCGCCGCCCGGCTCGAGCTGCCGCTCGCGCCGCTGCCGCCGGTCGAGGAGCAGCTCGGGCGGGCCGGCCTCGCGCGGCCGCCCGCGCGCTCGGTGGTCTTCGCCCGCAGCCGCGCCGCGCGCCTCGCCGCCCGGCTCGCGCCGAGCCACTTCCTGCCGTCCTACTATGCCGAGCAGGCCGGGCTACCGGGATCGGGGCGGACGGCGCTCCTCGAGCACTATCTCGCCGAGGGTCACCGCGCAGGGCTCGACCCGTCGCCGCTGTTCTCGACACGCCACTACCGCGCCGCCCATCTTCGCGGCGACGCGGACGTGCCGCCACTCCTCCACTATCTCGCGTCGGGGGCGGCGGCCGGCCTGTCGCCGCATCCGCTGTTCGACGCCGCCTTCTATGGCGAGCAGCTGCCGCCGGCGCTGCGCGGCGCCGTCGACCTCTTGCTCCACTACGACACCATCGGCTGGCGGAGCGGCCTCGACCCGCACCGGGCCTTCTCGACGGTCCACTACCTGAACCGCAGCCCGGACGTCGCCGGGGCCGGGCTGTCGCCGCTGATGCACTACCTGCTGCATGGCCGTGGCGAGGGGCGTGAGCCGAACCCGCTGTTCTGGGCGGGCTTCCTCGGCCGCGAGGGCCGGCCGGCCGCCGGCGACAGCCCGCTCCAGGCCTATCTGTCGCAGCGGGCGGCGCCCGACGACGCCGACGTCGGCGACCCGCACCCGCTGTTCACGGTTGCCCACTACCGCACCGTCGCGCGCCTCGGCCGGGACGATGCCGAGAGCCCGCTCGCGCACTTCTTCCGCGCCGGCATGGACCGCCTGCTGTCGCCCTCACCGGCGTTCGACGTCGACCACTATCTCGTTGCCGTCGGCGGCGAGACGGGCGGCCTGCACCCGCTGATCGACCTCCTCGCCGGACGCGGCGACGGGGACGTGGCGCCCCATCCGCTCTTCGATCCGGCCTTCTACAAGGCCGGCCGGATGCTGAAGGACTCCTACGCCGGACCGCCGCTCGCCGACTATCTCGCCAAGGTTCCGTCGCGGCTGCAGGTGGCGCCGCATCCGCTGTTCGACGCCGACCACTATCTCGCCCGGCATCCGCAAGTGGCGCGACAGGGCCTCAACCCGCTGCTGCACTACCTGTCGCGCGGCTGGCGCGAGGGATACTCGCCGCGGGCGGATTTCGATCCCCGCTTCTACCGGCGGGAACTCGGTCTGCCGCCCGCGGTCGACCCGTTCACCCACTATCTGCGCTTCGGCCAGGATCTCGACGTGCCGCGCAACGGCGCAGCCCGGCCGGGGACGTTCGACGGGCGACCGGTCGCGGCGGTAGCGCGGGTGACGGCGCCGCAGGAGCTCCCCGGTCTTCTCCCGTACGACCCTTTGGTTGGGAGCGTTCTGGTTGTTGCGCATGTTGTTGGTCGGGAGCGGTATGGGGGGGAGCGGTCCTTTCTCGACATGCTGGAGGGTCTGTCGGGGGTTGGGCTGAACGTGGTGGCGGT
>CALRZT010000056.1:0-18699 GCA_943372725.1 Pseudoxanthobacter soli DSM 19599
CCTGCGCCTGCTCGCCGACCAGGGCTGCCGCGTCACCGTCGTTCCCGCGACCGCCACCGCCGAGGACATCCTCGGCCACAAGCCCGACGGCGTCTTCCTGTCGAACGGCCCCGGCGACCCCGCCGCCACCGGCGAGTACGCCGTGCCGGCGATCCGCGGCGTCGTCGATGCCGGCCTGCCGGTGTTCGGCATCTGCCTCGGCCATCAGATGCTCGGCATCGCGCTTGGCGGCACCACCGCGAAGATGCACCAGGGCCACCACGGCGCGAACCATCCGGTGATGGACCACACCACCGGCAAGGTCGAGATCACCTCGATGAACCACGGCTTCGCCGTCGAGCGCGGCAGCCTGCCGGAGGCGGTCGAGGAGACGCACGTGTCGCTCTTCGACGGCTCGAACTGCGGCATCCGGCTGAAGGACCGGCCGGTGTTCTCGGTGCAGTACCACCCCGAGGCCTCGCCCGGCCCCCGCGACAGCCACTATCTGTTCACCCGCTTCGTCAACCTCATCCGCGCCGCCAAGGGCGAGGAACCGCTGCCCGAGCGGGCGGAGTGATCCGAGCGGATCGCGGCTGGTCCGGCTAGTCGCGCGTCAGGCGGCCTGATCGCCGCCGGTGCCGCGCCCCTCCACCAGGCGGTCGAGCCGCTGCACCAGTCCGGCGATGTGCTCGGTGCGCAGCTGGTCGAGCTTGTCGTGCAGCGCCATGATCTCGATCTCGGCCTTCAGATTGACCTCGTAGTCGTGGGTGGCGGCGAGGCGATCCTTCTCGGCCTGGCGGTTCTGCGACATCATGATGACCGGCGCCTGGATGGCCGCCAGCATTGACAGCATCAGGTTGAGGAAGATGTAGGGATAGGGGTCGAAGGGCTCGCCCCACTGCGCGAGCAGAACCGAGTTCAGCCCCACCCATCCGACGATCACCGCCCCGAAGGCGATGATGAAGGACCACGAGCCGCCCACTGCCGCCACCTGGTCGGCGAGGCGGTCGCCGAACGACAGCTGCTCGTCGAACTGGGTGTTGACGTCGCGGGAGACCGATGTCCGCTCGGCGATCCTCAGGATCACCTTGCGCTCCCGCGTCGTCAGTTCGCCCACACCAGCGTCGAGAAGGCTGCGGGCGAGCGCCCGCACCGCATCGTCGTTCATCGCTGCGACTCCGTCCCTCGCCGCCGCGACAATCGCCGTCACGCTCCCGGCGGGCAAGCCGTCGTGATGCCGCCGGTCCGGCCACTCGGCCTCAAGGGCCGTGCGGCGCCGGAGGCGACCGTCGTCAGAGACGATCGGCGTTGAAGGTGTCGCAGGTGTCGGCGCGACCGGATTCGAAGCCGGTGCGGAACCAGCGCGCGCGCTGTTCGGAGGTGCCGTGGTTGAAGCTCTCCGGTACGACGTAGCCCTGCTGGCGCTTCTGCAGGGTGTCGTCGCCGATCTGCTGGGCGGCGTTCAGCGCCTCGTCGAGGTCGCCCGCCTCCAGCAATCCCTTCTGGTCGGTGAAGTGCGCCCACACGCCGGCGAAGCAGTCGGCCTGCAGCTCGACGCGCACCGACATGGCGTTCGCCTCCGCGGGGCTCAACCGCTGCCGCATCTGGTTGAACTTCGGCAGCACCCCGATCTGGTTCTGCACGTGGTGGCCGACCTCGTGGGCGATGACGTAGGCTTGGGCGAAGTCGCCCGGCGCTCCGAAGCGGCGGTCGAGCTCGTCGAAGAACTCGGTGTCGAGATAGACCTTGCTGTCGCCCGGGCAGTAGAACGGACCGCTCGCCGAGCTGGCGAAGCCGCACGCGGACGACACGCCGCCCGAGAACAGGACGAGCGTCGGGTCCTTGTAGCGCTGGCCGGCGACCCTGAAGAGCTCCTGCCAGACGTCCTCCGTCTCGGCCAGAACCACCGACACGAACCGCTTCATCTCATCGGCCGACTGCGCACCCGAAGCGCCGGAGGAGCCCGGCGCTGACGTGGTCCGCGTCGTCACCTGCCCGCCGGGATTGCCGGCCTGACCGCCCGGTGCGGGGGCCCGCGGCTGCGACTGCTCCACCGTCGGTCCGGTGTCGATGCCGAGCAGCACCAGCGGGTTGATGCCCATGAACCACAGGACGATGCCGACGACGATGAGGACCCAGATGCTGACGCGGCCGCCGCCCAGCATCGGGCCGCGGCCGCCGCCGGTCGGCAGACGGAAGCCGCCGCCGCCACCGCCGAAGCCGCCCCCGAATCCCCCGCCGCCACCGGCGCCGCGCTGATCCTCGACGTTCTGGCTTTCCCGCCGCCCTTGCCAACGCATAGCCGCATCCCCGTGGCGCCGCGGCCCCCGCCGGGCGCAGTCGCAGCATATCAGACGCAGCGCCGACGATAAGGTTCCCTCGGGCCACCGCGCTCGTGGCGCGGCGAAGTGGCCGCCCGCGGAGAAGCGGACACGCGTCGCGGGACCGCGGACATCCCGAACGCGAAAGGGGCGCCGCGACGTCACCGTCGCAGCGCCCCCTGCCCCGTGCCCCGCCGGACCGCGAGGTCCGCCCCGAAGGGTGCGGACGTCGAGCGCGTCAGGCGAACAGGGCGCGCAGCCACCGTGGCATCGGCCAGCCCGCGGCGGCGGCGATCCGCCCCTCGGGCGGATTGTGGCTGCCGTCCAGGCGCTCGTCGATGACGACGGCACGCGCGAGAATGAGCGTGTTCAGCATCGCAGGGCCTCCTCGTGGTTGCTCGACCAGTTTTCTGCTGGACCGGGTTTCGGCGACGCCGCCACGCTCTGCCGCGGTGGGCGGCAGAGCGGCACTGCGTGCGCCTTGGTTGGGAATATGCGCACCTCGTGCGTCATGTTCAAGAGAGAAAGCGCAACCAGCGCGCCTTTTTGCGTGGCAGCCGGCTCTCTCGCCGTGCTACGGCCGTTGGAGTCGCGGCTCTCGCAGGCGCGCGGCAGCAAACCGACGAAAAGGACGCGGTCGATGGCACGTCGCCAGGACGACGAGGACACGCTCGACGAAGAGCAGGTAATGGCGCCGGAGCAATTCCGCGCCTGGCGCAAGACGCTCGGGCTCAAGCAGCGCGACGCGGCCGACCGGCTCGGCCTGAAGAAGCGGATGATCCAGTATTACGAGAAGGGCAAGCGCGACGGGAAGCCGGTGGTGATCCCGAAGACCGTGCGCCTCGCCTGCGCGGCGCTGGCCCACGGCGTCGCCGATTTCGACGGGGTATCGGAGTCGCGCCTGCAGGACGCCGCTCCCACCGAGGCGCCCGCGGCCGGCTGAACCCGACCCCGCCGGACCCTTGGCAAGACCCTTCCAGAGCCCGGCCGTTTCCCCTATAAGCCCGCGAGCCTCGCGCTCCCCCTCATGACCGCACCGACCGCGCCGGCCACGAGCCGCGATGGACGGTGCGCGCACGGCCACGGGATCCCATGCCGAAACGCACCGACATCGACACCATCCTCATCATCGGTGCCGGCCCGATCGTCATCGGCCAGGCCTGCGAGTTCGACTATTCCGGCACGCAGGCCTGCAAGGCGCTGAAGGCCGAGGGCTACCGGATCGTCCTGGTGAATTCGAACCCGGCGACGATCATGACGGACCCCGATCTCGCCGACGCTACCTACATCGAGCCTATCACGCCCGAGGTGGTCGCGCGCATCATCGAGGTGGAGCGGCAGACCGTGAAGGGCGGCTTCGCGCTGCTGCCGACGATGGGCGGCCAGACGGCCCTCAATACCGCGCTGTCGCTGCGCCGGATGGGCGTTCTCGAGCGCTTCAACGTCGAGATGATCGGCGCCACAGCCGAGGCGATCGACATGGCGGAGGACCGCGAGCTCTTCCGCGAGGCGATGAAGCGGATCGGCCTGGAGACGCCGCGCTCCATCCTCGCCCATTCGCTCTCCGAGGCGCTGCCGGCGCTCGACATCATCGGCCTGCCGGCGATCATCCGCCCCTCGTTCACGATGGGCGGCACCGGCGGCGGCATCGCCTACAACAAGGCAGAGTTCATCGAGATCGTCGAGCGCGGCGTCGACGCGTCCCCGACCAACGAGGTGCTTATCGAGGAATCGGTGCTCGGCTGGAAGGAGTACGAGATGGAGGTCGTCCGTGACCGGGACGACAACTGCATCATCATCTGCTCGATCGAGAACATCGACCCGATGGGCGTGCACACCGGCGATTCGATCACGGTGGCGCCGGCGCTGACGCTGACCGACAAGGAATACCAGATCATGCGCGACGCCTCGCTGGCGGTGCTGCGCGAGATCGGGGTGGAGACCGGTGGCTCCAACGTGCAGTTCGCCGTCAACCCGGCCGATGGCCGCCTCATCGTCATCGAGATGAACCCGCGCGTCTCGCGGTCGTCGGCGCTCGCCTCGAAGGCGACCGGCTTCCCGATCGCCAAGGTCGCGGCCAAGCTCGCCGTCGGCTACACGCTGGACGAGCTCGAGAACGACATCACCGGCGGCGCGACGCCGGCGTCCTTCGAGCCGACGATCGACTACGTCGTCACCAAGATCCCGCGCTTCGCCTTCGAGAAGTTCCCCGGCGCCGACCCGGTGCTGACAACCTCGATGAAGTCGGTCGGCGAGGTCATGGCGATCGGCCGCACCTTCGCCGAATCCTTCCAGAAGGCGCTGCGCGGCCTCGAGACAGGCCTCACCGGCCTCGACGAGATCGAGATTCCCGGCCTCGGCCTCGGCGACGACAAGAACGCCATCCGCGCCGCGCTCGCCGTCCCCACCCAGGACCGCATCCTGAAGGTGGCGCAGGCGCTCCGGCTTGGCGTCGACCACGCCCAGATCCTCGAATCCTGCCGCATCGACCCGTGGTTCATCGAGCAGATCCAGGCGATCGTCGACACCGAGGCGAAGGTGCGCGCCCACGGGCTGCCGCCGACAGCGTCCGGACTGCGCTCGCTGAAGGCGATGGGCTTCTCCGACGCCCGCCTCGCCCGGCTGGCGAACCTCGCCGAGGCCGACGTGGCGGCGCTGCGGGCGAAGCTCGATGTGCGGCCGGCCTTCAAGCGCATCGATACCTGCGCCGCCGAGTTCGCCGCTCCGACCGCCTACATGTACTCGACCTACGAGACGCCCTTCGCCGGCGCGCTCGCCGACGAGGCGCGCCCGACCGACCGCCGCAAGGTCGTCATCCTCGGCGGTGGCCCGAACCGCATCGGCCAGGGCATCGAGTTCGACTATTGCTGCTGCCACGCCGCCTTCGCCCTTCGCGACCAGGGCTTCGAGGCGATCATGGTCAACTGCAACCCGGAGACGGTGTCGACCGACTACGACACCTCCGACCGGCTCTACTTCGAGCCGCTGACGGTGGAGGACGTGCTCGAGATCCTGCGTGTCGAGCAGACGAAGGGTGAACTTGTCGGCGTCATCGTGCAGTTCGGCGGCCAGACGCCACTGAAGCTCGCCGAGGGCCTGCAGGCGGCCGGTATCCCGATCCTCGGCACCTCGCCGGATGCGATCGACCTGGCCGAAGACCGCGACCGCTTCAAGCGCCTGCTCGACAAGCTCGGCCTGCGCCAGCCGATGAACGGCATCGCCTACTCCGTCGAGCAGAGCCGGCTCGTCGCCGCCGAGCTCGGCTTCCCGCTCGTGGTGCGGCCGTCCTACGTCCTCGGCGGCCGGGCGATGGAGATCATCCGCGACGAGGCGACATTCTCAGACTACCTGCTCGGCACCCTGCCGGCGCTGGTGCCGCAGGACGTCAAGGCGCGCTACCCGAACGACAAGACCGGCCAGATCAACACGGTTCTCGGCAAGACGCCGCTCCTGTTCGACCGCTACCTGTCCGACGCGATCGAGGTCGACGTCGACGCCCTCTGCGACGGTCGGGACGTCTTCGTCTGCGGGATCATGGAGCACATCGAGGAGGCGGGCATCCACTCCGGCGACAGCGCCTGCTCGCTGCCGCCACGCTCGCTTTCGCCCGAGACGATCGCCGAGCTCGAGCGGCAGACCCGGGCGATGGCGCTGGCGCTCGACGTCGGCGGCCTGATGAACGTGCAGTTCGCCATCAAGGACGGCGTCATCTACGTGCTCGAGGTCAACCCGCGCGCCTCACGCACGGTGCCCTTCGTCGCCAAGACGGTGGGCGTGCCGTTCGCCAAGATCGCCGCCCGCGTCATGGCCGGGGAGAGCCTTGCGAGCTTCGGGCTGACGCAGAAGACGCTCGGCCACGTCGCCGTCAAGGAAGCCGTCTTCCCGTTCGCCCGCTTCCCCGGTGTCGACACCATCCTCGGCCCGGAGATGCGCTCCACCGGCGAGGTGATGGGGCTCGCCCGCGACTTCCCGATGGCCTTCGCAAAGTCGCAGATCGGCTCCGGCACGCCGGTGCCGACCGAGGGCACCGTCTTCATCTCGGTGCGCGACGGCGACAAGGCGCGCATCCTGCCGGCGGCCGAACTCCTCGCCGAACAGGGCTTCCGCATCATCGCCACCAGCGGCACGCAGCGCTATCTCGCCGACCACGGCGTGCCCTGCGCCAAGATCAACAAGGTGCTTGAAGGCCGGCCGCACATCGTCGATGCTATCACCAACGGCGGCGTCCAACTCGTCATCAACACGACGGAAGGGGCGCAGGCGCTGGCGGATAGCCGCTCGCTGCGGCGGGCAGCCCTCCAGCACCGGGTGCCGTACTACACGACCGTCGCTGGTGCGGTCGCCGCGGCTTGGGGGATCGAAGCCTGGAGCAGCGGAGAGCTTGAAGTCCGTCCGCTGCAATCCTACTTCACCGCGGCCGTATGAAGCTCTGGGCGGTGGCCTGCCTCGCTGAGGTGGACCGCCTGTGATGTCTGTTGCCGCGGGCCGTGATCCGCGGCGGACGTGAGGGTCTGAAGGTCGATGGAAAAGGTCCCGATGACGGCCGCCGGTTTCGCCTCTCTCGAGGCGGAGTTCAAGCATCGGACTTCGGTCGAGCGCCCCCGCATCATTGCCGCCATCTCGGAGGCGCGCTCCCACGGCGACCTGTCGGAGAACGCCGAGTATCACGCCGCCAAGGAAGCGCAGAGCCACAACGAAGGCCGCATCGCCGAGCTCGAGGACAAGATCTCGCGGGCCGAGGTGATCGACGTCTCCAAGCTCTCCGGCGACACCATCAAGTTCGGCGCCACCGTCAGCCTCGTCGACGAGGACACGGAGGAGGCGAAGGTCTACCAGATCGTCGGCGACGTCGAGGCCGACGTAAAGCAGGGCCGCGTCTCGATTTCCTCGCCGATTGCCCGTGCCCTGATCGGCAAGCGCGTCGGCGACCAGGTGGAGGTCGTAGCCCCCGGCGGCGCGCGCTCCTTCGAGATCGTCGCGGTCAAGTTCATCCCCGCCAACGCCTGAGCGACCCGCCGCGTGGCACAGCGGCGGCGTCGACCAGTTCCTCGAGATCGAGGCCCGCGCCGCTTGACAGCGGCCGGGCCTTTTCGTTTCCGGGTTCTCGCAGCAGCATCCCGAGCGTGCGGCGCTCGCCGTGGCGCCGAGGCCGCTTCAAGGCCGGCGTGGCACAGACCCTACTCGAACCAGGACGGCCGGCGGATCGCCCGCAGGAAATCGTCCGGCGGCATCGGCCTGGCGAACAGGAAGCCCTGCGCCTCGTCGATGCCGAGGTCGGCGACGACGCGGAACTCCGCCGTCGTCTCCACCCCCTCAGCCACCACGCGGGCGCCGTGGTAGTGGGCGAAGTCGCGGATGGCCTTGAGGAAATAGCGGATGCTCGGGTCGCGGTCGCAGCCGCGGATGAGGCCGCGGTCGATCTTGATCTCCGAGAACGGCACTTCCTTCAGCCGGGCGAGCGACGAGTAGCCGGCGCCGAAATCGTCGATCGAGATCGAGATCGCCTGCTGCGTCATGCGGTGGATGGCGTCGTTCACCGCCTCCAGGCTGCCGATGATCTCGGCTTCCGTCATCTCCACCGTCAGCCCCGGCCAGTCGCGGTGGCGCGGGCGGATGACGCTGAACAGTTCCGGCAGGTCGGCCGTCTCGAGCGTCGACGGCGGGGCGTTGATCGACAGGCGGACGATCTCGCCCGCATCGGCGAAGCGCAGCCAGTCGGCGATCGCCCGCTCCGCCACGAAGGCGGTGATGACCGCCATGTCGATGCCGGTGAGGTTCGGCAGGAAGGCGGCCGGGCTCAGCACGCCGAACTCCGGATCGACCAGGCGCAACAAGCCCTCCGCCCCGGCGAGCTTGCGCGTCGCCACGTCGATCTTCGGCTGGTACCAGAGGATCAGCCGATCCTCGGACCGCGCCGTCATCACGTCGCCAGCCGGCACACTTGGCGTCGATGAGACCGGGCGTCCGGCCAGGCGGTAGCCCTCGGTACGAGAGGAGTAGCCGGGAAGATCGGTCCTGCTGCCGAGAACGGTATCGCCGTTTATCGGCATGCGCGCGCGTCTCTATCCGAGATTGCAGTCGCCTGCGCCGCAGTTGCACGCGGCACTCCGAATGGCCGAGTATTCCTCAAGTGATCCCTCTCCGCGGCCGGCTGCTTCCCCAAGCGGCACGAGATGCGAGGCGTCGCTTCAATGCGTCGAGCCACTCGCAGCCTCTGATTTCAGCGGGGCGGCAGAGCCTTACCGACCGAGCCGGCCGTGTCAATGCAACCGCGGATATCGAAGGCAGAGTTTCAAGGATATTTCGCCGGCAAGAGGGCGCACCCTCGCTTCGGATGGGCGCCCGGCCTTCCACTACCCCACGGTGCGACAGGGGGTGGTGCGGGAAAGGTCAGACGTCCTCGCCGATCGGCACAACCGGTGCATTCTTCGATTGGCGGATGGTCAGGGCGGTGCGGACGCTCGCGACGTTCGGCGCCGAGGTCAGTTCACCGATGACGAAGTCCTGGAAGGCGCGCAGGTTCGGCGCGACGCACTGCAGCACGAAGTCGATCTCGCCGGACAACATCCAGGCTTCGCGCACCACCGGCCAGCCGCGCACCCGCGCCTCGAAGGCGGTGAGGTCCGGCTCCGCCTGGGAATGCAGCCCGACGAAGGCGAAGGCCGCGACGTCGAAGCCGACCTGCTTCTCGTCGAGCAGCGCCCGGTAGGCGAGGATGATGCCGGCTTCCTCGAGCGCCCGCACGCGCCTGAGGCACGGCGGCGCAGAGATACCGACGCGCTTCGACAACTCGACGTTGGTGATGCGGCCGTCGTTCTGCAGTTCGCGAAGAATGCGCCAGTCGATCGCGTCGAGACGAACCTTCACGGCATCCTCGTCGAGCGTGGACAGGGGCGGGGCGAGTGCCGCGGTCGGGCGAGCGGAACGGACCCGCTGATAGCACGCAGGCCCTGGATTCGGAACGCGACGCGACAGATTCTTTCGTCTTGTCTGGCGTCATGTCTGGCCGCCCCGGGCCCGCCCGCAGAGGGCGAGCCTTGACCCCTGCGCCCGCCCGGCCTAAGCGGCATCCACCCCTCCCACAGCGGCGTCACTCGATCTCCGTGTCCTCCCCCTCCCCGTTCGCGCCGAGCCCCGCGCCGTCCGCCGAGCCGCTGACAGCATGGGCGCTGACGCCCGGCAGCATCGGCCACGAGGTGCAGTGCATCGGCGTCGTCGAGGCGCTGGGCCTCGCCCCGGTGGTGAAGCGCGTCGACCCGCCGCCGCCGTTGCGCTGGCTGGCGCCGTGGGGACCGGCTGCCGCGGACCCCGCCGTTGCCCCGCCGTGGCCGGACCTCCTCGTCGTCTCCGGCCGGCAGGCGGTCCCCTACGCGCGGATGATCCGCCGCCGTTCGGCCGGCCGCACCCTCGTCGTCTGCCTGCAGAACCCGGTGGCGCCGCTCTTCTGGTTCGATCTCGTCTGGACCAACGTCCACGACGGCCTCTCCGGGCCGAACGTGCTCACCACGCTGACCTCGCCGAACACGCTCACCCGCCCCCGTCTCGCCGGGGGCGCCACGGCGCTCGCCGCCCGCCTCGGCCCACTGCCGCGGCCGTGGATCGGCGGCGTCGTCGGCGGCACGAGCGGCGCCTATGCGTTCTCGCCCGAGGAGGCGACCCGCCTCGGTGGGGCGCTGGCCGATCTCGCCGCCCGCACCGGCGGCAGCGTCGTCGTCACGCCGTCGCGGCGGACGCCGCCGGCGAGCCTCGCCGCCCTCGACGCGGCGCTCGCCGCCGCCCTGCCGGCCGGACGCCGCTGGCTGTGGAACGGCCGCGACGGCGACAACCCCTATTTCGGCATCCTCGGCGCCGCCGAAGCCCTCGTCGTCACCTGCGATTCGGTCAACATGCTCGGCGAGGCCGCGTACACCGGGCGGCCGGTCTATGCCTTCCCGCTCTCCGGCGGCACCCCGAAGTTTGCCGCCTTCCACGCGGCAATGGTGGCGGCGGGCGCGATGCGCTGGCTCGATGCGTCGGCGCTCGCCGCCGCCGTCACCGACGGCTCCCTTGCCGCGTGGACCTATGAGCCCTTAAATGCCAACGCCGTGATCGCAGCCCGTATCGCGGCGCTGCTGGCGGCCCGCGGCCACAGGGTCGCCGCCTTTTGAGGCGAGGTGCGGTGTGCCCGCCGCTGCCGCGTGATCCGCCGGCAGAGAGACGACCGGAGGAGCGGGATCGCCCGCACGAGCCCAGGACCTTTCGGCCATGACCCTTTCGACCGATCACCGTTCCGCCGAGGCCCGCCCGGCCGCCACCGACGCCGGCGGCTTCCTCGACATGGCGGCGCTGGCGGCCACCCCGCTCGCCACCGACCCCTACGACCACATCGTCGTGCCGACCTTCGTGCGCCCCGAGGCGCTCGCCGGCATCCTCGCCGACTATCCGGAGGTGCCCGGCCCCGGCTCGCATCCCCCCTCGGAGCTCACCATCCGCGGCCGCTTCGCCGCCCTCATGGCCGAGCTCGACGGCCCCGCCTTCCGCAAGGCGATCGAGGAGAAGTTCGGCCTCGACCTCACCGGCCGGCCGACGATGTACACGGTGCGCGGCTGGTGCCGGCCGACCGACGGCAAGATCCACACGGATTCGAAGACCAAGATCATCACCGTCCTCGTCTATCTGAACGAGGCCTGGGATGCCGACGGCGGCCGCTTGCGCATCCTGCGCAATGGCACCGATCTCCACGACTACGTCGCCGAGGTTCCGCCGCACGGCGGCACGCTGCTGGTCTTCCGCCGCTCCGACACCTCCTGGCACGGCCACGAGCCCTTCGACGGCAAGCGCCGCGCCATCCAGATGAACTGGGTCACCGACGCCGACGTCGTCGCCTACGAGCAGCGCCGCCATCGCATCTCGACGGTCGTGAAGAAGCTCAACCCCTTCCGCAAGGCGGGGTGAGGCGCGCGGCGGCGACGACGGCGAGGCATCGCGCCATGAGTGAGGCGGCCACGACCCCGGAGGCCGACGACGCGGCCCCCGCCACCCCGGCGGCGCGTTCCTTCGCCGTCGTCGCGCCGGGCGACCCGGCGCCGTGGTTCACCCAGCGCACCCTGAAGAAGCCGACCTACGCCTTCGACACCGTCGCCGGCCGCTACATCGTTCTGTGCTTCTTCGCCTCCGCCAACGACGAGACCGGCCGAGCGGCGATCGCCGCCGCGATGGAGCGGTCCGACCTCTTCGACGACGCCCGCGCGAGCTTCTTCGGCATCACGCTCGATCCGCGCGACGAGGCGGAGGGGCGCCTGCGCGAGCGCTATCCCGGCATCCGCTTCTTCCTCGATTTTGACGGCCAGGTGAGCCGCCAATACGGCGCGATCCCGAAGGACGCCGACCCCGCCGCCGGCCACTTCCCGGTGCGGCGCTTCTGGCTGGTGCTCGACCCGACGCTCCGGGTCATCCACGTCGCCCCGCTCGGCGGCGGCGACCGCGCCGTCCTCGACTTCGTCGCCGCCCTGCCGCCGCCGGAGCGCCATGCCGGCTTCGAGATCCCGGCGCCGGTGCTGGTGCTGCCGCGGGTGTTCGAGCCGGAACTCTGCCGCACGCTGGTCGACCTCTACGAGCGCGAAGGGGGCGACGAGTCCGGCTACATGGTGGAACGCGACGGCCGGACTGTCGGCGTCGTCAACCCCGGCCACAAGCGGCGCAAGGACGTGCGCATCAAGGACCCGGAGCTCACCGCCGCCTTGCGGGCCCGCATCATCCGACGCGTCGTGCCGGAGATCGAGAAGGTCCACCAGTTCGCCTGCACGCGGATGGAGCGCTACATCGTCGCCTGCTATGCGGCGGAGGACGGCGGCCACTTCCGCCCGCACCGGGACAACACCACGAGGGGCACGGCGCACCGCCGCTTCGCCGTCTCGGTGCTGCTGTCCGACGACTACGAGGGCGGCGAGGTCACCTTCCCCGAATACGGCCCCCGCCCCTACAAGCCGGCGGCCGGCGGCGCCGTGGTGTTCTCCTGCTCGCTCCTGCACGCCGTCTCGAAGGTCACCGCGGGCAAGCGCTACGCCTTCCTGCCGTTCCTCTATGACGAGGCGGCGGCGAAGCTCCGCGAGGAGAACGCGCAGTTCACGGAGCGGGGGGAGAACTACAGGGCGTGAGGGGGGCGGGTCCTCGCCTCCGCCGGTCTTCAGCCGCGATGGAGCGGCCTCGGATCTCGCGCCCGAGAGGAGTTCCGCCCGCTTCCATTCGCGAGCAGCCGTTCATCGGGCCGGACGCCGCCGATCACCAGCTCGACCGGATCGGCGACGCGCTGCGGACCTACCGCAGATTCCAATCCTCCACGGCATCAAGCTATACTTTCACAGCCCGATGAATGATCAAATCCATCCTCTCAAGTCGATTTATGCGATACGTATTAACAATATATTCTCCCGGCGCCACCGCGAATTCTAGACTATCCTCAATTTTCTCGCCTGGCACAGCAGCATCAAACAGAACATAGCGACTGTGTCTGGCTAAGAATCCGACCTTCTCAATCGCATCATAGTCCCGGAGATAATCCTCTCTTCTCGCATACTCCGCCGCCTCCAAGTTGGAATCAGTGAACAAAATTCTGTAGAAAACAAAGGCGTTTTCCACCCGACTCGTCAAAACGCCCGTCGACAGCGGGATATCGCCGAGCACGATGGCATTACTTCCCAGCACATCAACTAACTCTAGATAGTCCTTGGTTCGACACGCTCTGTCATAGTCACTCGCCGCATTCTTATCCGACGCGTCGAGGCACCGCTCGATGCCGCCCCAATGATGGGCCAGATCGGAAGCAATGCACAGCAGCGGCCCGCCATCTGTCTGCAACAACTTCGCTCGACCCTCGTTCACTCCTTCCCCCCTTGCCCACCGAAGCTCAGACCTGCCAAAGTTCGACCTTCACCGCGTTTGCTAACGCGAAGGGCCCCGTAAGAATACGCCCGCTGCACCGCCGCGGCGAGATCCTGCAAGGCTTGCGGCAGGCAGTCCTGCGGCGGTGCGCAGCGGCGACCCGAGCCGCACGACGAGCTCAGCCGGTGTCAATTGGCAGTTGACACGTGTAAACTGTTGATTTACATCTCAGTGAGGGGTTGGCTGACCATGATCGGCAGCTTCAAGCACAAGGGGCTGAGGCAGCTTTTCGAGGATGACAATGCGCGCGGCGTCAACCCGGAGCATGTTGTGAAGATCCGGGCCATCTTGACCACCCTGCACGCCGCCAATCAGATCGAAGGCATGAACCAGCCCATGTTTCGGCTGCACCAACTGAGCGGTGATCTCAAGGGACTATGGTCCGTTACCGTCCGCGCCAATTGGCGAATTGTCTTTCTCTTCGAGGATGGTTGGGCGTTCGATGTCGATCTCGTCGACTATCATTGATTGGAGGAGCAAATGGCCGAGATGAAGAACCCGATGCACCCCGGCGAGGTGGTCGGGCTCAACCTCGAGGAGCTCGGCATCAGCATCAGCGAAGCCGCGCGGGGCCTCGGCATCACGCGCCAGCAGCTTCACAAGGTGCTGGCGGGCACGAGCGCCGTGACGCCCGAGATGGCCGTGAAGCTGGAGGCCGCGCTCGGCAGCACCGCCGAGACCTGGCTCCGCATGCAACTCAACTACGACCTGTCCAGAGTGCGGGACAAGAACATCGCCGCGAACGTGAAGCGGTTCGAGCCGCGAGCGGCGTAAAGGACTAGGTCTGCTCACCCCTGCCGCACGGGCTCCGTCGGGAAGCTCAGCTGTTCCCGCGCGCGCCAGTCGTTGGTCACGTAGTTGATGATCAGCGACTTGCGGACGCCGGTGATCGGGCGCGGCTCGAAGCCGTGCCAGCTGTGGCCGGAGGGCACGAAGGCCATCGCCTTGTTGGCGCCGAAGGGCGAGCGCGCCACCCATGTCTCGGCATCCGCATAGATGTCGGTGCCGAGGCCGTCGTGGCCGGGCTCGTCGGAGAGGTAGGCGAGCAGGGTGAAGCGCTTCACGCCGATGTCGGTGTGCGGCTTCAGCCAGAAGCCGTCGGTGTCCTGGGCGTACTCGATGCGCAGGTACGTGCCGTCGAGGTCGGCGCCGGTCGCCTTTGCCAGCCGCCCGACGAGGGCCGCGTCCTGGAAGGCCTCCGAGACGGCGCGGCATACCGGATAGGTGTCCTGGTTGTGCTGGTCGAAATAGACGCGCGTGCCGTTGTGCGCCTCGCGCGTGCCCGAGATGCCGCCGAGCTCCGGCGCCGGATAGGGCAGCGTCTGCAGGGCGGTGAGGTCGGCCGCCGGGAACAGCCCGTCCATCAGCCAGTGCGGATAGGGCGTCTCGTGGGTCTCGCCGGTCCCGAGGGCGTCGAAGAAAGCCGCCTGGATGGCGGCGGCGGCAGCGGAGGTCTCGCGCGTCATGCTTGTTCTTTCGTGCCGGGCGGGCCTTGGTTCGGTCCGGGCGGGTCTTGCGTGGCCAAGGTCCTGCGTCTCGGATCTCGCGGCTGGCGAGGGGCACCGGGCGGTCCATCCGCGGCGACCGGTGATCTCGCGGGACGGACGGTGCCAGAGGCTGCGGCCAGAGACCTGAGCCAGAGACTTAGCCCGGCCGGCGCCCGCGGAGCGACCCGATGTCGGGTGCGTGACCGGCTCCCACCTTGACAACGGTTCGCACGTTCCGACATAGGCGAAGTTCGAACGGCTGTCGAGCGACATCGCGACCCGCGTGTCGCCTCCGAATCGCCCCGATGGCGTCGAATGTGGGGCTTCGGGACGTGTGCCCGCGAGACCGCAGGGATACCACGAGGGGACGACTTATGGCCGAGACCGTCGACGTGAAGCTTCTCATCGTCGGCTCCGGACCGGCCGGCTACACCGCCGCCGTCTATGCCGCGCGCGCCATGCTCGAGCCGGTGATGGTCGCCGGCATCCAGCCCGGCGGCCAGCTCACCATCACCACCGAGGTCGAGAACTATCCGGGCTTCGCCGACCCCATCCAGGGGCCGTGGCTGATGGAGCAGATGCAGGCCCAGGCGATCAACATGGGCACCAAGGTCGTCTACGACACCATCGTCTCGGCCGACCTCTCCCGCCGCCCCTTCGTCCTCGTCGCCGACAGCGGCACGGTCTACCGCGCCGAGACCGTGGTCGTCGCCACCGGCGCCCAGGCGCGCTGGCTCGGCCTGCCGAGCGAGGAGCGCTTCAAGGGCTACGGCGTCTCCGCCTGCGCGACCTGCGACGGCTTCTTCTATCGCGGCAAGAACGTCGTCGTGGTCGGCGGCGGCAACACCGCCGTCGAGGAGGCGCTCTACCTCACCCACCACGCCGCCAAGGTGACGGTGGTGCACCGGCGCGATTCGTTCCGCGGCGAGCGCATCCTGCAGAACCGACTGTTCGCCCACCCGAAGATCGAGGTGGTCTGGCACGCCGTGCTCGACGAGGTGCTCGGGGGCGGCACGCCGCCGGCCGTCACCGGCGTGCGCCTGCGCGACGTGCGCACCGGCGAGACGACCGAGATCCCGACCGACGGCGTCTTCATCGCCATCGGCCACAGCCCGGCGGTGGAGGTGTTCCGCGACCAGCTGCGCATGAAGCCGAACGGCTACATCTGGACGGCGCCGGATTCCACCGCCACCAACATCCCCGGCGTCTTCGCTGCCGGCGACGTCACCGACGAGGTGTTCCGCCAGGCCGTCACCGCCGCCGGCATGGGCTGCATGGCGGCGCTCGAGGCGGAGCGCTGGCTGTCGGCGGTCAGCGAGACCGCAGAAGCGGCGGAATAGGTGCCCTCCCCGGCGACCCGTCCCGCGATGGACTGGGACAAGCTCAGGATCTTCCAGGCCGCCGCCCAGGCGGGAAGCTTCACGCACGCCGGCGACGCCCTCAACATGAGCCAGTCGGCGGTGAGCCGGCAGGTGAGCGCGCTCGAGCAGGAGCTCGGCGTGCCGCTGTTCCACCGCCACGCCCGCGGCCTGCTCCTCACCGAGCAGGGCGAGCTGCTGCACCGCGCGGCCCGCGAGGTGACGATGAAGCTCGACGCGGTGCAGGCGCGCCTCGTCGACAGCCGCGAGAAGCCCTCGGGCGTGCTGCGTGTCACCACCACCGTCGGCCTCGGCACGACGTGGCTGACCTCGCGCGTCCAGGAGTTCATCGACCTCTATCCGGAGGTGCAGCTTCAGCTCCTCCTCGACGACACCGAGCTCGACCTCGGCATGCGCCAGGCCGACGTCGCCATCCGCCTGCGCCAGCCGACCCAGCCCGACCTCATCCAGCGCAAGCTGTTCACCGTCCACTTCCACCTCTACGCCTCGCCCGGCTACCTGAAGCGCTACGGCAGCCCGGCGACGATCGAGGATCTCGACCAGCACCGCCTGATCACCTTCGGTGAGTCCGGCGCCACCTATCTGCGCGACATGAACTGGCTGGAGACGGCCGGCCGCGCGCTGGACAACCCGCGCATTCCGGCACTGAAGATCAACAGCGTGGTGGCCATCAAGTACGCCGTGCAGCGCGGCATCGGCCTCGCGCTTTTGCCCGACTACATCGTCGAGGCCGACGCCGGTCTCGTCCAGCTCATCCCGGAAGCCGAGCTGCCGGAGTACAACACCTACTTCGTCTACCCGGCCGAGCTGAAGAACACCGCGCGCGTCAGCGCCTTCCGCGACTTCCTCGTCAACAAGGCCGACACCTGGGTCTACTGAGGCCGGCTGGGCGGGCGGCCGTGACCCAAACGACGCGGCCGTGAACGCCGATGGCCCGCTTCGGCTCGCCGGCCTGTTGTCTGGGTCGTGCGCGGAGGGAGCCTTTTCCGCAATCACTGCCGGCCCCGTGCCGGGAAACCATGACCGGCAACGGCGCCTTCCGGCGTGCCGTCGGCTATAAGGTCCTCACGGACAACGGACGGACGGACGGGGAAGACCATGTCGATGAGGGAAGCCGTCGTCGAGGTGACGCGCGGGCCGGTGGTGGAGAGCCGCCACCGCGGCATTCTCGCGGTCGTCGATGCCGACGGGGCGGCGGTGGTGGCGATGGGCGACGTCGAGCGGCCGGTGTTCGCGCGCTCGGCGGTGAAGCTGATGCAGGCGCTGCCACTCATCGAGTCCGGCGCCGCCGAGGCGCTCGGGCTGACGATCGCCGAGCTCTCCATAGCCGGCGCCTCGCACAATGGCGAGCCGGCCCACGTCGACACCGCCCGCGCGATGCTGACGAAGGCCGGGCTTTCTCCCGACGCGCTCGAGTGCGGCACGCAGTGGCCGGACCGGATGGACGACATGGCGACGCTGATCCGCGCGAACGCCCGCCCGACGGCGCTCCACAACAACTGCTCCGGCAAGCACGCCAGCTTCCTCTGCGTCGCCTGCACGATGGGCGTCGACCCCACCGGCTATGTCGAGCCCGACCACCCGGTGCAGCGCGAGATCACCGCGGCGCTGTCGGCGATGGCCGAGACGCCGCTCGACGCGTCGGTGCGCGGCATCGACGGCTGCTCGATCCCGACCTACGCGATACCGCTCGCAAGGGTGGCGCGCGGCTTCGCCCGCATGGGCACCGGCACGGGGCTTTCGCCCGCCCGCGCCGCGGCGGCGCAGCGGCTCCGGCAGGCGGCAGCGGCCGAGCCGTTCATGGTGGCCGGCACCGGGCGGTTCTGCACCGAGGTGATGGGGCGGTTCGGTGAGCGGGCGTACGTGAAGACCGGGGCGGAAGGCGTCTTCTGCGCCATCCTGCCCGAGCGCGGCCTCGGCGTGGCGCTGAAGGTCGACGACGGCGGCACGCGCGCGTCGGAAGCCCTGATGGCCGCCGTGCTGCAGCGCTTCGCGGCTCGGGATGAGGAGGAACGTGCGTTTCTCGACGCCTGGGCGAAGCGGCCGCTGCGCACGCGGCGGGAGCGGCAGGCGGGCGAGGTGCGGGTGGCGGCGGAGACGCTGGCGGTGTTGGGGGGGTGACAGTTCCTGGGCGAAGCATGGGCCCGCGCATAGGCGGGTTGCACGTTCTGCGGGCATTCGTGTAGGACCGGCACCTCTCCTCCCAGGGCCTACTCGATGACCTTCGCTCGCAAGCTTCCGTTCCTCGCCTTCCTCGCCAGCCTCATCGAAGCATACTTCTTTCTTTCGGACCGAAACCTGTTTCGTGAGTTCGGTCCCGCCGTCTGTGTTGCTGGCCTCGTCATCCTCTACATCTGGGGCGAAGTCGGCACCTACCCATTCGAGGGCCGCTTCAAGGTGCGAAACCCTCTTCCCTTCTTTGGAGCCGTACTGGCGTTGACTGCGGTGGGGAACGCCACCCTTGCCGCGCCAGCGCCAGACTGGTACCCGACGCCCCACTCAATCTGGCTTTTTCTTCCCTTTTTGCTTTGCGGTGCTGCCAGTGTGGCGAGAGGTTATCAAGTCCTGCCCACCGGAGCCTCGACACCGACTGGCACATCTCAGAGTTATGCA
>CALRZT010000057.1:0-18599 GCA_943372725.1 Pseudoxanthobacter soli DSM 19599
GGACCAGCCGCTTCGGCGAGAAGGTGGGCACCGACGAGTTCGGCAACGTTTATTACCGCACCCGTGGCGGCAAGGTGGACCCGACGCTCGGCTTCCAGCGCCGCTGGGTGATCTACAACGGCCCGGCCGAGGCGAGCTCGATTCCCGCCGGCTGGCACGGCTGGATGCACCACCGCGTCGACACGCCCCCGAGCGAGCAGCAGTACGTACCGCGTCCGTGGCAGCTGCCGGCGCAACCGAACCTCACCGGCACGCCCGCCGCCTATCGTCCGTCCGGCTCGATCCTCAAGGATGCGCACCGTCCGGCGGCGACCGGCGACTACGACGCCTGGACGCCCGGCGGCTGAAGCCGCGCGGGACGCTCGGCGCCTGCGGCCCGCCCTCTCGGGCACTGTGTCCCCGTTCACAGCCGACCCGGCTCCCGCCCGCTAGCCTCCTTCGTGACTGAAGCGCTCCGAGACCTCGGAGCCGTCACACGAAGGGGAGCACCATGTCGACCACCGTTCCGCGCGCGGACCGCAGCATCGTCCGCAAGACCGTCGCCGCGCTTCGGGCCGCCGCGAGCGTGGCGGTGCTGGCCGCCGTCGTCGCCACTGGCACGCCGGCCTTGGCCTCCGACATTCCCTCGCTCGGCGTGCACCTGTCGGGCGTGCGCGACTACGCCACCCAGCACCCGTTCCTCGATCGCTACAAGACGGCCCGCGACTGGGCGATCAACGATCCGAACGGCGCCTTCGCCGTGTTCGACCCGAGCCTGAAGCTCGACGAGGACGGCTGGCCGACCGAGGTGCCCGCCGGCCGCCGGCTGATCACCGCCGTTGGCGTCGACCCGACCGACGACGCCATCACCGACCGCTATGTCATCCTCTTCGACGGCGAGGGTACCATCGAGTACATCGGCGCCACCGTGCTGGAGGACCGTCCGGGGCGCCACCGCGTCGAGATGAATGCGGGTGAGGGGGAGGGGTTCGCCAACCTGTTCGTGCTGATCGCCCGCACCGAGCGCGGCGACCCCATCCGCAACATCCGCGTCGTCCGCGAGGACCAGCTGAAGGCCTTCGAGGCGGGCGAGATCTTCAACCCGGCCTTCCTCGCCCGGCTGAAGGACTTCACCCTGCTGCGGTTCATGGACTGGATGGGGACGAACGGCTCGGTCGTCACCTCGCCCGACACCCGCCGCCGCGTCACCGACGCCTCGTGGACCAACGAGAACGTCTGGGAATCGAGCCGCCGCGCCGGCGTGCCGATCGAGATCGTCGTCGAGCTCGCCAACCGCGTCGGCGCCGATGCCTGGATCAACGTGCCCCACGGCGCCGACGACGCGCTGGTGCGGGAATACGCGGAGATCGTGCGCGACCGCCTCGACCCGCGCCTCAAGGTGTTCGTCGAGTACTCGAACGAGGTGTGGAACTTCGGCTTCGGCCAGGCGCAGGAGACTTTCGACGCGGCGCAGGCGCGCTGGAGCGAGGCCTTCGCCCGCCGCTGCACCGGCAGCCCCGACCGCGGCACCGCCTGGATGCAGCTCTACGGCACCCGCGCCGCCGAGGTGATGGACATCTTCTCCGACGTCTTCGGCCGCGAGGCGAAGCAGCGGCTGATCCGGGTGGCGGCGACGCAGACCGCCTTCCTCGGCCTCGAGGAGGCCGTGCTCGAGGCGCCGCTCGCCGTCTGCGAGGGCAAGCCGGCCCCGAAGGCGAGCTTCGACGCCTATGCCGTCACCGGCTACTTCGAGGGCGGTCTCTACGCCGACGGCAACATCTCGTTCATCGACAACGTGCCCGAGGTCCGCCGCTTCGCCCGCCAGGGCGAGGCCGGGCTCGCCAGGGCCTTCCGCCAGATGGACAAGGGTGACCTGTTCCCGACGCAGGAAGGCTTCATCTCGCTGGAAGACCCCTCGGACGACGGCGTCACCACCGGCCTGCGCGGCCTGTTCGCCTATCACGCCGACGTCGCCCGTGAGAACGGCCTCGACCTCGTCGCCTATGAGGGCGGGCCGCACCTGTTCTCGTCGTTCGAGACGACCCGCGACCTCACCGACTTCTTCGCCAAGCTCAACCGCGACAAGCGGATGGGCGATCTCGTGACGAAGATGCTGGACCTGTTCAAGGACGCCGGCGGCACGCGCTTCGCCTATTTCGCCGATGTCGAGCCCTACACGCAGTTCGGCTTCTGGGGAGCGCTGGAATCCGTCTACCAGAAGCGCTCGGCAAAGTTCGACGCGATCACCGCGTGGAGCCGCGACAACACGATCCCCGACCGCGATCGCCGCGATCCCGGCGCCTTCGTCGACGGCGAACTCTTCGCCGGCAGCAGCAAGGCGGACAGCCGCACCTTCGGCACTGGAAACGACCGCGCCAACGGCGGCAAAGGCGACGACGTCTTCGACGGCGGTCCGGGCTCCGACGTCCTCGACGGTGGGCCGGGCAAGGACACGCTGACCGGTGGCGCCGGCCCGGACCGCTTCCGCATCGCCACGCCGAAGGAAGCCGGCGACACCATCACCGACTTCGACGCGACCGACCGCATCGTCCTGCCGGCCGCCGGCTGGAGGGGCCTGGAGGCAGGCGAGTTCCGAGTCGTCGCCGGTCCGGCCGCGACGTCCACCGGGCCGACCTTCCTGTTCGACGCCGCGACCCGCCGCCTGAGCTTCGATCGCGACGGCACGGGATCGAAGAAGCCGGTGCCCGTCGCCACGCTGACGGGGGCGACCTCGATCAAGGTCACCAACATCGAAGTGGAGTGAGGGGATCTGGGCGAGCTGCTGAGCGGATGAAAGAGAGCGTGATTCTGGGCCGGCGACATCGATCGCCGGCCCACTCTGCATTGCAGTTAGCATCGTTCGATGCCATTTTGTGTGCCTCTGGAGTGAGGCGGAGCCATGCGAACCACGATCGCCCTCGACGATGAGCAAGTTGCACGAGCACAGGCACTGACCGGGTTGACCGAGAAGTCGGCGCTGATCAGGGAAGCCTTGAAGGCCCTGATCGAACGGGAAAGCGCCCGCCGTCTTGCCAGGCTCGGTGGCAGTGAACCCGACCTCGTGGCCGTGCCGCGGCGGCGAACGGCTGGACAGTGATCCTCGTCGACACGTCCGTCTGGATCGACCATCTCCGGCGACATGACGTGGAACTGGCAGGGCTTCTCGATGCGGGGCGGGTCCTCACGCATCCCTTCATCATCGGCGAAATTGCCCTCGGCCATCTTCGCCAGCCCGCGAAGATCCTTCGAGACCTCGACGATTTGCCGAAGGCGGTGGTGGCGACCGACGCCGAGGTTCTCACGTTCATCTCGGCGCAGTCTCTCGCCGGCACCGGCATCGGATACGTCGATGCGCATCTCCTGGCCGCGCTTCGGTTGACGCCTGGTTCGGGCCTGTGGACACGCGACCGCCGGCTTTCCAGTCTGGCGAAGGATCTGGGGTACGCCGCCTTGCACTGAAGTGCGCACGTGGCGTCGCGACACCGTCACCCTGACCAGATGCCACCCTTGCCCGGCACCGGCTGCGGGTGCACGTTGCGCGGCCGAACGTCATCGACGGCCGCCACCAACAACGACCGAGCGCCATGAACCCGCTGTTTGCTTCCCTGCCGACGACTATCTTCGAGGAGATGTCGCAACTCGCCCGCGCCCACGGCGCGATCAATCTCGGCCAGGGCTTTCCCGACGATCCGGGCCCGGACGACGTGCGGCGCAAGGCGGCCGAGGCGGTCGTCGACGGCTACAACCAGTACCCCTCGATGATGGGCATTCCGGAGCTCCGGCGCGCCATCGCCGACCACTACCGGGTTCACCAGGGCCTCGATCTCGATGCCGACACCGAGTGCATGGTGACGTCGGGTGCCACCGAGGCGCTCGCCGCCTCCATCCTCGGGCTCGTCGCACCGGGTGACGAGGTGGTTCTGTTCGAGCCGGCCTACGACGCCTACCTGCCGCTCGTCCGCCAGGCCGGCGGCGTGCCGAGGCTCGTCAAGCTGTCGCCGCCGGACTGGCGCTTCGACCCGGCGGCGCTCGCCGCCGTGATCTCGCCGAAGACCAAGCTCGTCATCATCAACAACCCGCTCAATCCCGCCGGTGCGGTCTGGCCGCGCGAGGACCTCGAGGCCCTCGCCAAGGCGATCGAGGGGACGGAGGCGATCGTCGTCTCCGACGAGGTGTGGGAGCACGTGATCTTCGACGGCCGTCCGCATGTCACCGTGCTCTCGGTGCCGGGGCTGCGGAACCGCTCTGTGAAGATCGGCTCGGCCGGCAAGATCTTCTCGCTGACGGGGTGGAAGGTCGGCCTCGTCGTCGCGGCGCCGCACATCCTGCGCGTCGTCGCCAAGGCGCACCAGTTCCTCGCCTTCACCACCGCGCCGAACCTGCAGACGGCGGTCGCCTACGGCCTTGCCAAGGACGACGCCTACTTCGTCGACATGCGGGCGCGGCTGCAGGCGCAGCGGGACTATTTCTCGGCGGGGCTGAAGGCGGCCGGCTTCACGGTGCTGCCATCGGCCGGCACCTACTTCGTCTGCGTCGACCTCGCGCCGCTCGGGCTGTCGGACGACGCCGCCTTCTGCAAGCGGCTGGTCGCGGAAGCGAAGGTGGCGGCGATCCCCGTCTCGGCGTTCTATTCCGGCGACGCCGTCCGCCACGTCGTCCGCTTCTGTTTCGCCAAGAACGAGGCGACGCTGGACGAGGCGATTTCCCGTCTCGTGCGGGCGGCGCCGGCGCTCGCCGCCTGAGGCGGCTTCATCGGCTCAGCCGAGGAGGGGGATCGGGAAGCCGGCGACGCGGAGTGCCCAGACGAGCCAGGCCGCCGGCGCCAGGAAGGCTCCGAGCGGGATCCAGGCGGCGCCATCGAGGCGTCGTCGTGCCAGAAGCGACGCGACGACGGTGACGAGCAACGCGACGAGGACGGCGGCGAACAGCGCCGTTGGCAGGTCGGGCCAGGCGAGCCACGGGGCGAGGGCCCCGGCGAGTTTGATGTCGCCGAAGCCGAGGCCCTCGATCCCGCGCGCCCGCCGGTAGAAGGTCCGTACCGCGAGCAACGTCCCGGCGGCGATCGCGCCGCGCGCGAGACCATCGATGGCGCCGAAGACAGACCCCGCCCAGGCCGGCGTGTCGGTGGCCGTTCCGAACACCAGCGCCGGCGTCAGCGGCAGGCTGGACGGTGGAGCGACGAAGGCCGCCCATGCCAGCCCGGCCACGAGCAAGGCGATGTTCGCTTCGTCCGGGATCTCGAAGGATCGCAGATCCGCGACCGCGACCCAGGCCGCAAGGCCGGCAAAGACGGCCGCGAAGGGTGGCACGCCGACAGCCAGTGCACCCGGGGCGAACCCTGCCGCGAAGGCGGCCCAGGCGAGGGCTGCGGCAGCTGCTGCGGCGAGCGTAGCGGGCAGGGGGGAGCGGCGGGTCACGGTCGCTGTAAGGGGGAAAGCCGCGATGCGATGATGGCGGTCACGGCAACGCCGGCCGTCACGGCCGGGCGCCGCCGATCACCTTCAGGCGCAGTTCCTCGGCGATGAGCTGGGCGTCGAGGCTGTCGCGGATGATCTGCGGCTTGATGAAGATGATGAGCTCGGTGCGGTCGGAGCGGTTCGACTGGGTCGAGACGAAATCGCCGACCACCGGCAGGTCCATGATCACCGGGATGCCCTGCTTGGTGCGCTCGATCTGTTCCTGGATGAGGCCGGCCAGCACGACGGTCTGACCGTTGGTGACGGAGACCGCGCTCTTCACCCGGCGCTGCGAGATCGTCGGCGTGAGCGAGTCCTCGGTGCCGTTGCGGAGCACGTTGGAGATCTCCTGCTCGACCTCGAGGTTGACGGTGCCGTTGGCGCTGACGCGGGGCGTGACGCGCAGGATGACGCCGGTGTTCTTGTACTCGACCTCGTTCACCGTCGGTGCGTCGGGGTCCTGGACGGACTGCGCCGAGCGCGTCGTCACCGGCACCTCGTTGCCGACCTGCAGCGTCGCCACCTGGTTGTCGGAGACGACCAGCGACGGCGACGACAGCACCTTGACGTCGGTGACGGTACGCAGCGCGTCGATGATGGCGCGCGGGCTGTTGTTCGGTCCGAGCACGAACTCGAAGTTCGGCGTCGAGCGCTGCAGCGGCGGCTCGTCCGCCTTGTTGAAGAGCCCGATCGAGCCGATGTTGCCGGGCAGGCCGAAGTCCTTGCTCTTCAGGTAGAACTGCACGCCGTACTGGAGGTTGCCGCTCAGCGTCACCTCGACGATCGTCGCCTCGATCGCCACCTGCAGGCCGGGGCGGTCGATGTCGGCGAGCGCGCGCTCGATGATCTGCCAGCTGGCGCGGTCGGCGTAGATCAGCAGCGAGTTGTTGGCGACGTCGGCGGTGATCCGGACGTTGCGCAGGACGGCTTCGCCGGTGCCGCCGGCCGCCGTCGCGTCGGCGCCGGCCGCAAGCGCGTTCGACGAGGCGCCGAAGCCCGTTTCCGAGCCCGTCGGATCGTCGCCTTCGGACGCCCCGGAGCGATCGAACAGCGAGGCCGACCGCGACTGCTGCGAAGTCTGCTGACCGCCTTCGGCGTCCTCCGTCGGCTGCGTCGTCAGGGCTGCCGAACTGACCGAATCGGTGCCAGGCGCGAGCTGGGCGAGGTCGTCGGCCCCGGCACCCGAGCCGGCGCCGCCGGTGAAGACGGTGTTGAGGATCGTCGCGATCCGACGGGCGTCGCCGTGCTGGACCCGGTAGACGCGCAGCCGCGTGTTGTCCTCGTCGGCGCGGTCGAGGCGGCGCACCCAGGTCGCCACCTGCTGCACGTACTTGGGCGACTGCGAGATCGCCAGCACCGCATTGAGGCGGCTGACCGGCTGGAAGCGCACGAGCCCGGCGCCCGGGCCACCGGAGCCGGCGTCCATGATGCGGTTAAGTTCGGCGATCATCACCTCGGGCGTCGCGTTGGTGAGCGGGAAGACGCCCACCGACTGGCCGCGCATCCAGTCGACGTCGAAGGCGAGCGCCGTCTCGATCATTGCCCGCCGCTCCGGCGCGCTGCCCTGCACGAGCAGCAGGTTGCGGCTCGGGTCGACGCGGACGGCGCCGGCGCGGGCGCCGAAGCCTTCGACGAGCTTCATCACGGTATCGGCCGAGACGTTCTCGAGCGGCAGCACGGTCAGCCCGTAGCCGGGGCTGACCCGGCGGGAGCCGACGTCGACCGAACCGGAGCCGGCCGCCTCCGAGGCGAGCACGATCTGATAAACGTCGCCCTGGCGCGCCACCACGGCGCCGTTCAGCTGCAGCGCGTTCTCGAGCAGTGGCAGGACGTCCTTGCGGGCGATCGGCTTGGCGGACGAGAGGCTGATCGTTCCCTCGACCCGCGGGTCGACGAGGTAGTCGACCTTCAGCACGTCGCCGAGGAGCACCTTCGCCACTGTCGTGACGTCGGCGTTCTCGAAATTGAGATCGAAGGCGTCTCCACCCGCCGCGGCGGCCCCGACGCCGGGGGAAATCGCCGGGCGCGCGGCCGTCGAGTCGGTCGAGTTGCTGCCGAGGTAGATTTCGCCCTGCGGGACGCGGCCGTCACGACTGCTCTGGGCGATGCCGCGCACCGGCTCCTGCTTGCGCGCCGCGAGGTCCATCGACATCACGCCGTCGAGGAAGGTTGGCGGCTCCTGGGTGCCGTCCGTGGTCGTACCGGCGCAGCCTAGGAGGGCTGCCGCCATCAACACCGCGGCGGCCAAACCCCGCCAGTGACCCCAGCCCTTCGACACGCCACTACTTTCTCGCCGCCATACTGCGCAGGCAAGCATCATACGGGGCTGAACTTGACACGTCAATGTTCTGCGTGGTAACCAAATCCTTAATACTCGGCATGTCGTCTTGTTAACCATGACGCGTTTTACTTGAAGAGTTTTCGTTTAGTCGTGATGGAACGGTGAGCGGAGCCGGAAAGACGCGCGTTCGATGAGCGATGTGAAACACAAGCCGACCTCGGGACTGGCGGAGGCGCTTGGCCTGTCGGGTGTTGCGGCGGCCGAGGTCGATGGTGGCGCGGGTGCGCGCCGCCACTCTTTCTATAGAGAGCTTCTGGAGCGGTCCGGATTGCCGGCGTCCGAGTTCGCCGAGGAGGTCGCGGCCCACCACCGTCTCCCGCGCGCGACACTCGCCGTGATGCTGGCGGGCAAGCCGCTGGCTGACCACTTCTCCGGCCGCTTCCTGCGCGACTGGTCGCTGTTTCCCTATGAGACCGCTGCCGGCGAGGCGAGGCTCGCGCTCGCCGATCCGAGCGAGGAGACGCTGGTCGAGACGGTGCGCTGGACGCTGGAGCGCCCGTGCGTGCTCGAGGTCGCCTCCTTCGAGGAGATCGACATCGCGCTGAAGCGCGTCGGTGTCAACGCCGAGGACGCCGGCGCCGCTGCCGCCCCGCGCGACGGCGAGCGCGAGGACGTCGAGATCGAGAACCTGCGCGATCTCGCGAGCGGTGCGCCGATCGTGCGGGCGGTGAACGAGATCCTAGAGGCAGCGGTCGAGCGGCGCGCCACGGACGTCCATCTCGAGCCGGTGCGGGCCGGGCTCAGGGTCCGCATCCGCATCGACGGCATCCTGCAGGCGATGCGCACCTTCCCGCCCGATCTCGCCCGCGCCGTGGTGTCGCGGGTGAAGATCCTTTCCGGTCTCAACATCGCAGAGCGCCGTCTGCCGCAGGACGGCCGTGCCCGCTTCAAGGCGGCCGGGCGCGAGATCGACATCCGCGTCGCGACGATGCCGACGGTGCACGGCGAGGCGGCGATCCTGCGCCTTCTGGAGCGCGACCGCCGGCTCGTCGGCTTCGATGGTTTGGGGTTTTCCGAGCGCGACTTCCGGGTGTTCTCCGAGGAACTCGAGGCGCCGCACGGCATGGTCGTCGTCACCGGCCCGACCGGCAGTGGCAAGACGACGACGCTCGCCGCGACGCTCGCCCGCCTGAACGATTCGACCCGCAAGATCCTCACCATCGAGGACCCAGTGGAATACGAGGTCGAGGGCGTCAGCCAGACCCAGGTCAAGCCGGCGATCGGCCTCACCTTCGTCAACGCGCTGCGCGCCTTCCTGCGCCAGGACCCGGACGTCATCATGGTCGGCGAAATGCGCGACGGCGAGACGGCGCGCATCGGCATCCAGGCCTCGCTCACCGGCCATCTGGTGCTGACGACCCTGCACACCAACACCGCCGCCGCCGCCATCACGCGCTTGGTCGATCTTGGCGTCGAGCCGTTCCTGCTCGCCGCCAGCCTCCGGCTGATCGTCGCCCAGCGCCTGGTGCGCATCCTCTGCCCGGACTGCAAGCGCATGGAGCCGCTATCGGCCGAGCGGCACGGCAAGGACCGGCGCTTCGTCGCCCTCGGCTTCGCGCCCGGCGACATGCTCTACGAGCCGGTCGGCTGCGAGCGGTGCGCCGGCACCGGCTACATCGGCCGCCGCGCCGTGTTCGAGATCCTGCCGATCAGCGAGGCGATCCACAAACTCGTCGTCGAGGGTGCGAGCGAAAGGATGATCGAGGAGACGGCACGGCAGGAAGGCATGACGACACTGACTGAGGACGGCATCCGCAAGGTCCGCGAGGGGATGACGTCCTACGACGAGATCCTCCGCGTCACCGCGAGTCGTTGAATTGGGCGCCTACAGCTACAAGGCGCTCGACGCCGACGGGCGGTTCGTCTCGGGCGAACTGCAGGCGGAGTCGGTGCCCGCTGCCGCCGCCCATCTCGTCGATCTCGGCTACATTCCGCTCGAGACAAAGGAGCGCCCGGCCGCGCGCGGCGCCGGGTGGCGGCGCTACTTCTCGATCGGCCGCCTGCACCCCAAAGAGGTGACGGTGCTGATCCGCGACCTCGCGCTCCTCCTGAAGGCGGGCCTGCCGCTCGACGACGGCCTGAAGCTCCTCGCCGACGACGTCAAGCCGGCCGCGGCACGCCTGCTCGGCGACCTCCGCTCCGCCATCGGCTCTGGTTCCGGCTTCGCCGAGGCGCTCGCCGCCCATCCGGACACGATCCCGACGGAAGTCATCGCCATGGTCAGGGTCGCCGAGGCGGCCGGCGGGCTCGAAACGGTGCTCGAAGCCGTCGCGGAGGACCGCGCCCGCCAGGAGCGCGTCGCCGCCAAGGTCGCCGGGGCGTTGCGCTATCCGGCCTTCCTGCTGATCGTCGCGGTCGCGGTGCTCGTGTTCTTCCTGCTCTTCGTCGTGCCGCAGTTCGCCGGCGTCATCGCCGACTTCGGCACCGAGCCCGATCCGTTCGTCTCCGTCGTTCTGGGCCTGTCGTCGTGGCTGACGGAGAACGGCGACCTCGTGCTCGGCGTGCTCGCCGGCGTGGCCCTGCTTCTGTTCGTGGCACTGCGCACGCGCTCGCTCCGCAACCGGCTGCTGCGCGGCCTCGGCCGGGTGCCCGGCATCCGCGGCGTGGTGGAACTCCGGCGCACCGCCATCATCTGCCGCGGCCTCGGCACGCTGCTGGCGAACGGCGTGACGCTGACCGACGCCCTGAAAGTGATGGCCGACACAGCCGGTGCCGACGCCGAGCCGATATCGGTGGTCCTCGACAAGGTGCGACGCGGCGGACGCCTCGTCGATTGCCTGACCGAAACTGCCCTCGTTCCGCCGCTGGCGGCGCGCATGCTACGGGTCGGTGAGGAATCGGGGGAACTCGCGACGGTGGCGCGGCGCTGCGCCGATTTCTACGAAGGCAAGCTCGGCGAGCGACTGGACCGGCTGGCGGCGATCGTCGGCCCGGCGGCGATCGTCGTCATCAGCGTCGTGGTCGGGTCACTGATCGTCTCGATCATGTCGACGCTGCTCAGCATCAACCAGATCGCGCTTTAGGGAGTGCCTATGCCGTTCCAGCGGACACCGGACGTCGAAGCGAGCGTGACGTCGCCCACGGGAACCGTGGTCGCCGCCGCCCGCGCCGGCTTCACGCTCGTCGAGATGCTCGTCGTGCTCGTCATCATCGGCCTCATCATGGGGCTGGTGGGGCCGCGGGTGCTCAACTACCTCACCGACGCCCGCGAGAAGACGGCGCGGCTGCAGATCGAGAGCTTCTCGAACGCCCTCGACCTCTTCTATATCGACGCCGGACGCTATCCGACATCGGCCGAAGGGCTCGCCGCACTGTCGCAGCGGCCGCCGGGCATCGACGCCTGGAACGGTCCCTACGTGAAGGGCGGCAGCGTGCCGGCCGATCCGTGGGGCAACGCCTACGTCTACCGCTCGCCCGGCCAGCACGGGAACTACGACATCGTCTCGCTCGGTGCCGACGGGCGCGACGGCGGTGAAGGGAGCAACGCCGACGTCACGTCCTGGACGCGCTGATCGCGACCCATCGGGGCACGCCGCCGCCGTCGCCGTGGGACGCTCGGCCGGCCGGCGCAGCGGCTTCCTGCTGCTCGACATGGCGCTGGCGCTCGCCATCGTGCTGCTCGCCGCCGCCATCATCTGGCCGGCGATCCCGCGCGGCACGTCGTCGGCGGGGCTCGCCGCCACCGTCATGGACGTGGCGACGATGCTGCGCGCCGACCGCACCGGCGCGGTCCGCGACGGCCGCCGCGTCGGCACGGTGATCGACCTCGACGGACGCACGGTCCGCGACGCCTCGGGGCGCACGGTCGAGGTGCCGCGTGATCTCGCCTTCGAGGTCACCACCGCGACGCCATGCTCGTTGGGTGACCGGCGCTACCAGATCACCTTCAACCCGGATGGCAGTTCCTGCGGCGGCGTCGTCCGGCTCGCCAAGGGCGGACGGAGCTTCCGGATCCGGGTCAACTGGCTGACGGGATGGGTCGATGTGGTCGGACCCGAGCGGTCGTAGCCCGGCGCCCGCGCGGCGCGGCTTCACCCTCGTCGAGGTGATGGTCGCGCTGATCGTGGCGATCGTCATGACGGCGGCCCTCGTGCGCTTCTTCGCCGGTGTCCGCAGCGAGGCCGTGCGCCTCCGCGAGGAGGTCGATTCCTGGGCCGTCGCCCGCGCCGTCCTCGACGCCGTGCCGAGCGGGGCGGCGCTGGCGCCCGGCACGACCGTCGGTGCCGCCGGAGGCTACGCCTGGCAGCTCGAGGCGACGTCGATGGCGCAGTTTCTGGCGCCCGTCGCTCCAACGCTCGAGGCCCCGGCGGAGGATATCGGCCAGGACGAGTCGGCGACGCCGCCACCGATCCCGATGCGCCTGAGGGTGGTCGTCACCGGGCCCCGCGGCGGCTCGGTGCGGCTCGAAACGGTGCGTCTCGCCCGCGCCGGCGGAGACGGCGATGCGCCGTAAGCCCCCTGCGGTTCGACGCGGCACTCCGGTGTCCGGGCGCGCGGGCTTCTCGCTGCTCGAGGTGCTCGTCGCCATGGCGATCACCGTCCTGCTGGTGGTGACATTCGCGCCGTTCGCGAGTCAGTTGATCCTCACCTGGGGGCGGGGCGCGCGCACGGCCGAACTCGTCGACATGCTGACGCGCGGAAACGACCGCCTCGCCCGCGACCTTCTCGCCGTGGTGCCGATGACGCTGACGCGCGGCGACCAGACGACGATGATCTTCCGCGGCGGTCCCGGCTACCTGATGTTCGCCACCGCGACCGGCTTCGGGCCAGGCCGCGGCGGCATCGAGCTCGTCTCCGTCGGCATCGAGGCGGACGGCGCGGCGGGCCAGGCGATCGTGCGGCGCCGTGCGCCGCTGCGCGACGCCGCGCCGACGGCGACCGGCTTCAAGGACCCGGTCACGCTCCTGACCGGGCCGTACCAGTACCGCTTCGACTACGTCGCCGCCGACGGCACGAAGGTCGGCGAGTGGCAGGACCGGCTCGACATGCCGGCGCGCGTCGAGCTGACGATCCTGACGCCGACGGGGCCGCTGCTGCCGCTGCCGCTGTCTTACTTCGTGCCTGCCGATCTCTCCGCCGCCTGCATCACCGACGAGCCGCCCGATTTCTGCGACGCGGACGGCGAGGGCGAGTCCGGCGAGGACAGCGCGGACAACGCGGACCGGAACAATTGATGTCCGCTTGTCCCCCGCTGGCGTCATCGCCGATGCCCGGCCCCCGCACGGGCTCGGCGCTCCTCGTCGTGCTCGTCATGCTTGGGATGATCGCCGTGCTCGCCGCGGTCGTCGGACGCGTCGTCGGCGGTACCGCCCGCGATCTCTCCCCGTCGGTCGCGAGCGAACGGGCCTTCGTCGCCGCCCGGGCCGGCCTCGAGCTCGCCGGCCTGATGCTGCGCTCGGGCGAGCTCGAGATGCTCGGCGCCGGCACCCGCACCGTCGCCCTCGACGGCGCGACAGTCACCATCGACGTCGTCAACGAGCGCGGTCGCATCGACCTCAACGGCGCGCCGGAAGAGCTTTTCGCTGGCCTGTTCCGGGCGCTCGGCGAGGAGGGCGAGCGGGCGGACGCCATCGCCGCCCGCATCATCGACTGGCGCGATCCCGACGACGAGGTGCGGGCCGGCGGCGCCGAGGTGGGCGCCTACCGCGGCTCCGGCCTGGCGGCCCCGCGCAACGGACCCTTCGTCCACCCCCTCGAACTCGCCTCGGTGCTCGACATGCCGCCAGCGCTCCTGCAGCGCGCGCTGCCCTATGTCACCGTCGGCAACCCGTTCGGGCTCGTCGACCCGTTCGTCGCCGATGCCGTCGTGCTGCAGGCGCTGCCCGGAACCTCCGCCTCGCGGATCGAATCCTTCCTGGAGGAGCGCCAGACCGGGCTGCCCGACAGCGAGCTCGCCGTCGTGCAGCTCGGCGCCTCGGACGAATATGTCAGCCAGGACCCGGCGCCGGGCTGGCGGGCGACGATCACGGTGACGCCGACGCGGGGACGGCCGAGGCGGTTCGTCGCCCTCCTCGTCGACCGTGAAGACGACACGCGGCCCTACCGGGTGCTATACATGCTGGACGAGGTCCTCGCCGGCGACGGGCCTTGACGGGTCGGTGGGGTATGCGCGTCCGGACCTGGATCAACGGGTGGATCGACGGGCTGGCGGCGTTGCTGCTGGCCGCCGTCGGCCTGTTCACCGGCGGCAAGCGCCTGACGCTGCGGCTCCAGGACGGGCGCTGGGTGATCGGCGTGCCGGGCCGCGACGGCGACCGGCCGATCGCCTCGGCCACCCGCAGTCCCTCCGGCGACGTGGACCTGATGCCCGCCGGGGCCGAGAAGTCGCTCGCCGGCGGCCGCTTCGAGATCGCCGCGCCGCCGGGCGGTGTCGTCGTCCACCGTCTCGACCCGCTGCCAGCCGAGAGCCGGCCCTTCGTCGACGGCATCGTCCGCCACCAGCTCGATCGCTTCGTGCCTTGGCGGGCAGCCGACGTCCTCTATGCCCTCGACATCGCGCCGGCGCCCGAGGGGCGCATCGCCGTCACCGTGACCGCGACGAGCCGGCGGGCGCTGGCGGCGCCGCTGGCGATCGCCGCCCGCTGCCGGGCGAAGAGCATCGCCGTCGTCGGGCCGGGCCCCGACGCGCGGCCGATCCCGGTGGCGCTCGGCGAGGGCGATGCCAAGAGCTGGCGCAATGCCCGCACCGCCGCCGCCGGCATCCTCGCCGCGCTGGCGCTGCTCGCCGCCGTCGACGCCGTCTGGTCGACCGTGCGGTGGTACGACCTTACCGGCCGGATTGCCGAGATCGACGCCGCCACCGCCGACCGTCGCGCCCTCCTGCGCAGCGCGGCGGACGCCGCCGGGCGGCCGTCCGGTCCGCCAACGACGCTCGACCAGCTGAAGCGCCAGAGCCCGATCGCGGTCGTGGTGATGGAATCGCTGTCGCGCGTGCTGCCGGACGACGCCTACCTCTCCGATTTCCGGCTGGAGGACGGGCGTGTCCGCCTGATCGGCGTGTCGAAGTCCGTCGCCGACCTCGTCCCCTTGCTCGAGGCCTCGTCCGCCTTCGACGGCGCCTCGTTCTTCGCGCCGACCATCCGCATCGCCGGCGGCGACCGCTTCCATATCGAGGCCGCCGTCGTGCCGGAACTGGAGCCGGCACCATGAGCCCCGGTGACCGCGTGCCCCGGGCGCAGCTCGCCGCCGCTGGCATTGGCGTCTTGGTCCTCGTGCTGGTGCTCGCGAGCGTCGGGTGGATGGGCACGACCGTCCTCGGGGCCCTCGACGTCGAGGCGTCGACCAAGGCCGACATCCTCGAGACGCTGCGCCGACGGCCGCTGCCGACACGCGCCTCCGACGGCGGCGTCGCCATTCCCCCCGAGACCGCGCGTCTCGCCGGCGAGACCGAGGCGGTGGCGGCGAACGGCCTGCAGGAGATCGTCACCCGGGCCGTCGAGGACGCCGGCGGCGAGGTCGCCACGGCGGAGGTCGTGCGCATCGTCGACGGCATCGAGGCGACGCGGCGGATCGTCGTGTCGATCGCCTTCGAGGGTGACATCGCCGCGGTTCAGCAGGCGCTGTTCACGCTGGAGAGCGGCGTGCCCTTTGCCGTCGTCGATGCCCTGACGCTGGTGCCGACGGAGGCAGGCGGTCGCGTCGACGACGAGCGCCTGCGGGTCGGTCTGGTGGTCTCGGGCTTCTGGCGCGCCCCGGCGCCCGCAACCGCCGAGGTTTCGACCGCGCCGGAGGGCGGCACGTGACGGCGGTGCGGGGCAGCCTTCTCGCCGCAGCACTCGTGACGGGCATCATCGTCATGCCAGGCACAACCGGGCAGGGCGTCCATGCCCAGACGTTCGTGCTGGTCGACGCATCAGGCGAATCGATCCCCGAGATCCAGCCCTCGGCCGATGCGCCGCGGCCGACCCCTTTTCCCTGGCTCACCCTCGACCTGCTCGCGGCCACCCGCGACCGGCCGCTGTTCTCGCCGGACCGGCGCGGTGTCGAGCCGGAGCCGGTGGTCGTCGAGGAGGAGCCCGAGCCGGAACCGGAGCCGGAGGTGGTCGAGGAGACGGACGCGACGCCGCCGCAGGTCCGCCTCGCCGGCGTCGTCATCAGCGGCACGCTGCGCATCGCCATGCTGCACGACGAGGTCGAGGACGAGGTCGTGCGGCTGCGCGAGGGACAGAGCTTCTCCGACTGGACGCTGATCGCCGTCGCGCCCCGCTCGGTGGTGTTCCGTCACGGCACGCAGGAGCACACGGTGGTGCTCTCCGCCGAGAGCCCGGAAGACGAGGACGAATGATCGCGTCGTCGCGGATGTTGCTCGCCGCGATGGTGGTCGCCGGCGTCCTCAGGTCCGTCTCGGCCACCGCCGAAGTGACGGTCAGTGGCGATGCCCAGGATCTCACGGTCGACGCAAACGAAGCGGCGGTCGAGGACGTCATCGTCGCCGTCGCCGAGGCGGTCGGCAGCACCATCGACCCCCCGGCGGACCTGCCGGACGCCCTGGTCACGGGCGTCTACCGCGGCAGCCTCACCGACGTCCTGAAGGCGCTCGCGCCGTCGGCGGATTTTTTCGTCGCCTGGCGGGACGGCTCGGTCGAGGTTCATTTCCTCGCCGAGGGGGAGCGGCCGAGCATCGCCGAGGCGTCCGCGGCCGAACCGGATTCCGTGCCGGCGGACGACGCCGACGCCGAGCCGCCCGTGCCGTTGCTGCCGGGCAAGCCGGGCGAGGGCGGTGGCCCGCCCACCCCGGCGCGACGCATCTACTGACGAGACGAAGCGTCGACTTCGGGACGATGCGGTGGCCAGCGGCCGTCACGCGCGACGGCCCGGCCCCTCACCGTCGCCTCAGCCGCGCCCGCGCGCAGACGCCGCCGGCCGCACCTGGTGCTCGATCCAGTTCTTCAGTTCGACCGTGCGCGTGTCGCGATCGAGCACGTCTCGGTCGAGGCCATAGCGCCAGGCGAGATCGCGGCGGTCCGGCGCGGCGGCCAGCGTGCGCAGGTCGGCGAGCATCGACGTCACCGCCTCGTCGTCGGCCGCGAGGCCTTCGGCGATCAGGATCGGCCGGTAGCGCTCAATGACGCCGGCGATGTCGGTCAGCGAGTATTCCGGGTGGTACTGCACGCCCCAGAAGGTGCCGTTGCCGTGCCGGATGGTGGCGGCCTGGACGTCCGAGATCGCGTTCGTCGCCGTCACCACCATGCCCGACGGGCGTTCACCGACCTCGTCCATGTGCACGGCCGGCGCGTCGAAGACGGCTGGCCGGCCGACGTGGAGCGGATGGTCGGCCCCCTCGGCGGTGAGCGAGATCTTGCGGGCGAAGGCGACCTCGCGGCCCTTCGGGTTGATGCGGACTGTGCCGCCGGCCGCGACGGTCGCGACCTGCAGCCCCCAGCACGAGCCGAAGAACGGCACGCCCGCCTCGAAGACGGCCCGGGCGAACTCGACCTGCGCCACCGACGGCGCGTCCATCTTGTGGACGTTGAGCGCCGAGCCGGTGATGGCGACGCCGTCGTAGCCGGCGAGGCCACCCGCGTCGGGAATGTTGGCGCCGGGGTCGGCCGGCATGACGACATCCACGGTGGCGTCGGGGGCGATCTCGCCCAGCACCGCCGCATAGGCCTGCGAGGGGGTTGCGCCGGTCAGGCGCGCAACCCGCTCACGGACTTCCGCGACGTTGCCATCAGCGACAAGGAGGCGAAGCCGGGCCATCGGAATTCTCCTTATCCGACAGCGCCATGCAGCGCGTCGGTGATGAGCAGCTCGAAGTCGGCGGCGGTCATCGGGACGGGGTTGCTGCCGGTCGAGGGATCGCGCTCTGCCGCGGCGGCGAGTTCCTTCAGGCGATCATCACCGACGCCGAGATCGGCCAGCGTGTGCGGCACCCCGAGGTCGCTGCGCAGCTTCAGGAGCCAGGCGACGACGCCGTCGACGCCGGCGGTCGGCAGCTGCAGGAGGCGCGAGAGGATCTCCATGCGCACCTCGATCGCCGGCCGGTTGTGGGCGACGACGTAGGGCAGCATCACCGCGTTCGTCAGGCCGTGGTGGGTGTCGTAGAAGGCGCCGACCGGATGCGAGACCGAGTGGACCGCGCCGAGGCCCTTCTGGAAGGCGGTGGCACCCATCGCCGCCGCGGCGAGCATGGCCGACCGCGCCTCGATGTCGGTGCCGTCGGCAGCGGCCTTCGGCAGGTAGTGGTCGATCAGGCGCAGGCCCTCCAGCGCGATGCCGTCGGCCATCGGGTGGAAGCCGGGGGCGCAATAGGCCTCGAGGCAGTGGGCGAGGGCGTCGAAGCCCGTCCAGACGGTGAGGTTGCGCGGCAGGCCGATGGTCAGTTCCGGATCCGCGATCACCACCTTCGGCAGCATCAGCGGGTGGAAGATGATCTTCTTCTCGTGCGTCGTCTCGTTGGTGATGACGGTGGCGCGGCCGACCTCCGAGCCGGTACCGGCCGTCGTCGGTACGGCGACGATCGGGCGGATGCCGGCCGGATCAGCGCGGGTCCACCAGTCGCCGACGTCCTCGAAGTCCCAGACGGGCCGGGTCTGGCCGGCCATGAAGGCGACGGTCTTGCCGACATCGAGGCCGGAGCCGCCGCCGAAGGCGACGACGCCGTCATAGCCACCGGCGCGGAAGGCGGCGATGCCGTCGTCGAGATTCTTCGAGGTCGGGTTGCCCTTCACCTCGGCGAACAGGCCGGGCGCGAGACCGGCGGCCTTCATGATCTCCATCGCCCGGTGGGTGATCGGGGCGTTCTCGAGACCCTTGTCGGTGACGAGCAGCGGCTTGGCGATCCCGGCCGTCTTGCAGGCGTCCGCCAGCTCGGCGATGCGGCC
>CALRZT010000058.1:0-18570 GCA_943372725.1 Pseudoxanthobacter soli DSM 19599
AGTGCATCAGTAGCGGTCTTCGTCCCGCATCGCTCGCACGAGGTCGGCGGCACTTTCGGGCGAGGGGGGGAGCTTCTCCGTCAAGGTTCGCAAGGCGTCCCCGTCGATGCGCTTGCGCGGCGTGGCGGCGGCCGTCAACCGTGCCACCGATTTGCCCCGGCGCGTGATCTCTATGCTGTCACCCGCCTCGACACGATCGACGAGTTCGCTGAGGTGCGCTTTTGCTTCGGCGAGGCTGACCTTGCCCATGTCCGTCTTCCTCAGATGACTAGTCAGATAGTCATTAAGGGATTGCATGGGTCACGTCCACGACAAGCCGCCGTTGTCATCCCGCTGCCGAAACCGGCACCGTCTTCAACGCTCCCGTCCGCCGCTCCCGCACCAGCTCCGCCAGGATCGAGAGTGCGATCTCCTCGGGCTCGATGGCGCCGATGTCGAGGCCGGCGGGGCCGTGGAGGCGGGCGAGGCGGTCGGGCGCCACGCGGTCGGCGATCTGGGACTTCAGCGTCGCCACCTTCCGCCGGCTGCCGACCATGCCGACATAGCCGGCCTCCGACAGGAGCGCTGCGGCGAGCGCCTCGCGGTCGCGCTTGCCCTGGGTCGCCACCACCACAGCGTCCCGGCCGTCGAGGGCGAGGGGGGCGAGGTCGAAGCCGTCCAGCACCGCGTCGGCGGCGGGCAGGCGGCCGTGGTCCTCGGCCAGCGCCGCCGTGACGACGTGGTGGCCGAGCGCCTGGCCGATCGTGACGATCGCAGCGGCGATCGGCGAGGCGCCGGCGACGACGAGGCGGGGGGCGCGGCGCACCGGCTCGAGGAAGAGCTCCACCGTGCCGCCGCTCGGGCAGCTGGAGGCGTGCAGCTCGATGCCGTCGACGTCCACCTTCGCCACCACCTGGTCCTTCGGCCGCACCCGGATCAGCCGAGGCGCGCCGTGGGCGAGAGCCTCGAGCGCCGCCCGCCGGGTCGCTCCGGTGACGCAGCCGCCGCCGACGAAACCGGTGAGGGTTCCGTCACGCGCCACGATCGCCTTGGCGCCGGCCTTCGCCGACGTCGCATCGGCGGTGCGCACGACGGTGACGAGGCAGTAGTCCTCGCCGCCGGCCTGGAGGCGGCCGGCGAGGTCGAGAACGTCCGAGCGGGCGGTGCCCATGGTGCTCCTCCCTTTCAGAGGCGCCGTAGCGCCGGCTCCAGCGCGGCGAGGTCGGCGAGTGTCGTCGCCGGGGCGAACAGGTCGACGTGCGGACGGGCGGCGACGACGGCGCGCGCCACCGGCTCGTAGCCCTGCCACCCGGCGAGCGGGTTCAGCCAGACGATGCGGCGCACCCGTTTCTGCAGCCGCGCGAAGCCCTTGGCGACGGCCTCCGGCGGACCGGTGTCGTAGCCGTCCGACAGCACCAGCACGACGGTGCGGCCGGTCAGCGACCGGCGGCCGTGCATGCGGTGGAGGTCGGCGAGGCAGGCACCGAAGCGGGTGCCGCCGCCGAAGCCGTCGGCGGTGAGCGCGAGGCGCGTCATCGCCCGGATCGGATCGTGATCCGTGATCACGTCGCCGACGCGGTGCAGGCGGACGTGGAAAAGGAAAGCGTCGCCATCCTTCGTGCCGACCACCAGACCGCGCAGAAACTGAAGGAAAACGCGGACATAGGGCTTCATCGAGCCGGAGACGTCGAGCAACGCGACGATCTTCAGGGGCGGCTGACGGCGGCGGCGGCGCGGCAGCACGAACGGCTCGCCGCCGGTCGAAAGGCTGCGGCGGATGGCGCGGCGGAGGTCCGGCCGCGTGCCGTGCGGGGCGACGAACTGGCGGCGGTTCAGCCGGTCGCGGAGCACGGTGCCGAGCCGGCGCGCCTCCGCCTCCGCGGCAGCGAGCTCTGCCGGGTCGGTGACGTGGCGGAGATCGGTGCGGCTGAGCGGGCTCGAACGAGCGGCGACGAGGCGGCCGGTCGGCGTGCGGGCGGTGCGGTCGGCCGCGTCGTCGCTGCCCCCCGTCGCCGAGGGGGCGTGGTCGGCGGCGCGGCGATCGCGGTCGGGGTCGCCGAGGTGGCGTTCCCACAGGGCCGGCGACCGGCTGTTGTGGACCGAACTGACGCCGCCGGCGGTCGGCCGCCGCCGCTCGCGGCCGCGGCGGTGCCACCAGGCCTCGAACAGCGCGTCGAAGCGGTGCCACTGGTCTTCGGACCCGACCAGCAGCGTCTTCCAGGCGAGCCGGACCGCGCCGGCGTCGGTGGCGCCGACCCGCACGGCGATGTCGGCCGCCGCCGCCGCCTCCGCCGGGCCGAGGGCGAAGCCGTTGAGGCGGAGATGGCCGACGAAGCCGGCGATGCGGCCGGTGAAGCCGCCGTCCGCTGCCGCTCCGGCAGGAGGGCCCGACGCGGCGGAGGCGGCCATCACGCCGCCTTGCCGGCGAGGCGGGCCACCACCTCGATGGTGACGGAGCGCAGGTCCGGCTCGGTCTTGAGCAAGCAGCCGAGGGTCGCCAGCACCGTCTCCGGATCGGCGGCGACGTCGCGGACGCCGAGGCCGGCAAGTGCGGCCACCCAGTCGAGCGTCTCGGCGATGCCGGGGGTCTTCTCGAGGTTTTCCGCCCGCAGCGCCCGAACGAAGCGGGCGGCCTGGCCGGCGAGCTCGGCCTCGACGTGCGGCAGCCGGGCGAGAACGATGGCGCGCTCGCGCTCGGCGTCGGGATAGTCGACATAGGCGTAGAGGCAGCGGCGGCGCAGCGCGTCGGAGAGCTCGCGGGTGCCGTTCGAGGTCAGCACGACGAACGGGCGCGCCGTGGCGCGGATGGTGCCGAGCTCCGGGACGGTGATCTGGAAGTCCGACAGCACCTCGAGCAGATAGGCCTCGAACGCCTCGTCGGCGCGGTCGATCTCGTCGATCAGGAGTACCGGTGGCTCGGACTGCGTGATCGCCTCGAGCAGCGGCCGCTTCAGGAGGTAGCGCTCGGAGAACACCAGTTCCTCGACCGCGTCCGGGTCGGCGCCCTCGCGGGCGCGGATGGCGAGGAGCTGGCGCTGGTAGTTCCACTCGTAGAGCGCCTGGCCGGCGTCGAGGCCCTCGTAGCACTGCAGGCGGATCAGGCGGGCAGAGCGGGCCTCGGCGAGGGCCTTTGCCACTTCCGTCTTGCCGACACCTGCCTCGCCCTCGAGCAGGACGGGGCGGCCGAGCATGTCGCCGAGGGTGAGCGCCATGGCGAGGGCGTCGTCGGCGAGATAGCCGACGGCGGCGAGGGCGGTCTGGAGGGCGGCGGGGGTCATGGGAGTGTGGGAGGGAAGGCGACCGAGCGCCGACGCTCGTCCTCCCCCTGCCAGGGGGGAGGACAGCCGCGCCGCAGGCGCGACAGGAGGGGGCCTGTCAATCCGGCGCCGCACGCTCGATTGACGGGCCCCACCCTGACCGCTTCGCGGTCTGTCCCTCCCCCTGGCAGGGGAGGGACATCAGCGCCGCGACCGATCACCCCGTGATCCCCAGCCGCTCCGCCGTCTGCCAGACGCGCCAGTGGTCGTGGGGCATCTGCGTGTGGGTGAGGCCGAGGTGGGCGAAGGCGTCGTTGACGGCATTCGAGAAGGCCGAGACGCCGCCGACGTTCGGCGACTCGCCCACACCCTTGGCGCCGATCGGGTGGTGCGGCGAGGGGGTGACGGTGAAGTCGGTCTCCCAGGCCGGCGTCTCAACGGCCGTCGGCAGGAAGAAGTCCATGAGCGTCGCGCCCTTGACGTTGCCGATCTCGTCGTAAGTGATCTCCTGGCCCATCGCGATCGCCAAGGCCTCGGTGAGGCCGCCGTGCACCTGGCCCTCGATGATCATCGGGTTGATGCGGGTGCCACAGTCGTCCAGCGCATAGAAGCGCCTGACCGTCGAGACGCCGGTGTCGACGTCGATGTCGAGCACGCAGACATAGGCGCCGAACGGGTAGGTCATGTTCGGCGGGTCGTAGTAGCTGACCGCCTCCAGCCCCGGCTCCAGCCCCGGGATCGCCTGGTTGTAGGAGGCGAACGCGATCTCCGTCATCGTCTTCGCCCGCTCCGGCGCGCCCTTGACGACGAAGCGGTCGACCTCCCACTCGAGGTCGTCCTCGTGCACCTCGAGCAGCCACGCGGCGATCATCTGCGCCTTGGCGCGGATCTTTCGGCCGGCCATGGCGGTCGCCGCGCCGGCGACCGGCGTCGAGCGCGAGCCGTAGGTGCCGAGGCCGTAGGGGGCGGTGTCGGTGTCGCCCTCCTCGACCGTGATCATCGAGGCCGGAATGCCGATCTCGGTCGCCAGGATCTGCGCGAACGTCGTGGCGTGGCCCTGGCCCTGGCTGATGGTGCCGAGGCGGGCGATGGCGCTGCCGGTCGGGTGGATGCGGATCTCGCAAGAGTCGAACATGCCGAGGCCGAGGATGTCGCAGTTCTTCACCGGCCCGGCGCCGACGATCTCGGTGAAGAAGGCAACGCCGATGCCCATCAGCGAGCGCGTCTCGCCGCGGGCGAAGGCGCGGCGGTTCTCGGCCTGCTCGGCGCGCAGGCCGGCATAGTCGACGGTGTCCATAGCCTTGTGCATGGCCGTCTTGTAGTCGCCCGAATCGTATTCCCAGCCGAGCGCCGAGGTGTAGGGAAACTGCTCCTTGCCGATGAAGTTCTTCAGACGGAGCTCCGCCGGGTCCATCTCGAGCTTGCGGGCGAGCACGTCGATCATCCGCTCGATGAAGTAGGACGCCTCGGTGACGCGGAACGAGCAGCGATAGGCGACGCCGCCCGGTGCCTTGTTGGTGTAGACGCCGTCGACGACGAGATGGGCGACGGGGATGTCGTAGGAGCCGGTGCAGATCGAGAAGAAGCCGGCCGGATACTTGGTCGGGTCGGCGCAGGCGTCGAAGGCGCCGTGGTCGGCGAGCACGTGGCAGTCGAGCGCCGTGATCCGGCCGTCCTTGGTGGCGCCGATGCGGCCGCGCATGTGGTAGTCGCGGGCGAACGCCGTCGTCGACAGGTTCTCGATCCGGTCCTCGACCCACTTCACCGGCTTGCCGGTGACGATCGAGGCGACGATCGCGCAGATGTAGCCGGGATAGACGCCGACCTTGTTGCCGAAGCCGCCGCCGATGTCCGGCGAGACGATGCGGATGTTGTGCTCGGGGATCCCGGAGATGAGCGAGGCGACCGTCCGCACCGCGTGCGGCGCCTGGAAGGTGCCCCAGACCGTCAGCTTGCCGTTGATCTTGTCCATCGAGGCGACGCAGCCGCAGGTCTCGAGCGGGCAGGGGTGGACGCGCTGGTAGGTGATCAGTTCCTCGGCCACCACCTCGGCGGACGACAGCGCCGCGTGGGTGCCGTCCTTGTCGCCGACCTCCCAGGTGAAGATGTGGTTGTGGTGGCGGCGCGCGCCGTGGGCGCCCGACGTCTTGCCGGCGAGGTCCTCGCGCAGCACCGGCGCATCGGCGTCCATCGCCTTGAACGGATCGACGAGGGCGGGGAGCTCCTCGTACTCGACCTCGACGAGCTCAACCGCGTCGGCCGCGACATAGCGATCGTCGGCGACGACGAAGGCGACCTCCTGGTTCTGGAAGAGCACCTTCTCCTCGGCCAGCACCGCCTGCACGTCGCCGGCGAGCGTCGGCATGTAGTGCAGGCCGAGCGGCTTCAGGTCGGCGGCGGTGAGCACGGCGATGACGCCCGGCAGCGCCTTGGCGGCTTCGGCGTTGATCGACTTGATGCGGGCGTGGCCGTAGGGCGAGCGGACGAAGTCGCCGTAGAGCATGCCCGGCATCTTCATGTCGTCGACATAGCGGCCCTTGCCTTGGGTGAAGCGGGCGTCCTCGACGCGCTTGCGGGAGGAGCCGAGGCCCTGCAGCTTCTCGGCACGCTCGATCGGGGTGGGGACGGGGGCGTTCACTCGGCGGCCTCCTTGACGGCGGAGAGCTCGTGGGCGGCGGCGAGCACCGCCTTGACGATGTTCTGGTAGCCCGTGCAGCGGCAGAGGTTGCCGGAGATGCCGTAGCGCACCTCCTCCTCGGTCGGGTTCGGGTTCTCCTGCAGGAGCCGCCAGGCGCGCGTGATCATGCCCGGCGTGCAGAAGCCACACTGCAGGCCGTGGTGCTGGCGGAAGGCTTCCTGCAGCGCGTGCAGCGTGCCGTCGGCGTGGGCGATGCCCTCGATGGTGACGATGTCGGCGCCGTTCGCCTGGGCGACGAACATGGTGCAGGACTTCACCGACTTGCCGTCGAGATCGATTGTGCAGGCGCCGCAGTGGCTGGTCTCGCAGCCGATGTGCGGGCCGGTGAGCTCGAGGTTCTCGCGCAGGAAGTGGATGAGGAGCGTACGCGGCTCGGCGAGCGCCTCGACGGCGCGGCCGTTGACCGTCAGCTTGACGTGCATCTTGCCCATCGGGCGGTTCCTCCCGGGTATCGTTGCTTCTTGTGTCAGACGCTCAGCCGCTGGGGCGAGCGTTCGCGTTCCGTCAGCCGCTCGCGCGCTCGCTCGCGGTGGCGATGGCGCGGCGGACCATCTGGCCGGCGACCTTGGTGCGGAACCGCGCCGGCCCGCGCCCGTCGCTCGACGGCCGGGTGATCGCCTCGGCCGCCGCCACGGCGCGGTCGATGGTCGCCGCGTCGAGGGTGCCGCCGACGAGGATGCGCGCGGCCTCCTCGGCGTAGAGCGGCGTGTCGGCGACGTTGGTGAGCGCGATCGAGGCGAAGGTGCAGCGGTCGCCGGCGCGCGTCAGCAGCACGGCGGCGGCGGCGGTGGCGTAGTCGCCGATCTTGCGCTTCTGCTTGACGTAGGCGGCGCCGTGGCCGGTCGGCGGGCGCGGGATGCGGATGGCGGTGAGGATGCGGCCGTCGCCCAGCGAGGTAAAGTAGGCTGCCTGGTAGAAGCCGCGGGCGGGGAGTTCCTCCGTGCCGTCGGGGCCTTCCACGACGAAGCGGGCGTCGAGCGCCATCATCACCGCCGGCATGTCGTTGCCGGGGTCGCCGTTGGCGACGTTGCCGCCGACGGTTCCGCAGTTGCGGATCTGCGGGTCGGCGATCTGCAGGGCCGCCTCGCGCAGGATCGGGCAGATGCGGGCGAGGCTCTCGTCGGCGATCAGCTCGGCCTGAGTGACCAGCGCGCCGATCAGCGTCGTGCCGCCGTCGTCGCGGATGCCGGCCTTGAGCTCGGCGACGTCGCGCAGGTCGATGAGGTGCTGCGGGTTGGCCATGCGCAGCTTCATCATCGGGATGAGGCTGTGACCACCGGCAACCACCCGGCCCTCGTCGCCATACCTGGCGACCAGCGACAGGGCTTCGGCCACCGACGCGGGCCGGTGATAGTCGAACGATGCGGGTATCATCCCGTCCTCCTCGGCGTTTCCTCGATGCGCGCCCCTTTCTCGGCCGGTGACGGCGGAGGGGCGCTGCTTTGAGGAAGTCTAAGAGAGGTCGGCGCTGCGGCATCCGGCAGGCGTGTGAACGTCAGCAGGCGTGCACGAAATGCGGTTTCATTGCACGAAATGCGGAGGCGTTCGGCGATGGTCTCGGCGCCGAACGCCCGGAATCGCGACTTCGATGTGAGGGCACGGCGGGCCCTGAGACGAGGCGGCGGACACTCGCCGCCCGTCCATCCGAACGCGCGTCGCGGCAGCGGTCTCGGCCGCCGCCTCACTCCATGCCGAGCAGGCGGCGGATGTCGGCGACGCGGGTGCGGCTGACGGGAACGCGGCTCTCGTCGCTGTCGCCGATCAGGCAGAACGCCTTGTCGCCGTCGCGCACGAAGCCGGTGACGTGGGCGATGTTGACGAGGTGGGAGCGGTGCGTGCGCACGAAGCGCTCCGGGTCGACGAGCGTCTCGACCTTTGAGATCGACCACGGGCAGAACAGCTCGGTCTCGCTGCGCCGGAGCCAGGTGTAGTGGCCGTCGGCGCGGATCGCCGAGACGTCGTCGAGCGCCACGAAGCGGACGGTGTTGTTGAGCTCGTAGGGCAGGCGCCCGGGGGTGGCGGCCGGGGAGTGGCGCACCGCCGCTTCGGCCTCGGTCTGGGCCGAGGTGGCGATCCTGCCCGGGCTCGTCTCGGCCGCGAGGGCCCGCGCCTGCGCCGGCTCCGGCTGGGCGGCGGGCCGCAACGTCACCACGTCCGCGCCGCCGGTGCGACGGGCGAGGTCGGCGGCGGGCTCGGAGGGGGTCGCTACCCAGCCGCCGGCGACAGCGGCGAGGCCGCGCGGCAGCGCAGGCGCCGTGCCGCCGGCCGGCCCGGCGGCGGCCATCGCCGGTGCCTCGCCGAGCGGCAGGGCGGTGAGGAGGAACAGCCCGCAGATGACGAAGGCGGCGACCGCGACGATCATCGCCAGCACGCCGCCCGTCAGCGTCGGTTCGGAGATCGGCACGATCTCAGTCGAAAGCGAGAAGCGCGTGTAGATCATCGCCGAATAGTGCATGGCCGAGATCGCGAGCCCGAGCGCCACGGCCCCCAGCGCCAGATGGGCGTGCGGTCGGTCGCGGTAGGCGAGCCAGAACGCCCCGATCGAGGCGCCGATCGCGATCATCGTCGAGATCACGTACCCCTCCGGCGCGAAGGCCGGCACGCAGTTGCCGCCGATCGCCGACATGCCGACGAAGTGCATCGAGACGATGCCGAACCCGGTCATCGTGCCGGCGGCGACGAGGCGGCCGGGGGAAGGCGGGCCGGCGTGCAGGCCGATCAGCCCGAGGCCGGTGATCAGGATGGCGATCAGCACCGAGCCCAGTGTGCGCAGCGCGTCATAGGCGATCGGCACCGGCAGGCTGACGGCGAGCATCGCCACGAAGTGCATCGACCAGATGCCGCCGCCGAGCGCCACCGCCGCCTTGGCGATCTCGATCTTTTGACGGTGGGCGGACAGCGCGCCGATGCCGGCGGTCATGCGCAGGCCGGTGTAGGCCGCCATCACCGCGACGAGCACGGAGGCGACCACCAGCGTCGGATCGTAGGCGACCGGCAACATGGGGCGATTCTAAAGTCGAAGGGGGCGCGCGCAAGCCCGTCCGCGGGGCGGCGGCGCGCGCTGGCTCGGCGCTACCCGGCCCGCGATTGCCGGAAGGCGGCCGGCGTGACGCCGAAGCGGCGGGCGAACATGCGGGTCAGGTGGGCCTGGTCGCAGAACCCGCAGGCCGCGGCGACTTGCTTGGTCGGCAGGTCGGTCTCCTCCAGCAGGCGGCGGGCGTGCTCGAGGCGACGCTCGGTGACGTAGGCATAGGGTGCCATGCCGGTGGTGCGGCGGAACTGCCGGGCGAAGGTGCCGGCGCTCATGTTGAGCTCGGCGGCGATCTCGCCGAGGTCGAGCGTGCGGCCGAGGTTTTCCTCGATGAAGGCGCGGGCGCGCTCGCCGTGGACGGCCGCGAGCTTGCCGCGCCCCTGGGTCTCGCGCAGGCGCACCGAGGCGTACTTGCGCAGGAGGTGGATGACGAGCTGGCGGCCGATGCTCTCGACATAGAGCCCGGCGCCGAATTCCGGGCTGCGAGCCTCGGCCGCGATGGTGTCGATGGCGGCCGTCACGATCGGGTCGTCGGTGCGCAGGATGTCTCCGAACATCACCTCGGCGACGCCGCGGCCGGTGACCTCGGCGGCGATGCCGGCGACGAAGGCCTCGGTGAGGTAGAGGTGGGTGACGGTGACGTCCTCGGTCCAGTGCCAGTGCGACACCTGCGAGCGGGTCAGCAGCGATACCGTCCCCGGCCCGCAGACGGCGCGCGACCAGCGGCCGTCGAAGCGGCGCTGCATCGGCGTCACACCGACGCGGTAGGACACGAGCATGAAGTCGCGCATTGCCGGGACCATGACGTCCTGGCCCTTGTAGCCGTAGGTGCGCAAGCCCACGCCGTTCCAGCCGAGCCCGCCGCTGCAGGCGAGGATCCGCCCGGGCACGTAGTCGGGCAGGTTCTCCGGTGAGCACAGGGTCATCGGCCGTCCCTCCGCCGCCGGTCTGACGCCGGCGTGCCCATCCATGGTAGCGCGCGGGTGGCCCGGCGGCAACGAAACCGCAGGTGGAGAGCGCCGCCGATGCGCGCATTTCGCCCGGAACGTTCAAGCTTTCGACGCGATCGTTCAAAGCAACGCGGCGATCCTTCAAGCTTAGCCGCCGGTGGCGAGCCACCCTTCCCTCATAAGAATTTCCAGGGAGGACCTCAACGATGAATGCCGTGACCGAGACCCGTGCCGCCGCGGAGGACGGCGTCGAACACCTGGACGCGCTGGTGATCGGCGCGGGCGTCGCCGGGCTCTACCAGCTCCACCAGCTGCGCAAGCAGGGCCTGAAGGTGCGGGCCTACGACAACGCCTCGGGGCCGGGTGGCACGTGGTTCTGGAACCGCTATCCGGGCGCCAAGTTCGATTCCGAGTCCTATATCTACCAGTACCTGTTCGACGAGGACCTTTATCGCAACTGGACGTGGAGCTGCCGCTTCCCCGGCCAGGCCGAGATCGAGCGCTGGCTCACCTATGTCTGCGACACCCTCGATCTGCGCAAAGACATCCAGTTCGACACGACGATCGTCAGCGCCCACTGGAACGAGGACACCCGCCGCTGGCGCGTGACGACGGACACCGGCGCGGTGATCGAGACGACCTTCCTCGTCACCTGCTGCGGCATGCTCTCGGCGCCCTTGGAGAAGGTGTTCGAGGGGCAGGAGAGCTTCAAGGGCGAGATCTTCCACACCTCGCGCTGGCCGCGCGGCGGGGTGGAACTCGCCGGCAAGCGCGTCGGGGTCGTCGGTGTCGGCGCCACCGGCATCCAGGTCATCCAGACGATCGCCGATACCGTCGGCCACCTCACCGTCTTCGTCCGCACGCCGCAGTACGTGCTGCCGATGAAGAACCCGGCCTTCGACGAGAAGGGCGAGGTCTACAAGAAGCGCTTCGAGGAACTGCGCGATGTGCTGCCACGCACGTTCACTGGCTTCGAATACGACTTCGGCCCGTCGTGGGCGGAGCTCTCCCCCGCCGAGCGCCGGGCGCGGCTCGAAGACATCCACGCCGACGGCTCGCTGAAGCTTTGGCTCGCCGCCTTTGCCGAGATCTTCTTCTTCGAGGACATCAACCAGGAGGTCTCCGACTTCGTCCGCGAGAAGATGCGCGAGCGCCTCGTCGACGAGGAGCTCTGCGATCTCCTCATCCCCAAGGACTACGGCTTTGGCACCCACCGCGTGCCGCTCGAGATGGGCTACCTCGAGGTCTACCGCCGGCCGAACGTCACGGCGGTGAACTGCCGGGAGACGCCGATCGCCCGCGTGCTGCCGGAGGGCATCGAGATGTCCGACGGCACGGTGCACGAGCTCGACGTCATCATCCTCGCCACCGGCTTCGACGCCGGCACCGGGGCGCTGACCCGCATCGACATCCGCGGCCGCGACGGCATCTCGATGAAGGAGGAATGGGGCAAGGACATCCGCACCATGATGGGGCTGCAGGTGCACGGCTTCCCCAACCTGTTCACCACGGCCGTGCCGCTCGCCCCCTCGGCGGCGCTCTGCAACATGACGACCTGCCTGCAGCAGCAGACCGAGTGGATCGCCGACTGCATCCAGTACATGCGCGAGAACGGCAAGACGGTGTGCGAGGCGACGGCGGAAGCCGAGGCCGCTTGGGTCGCCCACCACGACGCGACGGCGAACGCCACACTGATCTCGAAGACCGACAGCTGGTATCTCGGCTCCAACATCCCCGGAAAGCCGCGCCGGGTGCTATCCTACACGGGCGGCGTCGGCACCTACCGGCAGAAGTGCGCCGAGGTGGCCGAGGCCGGCTACACGGGCTTTGCCATGCAATGACCCGTCGCCCGGCCTCGCGCGACGCCGAGGCTCCAAGAACAACAGCCAGTCAAACCAAAAGACCCGTGGGAGGGACGACATGAACACCAAGGGATGGACCGCCGGCTTCGATGCCGTGCTGGACGGCGTCACGGGCGGCGAGATGGCCGCGCGCGTGCCGGGGGTGGTGGCGATGGTCACCGACCGCAAGGAGAACGTCTATGAGGGTGCGCGCGGGGTGCGCAGCCTTGCCACCAATGAGCCGATGACCACCGACACCGTCTTCGCGATCTTCTCGACGACGAAGGCGATCGGCGGCACGGCGGTGATGCAGTGCGTCGAGGAGGGGCTCCTCGACCTCGACGCGCCGGCCAAGGACTACGCCCCGGCGATCGGCGAGCTCATGGTGCTCGAGGGCTTCGACGCCGACGGCAAACCGCGGCTCAGGGCGCCGAAGTCCGACATCACGACGCGGCAGCTGATGCTGCACACGGCGGGCTTCGGCTACGACTTCTTCAACGAGAACTACCTGAGGATGGCGACCGAGCACGGCCAGCCCTCGGTGGTGACGTCGAGCCGGGCGTCGATGATGACGCCGCTCCTCTTCGATCCCGGCGAGAAGTGGGAATACGGCACCAACATCGACTGGGCCGGCCAGGTGGTCGAGGGCATCCGCGGCAAGCGGCTGTCGGCGGTGCTGAAGGAGCGGGTGTTCGCGCCGCTCGGCATCACCGACATGGCCTTCACCCGCACCCCCGACATGAAGGCGCGCACCGCGGCGATCCACGCCCGCGGCGCCGACGGATCGCTGACGGCGCTCGACTTCGCGCTGCCCGACGACCCGGAAGTCGACATGGCCGGCCACGGCCTCTACGCCTCGGTCGGCGAGTACATGAAGTTCATCCGCATGTGGCTGAACGACGGAGCCGGCCCGCACGGCCGCGTGCTGAAGAAGGAGACGGTGGAGCAGGCGGTGGCGAACGGCCTGCAGCCGCACCAGAAGGTCGTCATGCTGCCGGGCGTCATCCCGTCCTTGTCGAACGACGCGGAGTTCTTCCCCGGCCTGAAGAAGAGCTGGTCCTATACCTTCATGGTCAACGACGAGGAGGCCCCGACCGGCCGCCCGCCGGGCGCCATCGGCTGGGCGGGGCTCGCCAACCTCTTCTACTGGATCGACCGCCAGAACGGCTTCGGCGGCTTCTGGGCGACCCAGATCCTGCCCTTCGGCGACCCGGTGTCGTTCGGCGGCTACGTCGACTTCGAGACGGCCTTCTACCGCCAGATGCGCCAGGCGAAGGCGGCGTAGTTTCACCACGCGGGAAATCCCTCCCCCCTTGCGGGGGAGGTGGCCGGCAAAGCCGGCCGGAGGGGGCCGCCGCGCGCGAGCGCGGCGGTACGGCGTCAGAAATTTGCCGCACACCGTCGCCCGCCGTCGGCTGACGCCGCCGGCGGCCCTCCCCGGACCGCTGCGCGGCCCGACCCCCCCACGAGGGGAGGGTGAGCACGCGGGGAAGGTGTGCCCACCGGCGCCTATTCGTCAGTCTGGCTGCCCGAACGATCGAAGACGACCGTCAAGTTCGTCGCGAACGCGGGCAGGATGACCTTGGCCCGCCAGTCGGTGTCGAAGCCGGGCAAGGTGGTGAAGAGGCCGATAGCGTCATAGAAGCCGGGATGCTCCTCCCAGATTGTCGGAACAGGTAATTCCTGGGGAGAGAAGACCTCGACGTGCGCGCAGACGCTGTCGATCGCCAGCAGATCCTCCTTGAACATCGTGATCCGCCTGATGTCCGAAGTTGCGACCTCCTGAACGAGGACCTCGTCGGAGAGCACGCAATAGCGGTCCGCGTGCGCGACGATCCGGATGACGGGGCGTCGTCGGCGCCGGAGGCTCTCCGCCCACCGCTGAAAACCGCGCGAGAGGCCGCTGGCTATCCACATGAAGCGAGCCTAATTCGTTCCCGCCGCACCGCAAAGCGGGCCGCACCAACAAAGGCCCCGGGATGCACGCCACCGCGGCGCGCCTCCCTTCTCCCACCCTCGGGTGGGAGAAGGTGCCCGAAGGGCGGTTGAGGGCCGCGCGGGACGCGCGGAAGGGTGGCGCTGGCGGCGACTTCTCACGCTGCCGCGTTCCGGCGCACGTGCGTGCGCCGGCCCTCATCCGCCCCTGCGGGGCACCTTCTCCCGGCGCCGCCGGGAGAAGGAACGGCGAGTGGCTGAAGTCCTTTACACGACGTGGGCGTCATCGCGCTGATAGGCGGTCAACACCGTCTCCGCCAGCCAGCCCGAGATCGCATTCTCCCGCCAGGATCGGTCGAAGCCCGGCAGCTTTTCCAGCGCCGACATGGCCTTCTCAAATCCGAAGAAGTCCTCGTAGATCAGGACAGCCCGCCCGGGCGGCGTATCCGCGATGTCGACGCAGACGCAGAAGGCGTGCCACGAGAACATGTCGTTCAGGGAGATCGTCACCGAGACGATCTCGGCCGGCAGGATGTCTCGGACGTGCCTGCGCCCCTTGAAGACGACCAACGCCTCCCCGTGAATCTCCACTCTGCCAGACGCGGTGAGGCGCTGATGGGCTGCTTTGACCTGGGCCAGCATCGCCTGAACGGGGCGGAAGAGGTTGAGCATACTTCCCATGACGCAACCTTAGCGGATTGCCGGCGCAGCGTAAAAGGGGGCTGTATCAGCCGATCACCGGTAGACTAACGCCGGCCGCGAAGTCCTTCTCCCACCCTCGGGTGGGAGAAGGTGCCCGAAGGGCGGTTGAGGGCCGCGCGGGACGCGCGGAAGGGTGGCGCTGACGGCGACGTCTCGAGCGCGGAGCGTTCCGGCGCAGATGCGTGCGCCGGCCCTCATCCGCCCCTCCGGGGCACCTTCTCCCGGCGCCGCCGGGAGAAGGGGGAGTGTGCGGCAGGCGGCTTGCGCTATAGCTTCCGCTCCAATCTCCGGAGCCCCACCCATGCCCGCCACCCGCATCCTCCTCTTCCTCGCCGGCCTCGCCGGGGCGGCCGGGGTCGCGCTCGCCGCCGCCGCGGCGCATATGGGCGGGGCGGGGCTCGAGACGGCGGCGATGTTCCTGATCCTGCACGCCGCCGCCCTCGTCGGCGTGACGGCCCTCGCCAGCGGCGCGCCGGGGACGCTCTTCGCCCGCGTCGCGCTGATCGGCGGCTTCGTCCTGTTCGTTGGACTGGTGCTGTTCTCCGGCGATCTCGCGGCCCGCGCGTTCCTCGACGACCGGCTGTTCCCGATGGCGGCGCCGATCGGCGGCTCGCTCCTGATCGCCGGCTGGCTGGTGCTGGCGATCTCGGCCGCCTTTCGGCGCTGAGCCGGGTACCAAGGTCCCTCCAGCCCGGCGCCCGTCGCGCGAGAGGCCGTGCCGGCGACACTCTCCCGGACCCATCCTGCCGCCCCCTCGATGCCGCCCGCAGGCTCGTTCATCGACAGAGCCGGCAGACTTTCCGGCCAGTCCCGCCCGCCACGCGCCCCGGAAATCGCTGGAAGCTTCCGGCGACGTCCGGCGGAAGCGAATGCGCCGGTGCGCGGCGGGCGCTAGCAAGGTCGCGTGGGACATCGGACGGGCGCCACGGCGCCGCATGAGGTGCCTTTCTGCGCCTCGTCCCACGCCGCGCCGCGCACACCGCGACGGCGGGCCTGTCGGGCGCCCGGTTTACGGGGGCGCCGCAGCGAGGGGACGTTTCGCCATGACGCTGAGTTTCGAGACCGCGATTGCGGGGAAGGGGCGCCGGGCGCCGGGTTCGCCGGCCGAGCGCGCCGAGGTTCTGTCCACCAACGTCAGCGCCGGGCGATGCGATGCCGCCCTGGTGGCCGCCGCTCGCAGGCACCTGCTCGCCGATTTGCGCGAGCCGCCGACGGTCGACCGGCTCGCGCGACGCCTGGGCGTCGGCGTGCGGCGGCTGTCGGGCGCCTTCCGGGCCGTGCTCGGGCGCGGCGTCAGCGATGTCGTCCGCGAGGCGCGGCTGGAGGCCGCCCGCCGGGCGATCGAGACGCGCGACGCGCCGCTGAAGCAGATCGCCTGGGAAGTCGGCTACGGCGACGTGACGAACTTCATCCACGCCTTCCGCAACCGCTTCGGCGCGCCGCCGCGCCGCTTCCAGAAGACGACGCCGCGCCGCCTCGCGGCGTGAGCCTCAGCCGGCGCGTTCCTTCTCGTCGAGCCAGGCGCGGATGAGGGCACGGTAGCGCGGCCCGTCGAAGCTCGGGAAATGGCCGCCGTGGACGATCCGCACGTCGAGGTCGAGGAGCCGCTTCATCGAGGCGAGGTAGTCCGCCGCGTTGGCATGATAGGTGTCCTCGATCAGCGGGCCGTCATAGACGATGTCGCCGGAGAACAGCACGCGGCTCGCCTTCTCGTAGAGCGCGATGCCGCCCGGCGAGTGGCCCGGCGTGTGGATCACCTCGAAGTGCCGGTCGCCGAGGTCGACGATGTCGCCGTCCTCCAGCAGCCGCGTCGCCGGCGCCGCCTTCACCGCATACTCTGTCGACGAGTAGGGCAGCGGCGGCAGGGCGGTGAAAATGTCGTCGGTCACGTAGGGATCGGCGAGCGTGTTCGCCCGCGTCGGGTGCGCCAGCAGGTCTGCTTCGGCGCGGTGGACGCAGCGCTCCTCGAACTCGTGGTGGCAGCCGATGTGGTCGAAGTGGGTGTGGCTCGCCACCGCCACGCAGCGCTTCTCGGTGACCACCGGAACGTGGGCGCGAAGGCTGACGACGCCCATGCCGCTGTCGACCAGCATGTCGCGGTCGCGGCCGCGGACGTGCCAGAGATTGCAGCGGTAGAACTCCTCGATGTGCGGCTCGCGGATGAAGGTGACGTCATCGCCGACCTTGTCGACGGCCCACCAGTCGGCGGCGGCGATGCGGGGCTTCGTCTGCGGAGTGTCGGTCATGCGGTCTCCGGCAGGGCGACGACGCCGCGCGGGTCGAGGGCGAGGTCGACGCTCTCGCCCGCCCGGCCGCTGAACGCCTGCGGCAGGTGGGCGACGAGGGTGAGATCGGCCGCCATCGCGGGCCGAAGACGGCAGCGGTGGTGGGTGCCGAAGAAGGCGATGTCGAGGATCTCCGCCGCCCCGATCGCCAAGGCACCGGACGCCGCTCCCTCGATCGACAGGTGCTCCGGGCGGACGGCGAGGCGCACCTTCGTGCCGGCGGTGCGGCCGGCGCGCGCGGCTTCCGCCAGCACGACGGTGCCGAGCGGCGTCTCGGCGATCACGAGCCCGCCGCTCGCCGCCCCGATCGTCGCGGCCAAGAGGTTCACCTCGCCCATGAACGAGGCGGAGAACAGCGACTTCGGGCGGAGATAGATCTCCTCCGGCGGGCCGCGATCCTCGATGCGCCCCTTGTTCATCACGACGATCAGGTCGGCGATCGCCATCGCCTCCTCCTGGTCGTGGGTGACGTGCACGAAGGTGGTGCCGACGCGACGCTGGATCGCCTTCAACTCCTCCTGCATCTGTCGGCGGAGCTTCAGGTCCAGAGCCCCGAGCGGCTCGTCGAGCAGCAGTACGTCAGGCTCGACCGCCAGCGCCCGGGCGAGCGCGACGCGCTGGCGCTGGCCGCCGGAAAGCTCGTGCGGCTTCTTGGCGGCCGCCTCCTTCAGCCCGACGAGGTCGAGGAAGCTCAAGCCCCGCTTGTCCCGCTCCGCCCGGCCGACGCCGCGCATCCGGAGCCCGAAGCCGACGTTCGCCAGCAGCGTCATGTGCGGGAACAGGGCGTAGTCCTGGAACATCGTCGTCGTCGGCCGCTTCGCCGGGGCGACGCGCGTCACGTCCTTGCCGCCGATCGAGACCGTGCCGGTGGTGGGGGTGAGGAAGCCGCCGAGGATCGACAGCAGCGTCGTCTTCCCGCAGCCCGACGGCCCGAGCAGCACGGCGTAGTCGCCGGCGGGGATCGAAAGGTCGACGCCGTCGAGGGCGGTGAAGGCGTCGAAGCGGTGGGTGATGGCGCTGAGCGCCACATCGGCCGTCATGGGCGTGCGCTCCGGGCGGCGGCCTTGCGGAAGACGAGCAACTCCAGCGCCAGCACGAGCACGATCGAGCCGAGGAAGACGATGCTGCCGACGGCGTTGGTCTTCGGATTGAGGCCCGAGCGCAAGAGGCTCCAGATCTCCACCGGCAGCGTCACATCGAAGCGCGACAAGAGGAAGGCGATCAGGAACTCGTCCCACGAGAAGGTGACGGAGAGGAAGAAGGCGGCGGCGATGCCCGGCGCCAGCATCGGCGCGGTGACGAGCGCCATCACCTGCAGGTCGTTCGCGCCGAGGTCGCGGGCGGCGCGCTCGACGTTGACCTGATGCTCGCCCATCTGGGCGTAGAGGATCGCGAAGCAGAGCGGCAGGTTGAGCACCACGTGGCCGATGCCGACGGTCAGCAGCGAGCGCGACACGCCGATCATGTTGAACGAGATCAGGAGGCCAAGGCCGATGATCAGCGTGCTGACGGTGAGCGGCGCCGTCAGCATCGCCCGCGCCAGCCCCCTGCCGCGCGGCCGGAAGCGGGCGAGGCCGTAGGCGGCGAGGAAGCCGAACAGGCAGGCAATCGCTGACGAGGCGAGGGCGACGATGAGGGAGTTGAGCAGTGCCGAGGTCAGCTTGCCGTCGGAAAACACCTGCCCGTACCACTGCAGTGACGGGCCGTTGAACGGCGGGATCGGGAACCGCCCGCCCTGGAACGAGAACAGCACCAGCACGACCACCGGCAGGTAGATGAAGCCATAGAGGGTGGCGGCGTAGAGTGCGGAGAGAGCGGTGGAGGGGCGGGGCATCAGGTGGCTCGCTCGTAGCCGAGCGGAAACCAGATGCCGCGCCGCGTCACGACCCCCA
>CALRZT010000059.1:0-18309 GCA_943372725.1 Pseudoxanthobacter soli DSM 19599
GACGTCTTCCAGAAGATTGTCTACGGCGCCACGACCGCGAACATCGCAGCCGTCTGGGTCGACGGCCGCCGCCTCTGACGGCGGACGCCCGATCGGCACCGACCCTGGCCCTCCGGCCGTCTCAGCCCGAAAAATCCGCCAGGTATTCCGACGTCGGCCTGACCCCCGTCAGCAGCAGATGTTCGCGCGCCCGCGTGCAGGCGACGTAGAGCAGGCGGCGCTCGGTCTCATAGATGTCGTCGAGTTCCGCCTCGTCGGCGGCGTCGGCGACGCGCTCGTCGAGCGGCAGGGTCCCCTCGTCGCAGGCCATCACGACGACGGCGCGGAACTCGAGGCCCTTGGCGAGGCTCATCGGCGCGGTGGTCATCTCGTTCTCGCCTGCGAGCCCGGCGATGGCGGCGCGGGCACGCGCGACGAGCTGCGGCGTGCGGACGAACAGGCCGATCTCGCGCGGCGCGATGCCGTCGCCGAGCCACGCCTCGACCGTCTCCCGGACCGCGGCGGCCTCTGCGGAGATGTCCGAGAAGGACTGCACCTCCGGGGCCGGCCCGTCGAAGACCGAGACGATGCCCCGGCGCTCGTCTTCCAGCCCGTCGGTGTCGCGCAGGACCGTCGGCAGCAGCCTGTCGGCGGCGCGGCGGATCTGCTGCGAGGTGCGGTAGCAGACCTTGAGGGTGTGGGAGCGGCCGCGCACGTCGACGCCGAGGCTCGCCCACGAGAAGGGATGCTGAAAGATGCGCTGGCCGACGTCGCCCGACAGGAACAGGCCGTCGGGCCTTGCGGGCGCGAGGGCGGCGAAGAAGCGGAGTTCGGCCGGCGCGAGGTCCTGGGCTTCGTCGATGACGACGTGGTCGAACGGCTTCGTCGTCCGCGCGGCGAGCGCCGCGGCGAGGCCGGTGAAGACCTCCGCCCACGTCGTGTAGCGTTCCGCCGTCAGCGCCTCCCGCACCGCCTGGAACACCGGCCACAGCCGCGCGCGCTGGTTCGGGCCGAGCCGGCTCTTGCGCCCCATCCGCTGAACGGTCGCATAGGCCTCGGGCGTCGTCAGGCCCCAGGCGTCGACGACGTTCGTCCACTCCGACAACAGGAAGCGCTCGGAGAAGCCTTTGAGGCCCGCCGCCGCGGCCGCGGCGCGCAGGCGCTCTCGAAGCACCGTGTCGCCGGCGATGCGGGGGCGGCCGCCGTGTTCCAGCTGGAACATCTGCTCGGCGATGGTGTGGAACGAGGCCGTGGTGATCCGCGGGACGACGCCGCCGGTCTCGGGGGCGAGGACGAGCACCTTCTTCGCCAAAGCGGCCGCCAGCGGCTCGGAGAAGCTCGCGAGCAGCACCCGGGCATCGGGGTTGTCGCGGGCGAGGCGGACAGCGCGGTGGATCGCCACGATGGTCTTGCCGGTGCCGGCCGACCCGGCGACGCGCGCCGGGCCGGCGAAGGTGCGTTCCACCAGTGCGCGTTGGGATGGGTGCAGGAAGACGCCCCACTTCTCCCACGGGAAGGCGAGCGCCTGCTCGAGCTCCTCGTGGTCGGCGATCAGGCGGATGCGCCGCAGCGCGTCGGGATGGGCGAAGGGGTCGGTGACGCCGGGCGCCGGCGCGGGCACCGGAAGCCGGCCCGTCGCGGCATATTCCAGCAGCGCCTCGGCGGCCTCCGCGGGCAGGTGGCCTGCGAGGGCGAAGAAGCCGTCCTCGGTCGCGGCGCGCACGTCGGCCAGCCAGTCCGCCGGCACGCCGATGGAGAGCAATCGCTCGTCGTCCAGAGCGGCGAACAGCGCGCCCGGGGCATCCACCACGCGCTGGTTCGCGCCGGGCGCGGGGAAGACGAAGTCGAGCGTCGCCTGCGGGGGGACCTCCTCAACGCGCTCGCGCACCTCGACGATCTGCACGGCGCCGGTGTGCGGATGGGCCTCGATGCGCCGGCGCTCCGCCCACGCATAGGCGTCGTCGTGATGGCCGACGAAGGCGACGAGCAGGCTGTGTCCCGTCTTGTGGACGACGAGCCGGACGTCGCGATTGACCCGGGCGGACCAGAAGTTCGGGTCCTTGCTCCGGTCGATGCGGTGCAACTGGAGGCCATTGCCGGCCGGGTCCATCTGGAGATCAAAGACGCTCGCCTTGACGGCCTTCTGGTCCGGGCCCGCCAGGCGATTGAACGAGGCGATGAATGTTTCGGCGATGAGGAAGTTCATCGGTGCGGGTTCAGGGATTGGGGATTGGGGATTGGGGAATGGATGGCCGGGGGTGGGTGAGCTTGCCGAGCAGGCTCTGGAGCATGCGGCCCAGGACGTCGGCATCGGCGAGGAGTGGGTCCACCAGCGGCTGCGGCGCGATCCCGATGCGGGCAGCGAGGATGAGGTGGGTTTCGAGTTCCTTGAGGGAGCCGTGGGCGATCCTGAGAAAATGCGCATAGGCGGCGCGGGTCGCCCGTCCGTGCCCTTCCGCGATGTTCGCGGGGATCGACACGGCTGCCCGGCGCGCCTGCGCCGTCAGGCCGAACCGCTCCTCCGCCGGGAACGTGCGGGTCAGCCCATAGACCGCCTCGGCGAGCGCCATGCCGCCCTGCCACACCCGCAAGTCCCGGTAGCTCCGAACCTCTTCCAATCCCCAATCCCCAATCCCCAATCCCTCACACCCTGAACACCTTCATCACCTCGTCCCCGTGGTGGCTGATCACCTTCACGGCGATGCGGCCGCGGTCCGGGCGTTGGAACGGCCGTGACGTGTCGGAATAGAGCGTCGCCCAGGCGTCCTCGTCGATCTCCGCCTTCAGTGCGGTCTTGAGGCTCTTGTAGGGATCGTTCGCACCGAGGAAGTAGGCGTGGCGGACGAAGAAGCTCTCCTCGTCGTAGTCGGTGTCGATGAACCAGGCGGCGATGCCGTCGGTGTTGCTGGAGCGGACGTCGCCGGTGTTGGGGTCGAACACGTCGACGCCGTTCACCTTGACGCGGATCGTCTCGCCGCCGTCGTCGAGGATCTCGACGTCCGGCTCGCCGAAGACGACGAACATGTTGCCGCGGCCGGTGTTCTTCAGTTCCGCCGACATGTGCATGTCGGGGTTGATGCGGGCCTTCAGGATCTTCAGGCCGCCGAGGCTGTCGAGCTCGGAGGAGTGGGCGTCGAAGTTGAAGGCGCAGGCGATCAGCACGTCGAAGCGCGCGTCCACCGCCTCGCGGGCGGCGGCGACGATGTCCTGCCGGCCGACGGTGCCGTATTCCGGGCCGATCAGGATGGCGGCACGGCGCTCGCGGCCGTTCTCGCCCTCGAGGAAGGTGGCGCTCGCACCGACGAAGTTGCCGGGCCAGGGCGCCAGGCTCTCGAAGCTGATGCGGTCGCCCTTCGTCTGCTGCCGGACGCCCTCGGCCTTCAGATAGTCGATGACGACGGCAGAGAAGTCCTGGCCGGCGAGGTCGGCGTCGGCGGCCGCGCGCCTGCCCTCCGCCGCGTCGAGAACCTCGATGAGTTCCTCCTCGCTCGCCGGCAGCACGCGGTGGGGCGACAGGCTCTCCACCGTGAAGGGGCCGGCGACGCGGACGCGGGCATTGTCCACATAGGGACGGTCGTAGAGGTACTCGACGTCGGCGCGCGCGGCGATCGAGGCGTCGATCTCCGTCTGGCGGGCGATGCGGGCCTGCCACCAGGCGGCGTGGAGGGAGGCCGGGTCGGAATTGGGGGCTGGGGATTGGGGATTGGGGAATTGGGATTGGGGTGACGAGCCGCTCGCACTGCGGCCATCCGCCTCCAATCCCCAATCCCCAGTCCCCAATCCCAGCTCCCGCGGGATCTCCCACTCTTCCCACGATTTGCCGAGCGCGGCGTTGAGCTGCGCCCGCAGCGGCTCCAGCACCGCCTGCCACTTCTCCCAGATCTCGTCGATCATCGGGTTGTTGGCGATCGACTTGAGCGTGATGTGCGGCACGCGCTCGTAGACGAAGCCCTGGCGGAGGTCGCCTTGGACGGGCGTGTCGGCGGGCGGACGCTGCGTCAGTTCCGCCTCCTTGGAGCGGCCCTCGCGGCTGTCGGCGAGGAGATACCAGGGATAGCGCGCCGCCATCAGCCGCGTGCGGGCGAGTGTCAGCGCGACGCGGCTGGTGTCGACGGTGATCCACCGCCGCCCCCACTGCTCGGCGACGAAGGCCGTGGTGCCGGAGCCGCAGGTGGGATCGAGCACGAGGTCGCCGGGATCGGTCGCCATCAGGATGCAGCGTGCGACAACCTTCGCCGACGTCTCCACAATGTATTGTTTGTCTGATGTAAAGCCCGCGACAACTGTATCAGTCCAGAAATTAGTTATTGGATATGCGGCAAAGTCGTCGAGGAATCTTACATAGCGTAGAGTTTTGCCCACGAGCTCCAAGCGGTCAGCTTTCGCCATTCGCCCAAAACCAACAGGGTGTGTTTTCCAGTATCCCTTTCTGGGCAGGTACGTTTCGCCGTGCACTGTGACAGGGAAGGTCCCTGGCGGCTTCTGGCTTGTCAGGTCGCCTGTAGCGTAGGGCCGTGCGCCCCGTGGGAGCGCAACGGCTTGCGCCTTTTCATCGGGGGTCAACGGACGTCTAGCTCCTCCGATATCGACCTTTCCGTAACCCGAGACGCCTTCCCCGCCGAGTTCCTTGGTTTGCAGAGACCGACGGTACTTCGCGTTTTCCTTTTGCCGCGCATACCAAAGGATGTAGTCACCCACGTTGGCTAGATATTCCGATGTTTGGCTACTCGTTTTTATTACATTGATTTCGCTAATGCAGTTCTCCGCCCCAAACACCTCATCCATGACCGCCCGCACGCGGTGGACATTCTCGTCGCCGATCTGCACGAAGATAGAGCCGCTCTCCGTCAGCAGATCGCGCATCACCGTCAGCCGGTCGCGCAGGTAGGTGAGGTAGGAGTGGATGCCGTCCTTCCAGGTGTCGCGGAAGGCCTTCACCTGTTCCGGCTCGCGGGAGATGTCGACCTGCTTGCCGTCCTTGACGTCGCGCGACTGCGTCGAGACCTGCCAGTTCGAGTTGAACCTGATGCCGTAGGGCGGGTCGAAATAGATGCACTGCACCTTGCCTTTCAGGCTCTCGCGCTCCGACAGGCTCGCCATCACCTGCAGGCTGTCGCCGAGGATCATCCGGTTCGACCAGTGCTGGTCGTGCTGGTAGAACTCGGCGCGCTGGTCGGGCTCGATGCCGTTGAAGTCGGCGAAGAGGTCGGGCGCCGCGCTCTCCGCCTCGCGCTTCGCCGTGGTGCGGCGCTTCAGGTCGTCGATGATCGCCTTCGGGTGGATCTTCTCCTGGATGTAGAGGGGCGGCACGTTGACGACGAGGTCGGTCCAGTCCTGCCGGTCCTTGCCGCGCCAGACGAGCTGGGCATCGGAGAGCGTCAGCGTGCCGGTCTCGGCGAGCTCCCGCATCTGTTCCTCGGTGATGGTGATCCTGGCGCCGTTCCAGATCAGCTCCGGCCGGGTCGGCTCCTCCGGCGTCCGCCGCTCGCCTTCGGCGAGCGGCCGGGCGCGCGGGTAGGCCTTCGGCGGCAGCGGCGCTGCATCCTCCTCGCGCCGGAAGAAGCTCTCCATCTCCGCCGTCGGAATGTTCTTCCGCGACGCCCCCTCATGCTTCAGGGCGTCGATGATGCGCGTCGTGGTCTTCGGCGGGCGGGCCATCAGGCGGCAACCTTCTCAGTCAGCTTGTCCACGAGGGCGGCGAGGTCCTCGTCCATCACGGTCCAGTCGCGAAACTCGGCGAAGGCCCAGCGGCCGAAGCCGCCGAGGGCGTTGACCCCCGGCACCCAGAGGTCGCGCGTCGTCTCCGCCTTCGCCTTGTCGGCCTCGTCGCGCAGGCCCTTCACCTCCAGCACGAGGTTGAGCGGCTCGGGTTTGCCGACGTCGAGGCGGACGAGGAAGTCCGGCAGGTAGCGGCGGGTGACGCCGGCGTGGAGATAGGGGATCTCGAAGCCCATCGCCTGGTTCTTCGCATAGGCGATGACGCGGGGGTGGCCTTCGAGCGCCTGGGCCAGCGGCTGCTCCCAGTCCGAATCGAGGACGACGTGGCTGATGTGGGACTTCGCCGGCTGCGCCCCGGTCTTCCACACCTCCTTCGAGGTGATGAAGTTGACGAAGCGGGTGGAGCCCTTCGGATTGTAGGGATCGAGCACCGCGACGATGTGGCCGTCGCCGGCGCGGGTGCAGGCGATGTCGATCTTCTCGGCCGCCCGGGAGAGCTGGTCCTGATAGAGGATGGCCCCGATCGGCACGCCCTGGGTGATGAGATAGCCCTCGTCGAGCCAGCGGCGGGCGAGGCGCTGGATCTGCGGGAACAGGTGCTGCTTCGGGAAGCCGTCCTCGTCGCGGAAGCTCGTGTAGAGCAGGTGCTTGGCGAGGTTGAAGCTGATCTCCGAGGGCCTGAGCCGCTCCAGCACCTGCGGCGTGATCGTCACGCCGGCGCCGACGATGCCCTCCATGACGACGGAGGTCGGGCCGATGTCGAGGGGCGTGATGACGAGGCGGCTCTCCTCGGTGAAGACGGCCTCGAGCTTTTCAGACGGCAGGTCGCGCCGGTAGCCGCCGACGCGCGGGAAGACGATCTCGAGGTGCGCCCGCTCCTTGACGGCGTGGACCCGCGTGACGGGCTTCGGCGTCGTCGGCTTGGCGACCTGCGGCGAGGACGCGAAGTCGAACGGGATGCCCATGATGTCGGCATATTCGACGTCGAACAGGCCGGTCTCGGGGTTGAGGTCGTAGGACTGGCGGCGCAGGCCGCGCCCGACCACCTGCTCGCACAGGAGCTGCGTGCCGAAGGCGCGGACGCCGAGGATGTGGGTGACGGTGTTGGTGTCCCAGCCCTCGGTCAGCATCGAGACGGAGACGACGCAGCGGATCTGCTCGCCGAGGCGGCCCTCGCGGCCGACGGTGTTCATCACCTCGCGCAGAAGCGCGCTCTCGCTCGCCTCGCCCTGGGCGGAGCCGGCGCCGTCGCGCCCGGCGAGCTCGCGCTTGAACTGCTCGATCTCGGGGCCGGCGGCGTCGCGGAAGCCCTTGTCGAGGGCGTCGCCGGATTCGATCTGACGGGAATCGATCAGCAGCGTCCGCGGCCGGGCGAGGCGGCTGCCGTCCTCGCCATAGTTGCGGAAGAGTTCCAGATGGCCGGCGTGGAAGGCCGCCCGCTCGCCCTCCTCCGCGTCGCCGCGCTCGAAGCCGGCGATCCACTCGAACACCAGCTTGGAGATGGCGGTGTTCTGGCACACGACGATGAAGACCGGCGGCACGCGGATGCCGGCGCGCGCCCACCGCTCGAACTCGCCCTCGTAGTGGCTGTAGAGGGCGTTCAGCGCCGTCCTCAGCGTGTTCGGCAGGTCGAACGGGCTGAGCTTGCCGGCCGCCGCCGCGCTGACGGGGAGTTTCTGGTCGCCCTTCTTGATGCTCTCCCAGAGGTTGCGGTAGACGACCGCATCCGTCTGCACGAGGTTGTCGCTCACCGGCACGCGCGGCAGCTTGACGATGCCGCTCTCGATCGCGTCCATCAGGCTGAAGTCGGAGACGACCCACGGGAAGAGCGTGCCTTCCTCATAACCGGAGCCACGCAGGAAGAAGGGCGTGGCGGAGAGGTCGTAGACGGCGCGCACGCCCTTCGACAGCGTCCGGTCGAGCGCCTCGATGCCGCTGATCCACAGCCGCGCGGCCTCCTCGTTCTCGGCGGCTTCCTTCTTCGCATCGCCGGTCAGCGTCCCCTCGGCGTCGCCGCCGACCTTGTGGCGATAGCAGTGGTGCGCCTCGTCGTTGAGGACGTTGACGCGGTCGAATTTGAGCAGCCCCTCGCACGCCCGCCGCAGCATCTCCGCATCGGTCTCGGTCGTCTTCAGGGGGGCGGGGTCGTTGCCCTGCAGGAAGCTGCGCGCCACCTTCGGCAGCGCCAGCGTCTCGCGGTGCTGGAAGGCGTGGTAGTTGGTGATGACGATTTCGGCGCGTCTGATGTCGGGCAGCATCTCCGGCGGCACGATCTCGCGCGTCTGGTAGTAGTTGTCCGATTCCGCCGGCTGGAGCACGCGCAGCCGGTCCTTGATGGTGATGCCGGGGGTGATGATCAGGAAGGCGCTGGAGAAGTCCTTCGAGGCCCGGCGGACGGCGTTCACCGTCTGCCAGGCGATCAGCATCGCCATGACGGTGGTCTTGCCGCTGCCGGTCGCCATCTTCATGGCGAGGCGGAACAGGCCGGGATTGGCCTCGGCGTTGGCTCTCGCGACCTGCTCGAGGAGGCCTCGCGAGGCGGCGCGCTTCGGGGCGACCTCCGTCAGCCAGATGATCGTCTCCACCGCCTCGACCTGGCAGAAGAACGGTCGCGGGCCGACGAACGCGTGATGGCGCCAGTGGTCCAGGAGCCGCTGCGTCGCGGCGGTCACGCCCCAGTCGGCCGGGTTGGGCAGGCGTCGCCAGGTGTCGACGTAGGCGCGGATCTCGTTGATCAGCGCGTTCTCGGTATAGGTCTCAAGGTCGAGGGAGGCCTGGGCGGACGAGGGCTTCTTGCGCGAGGCCGGAACGGGCACGATGAAGCGCGACGGCCGGCGGCCCCGCCGCGGCTCTCCCTCGAGCGGCTGGCCGTTCGGGTCGAGCGGATGATGCAATTCCGGCGCGCGATAGGGCGAGTTCAGAATCGGTCGTTCGTAGAAGCTGCTCAAAAACGATTCCCCCGCCGTCGCCGCCGCTTCTTGCATTGCGCGTTCTGTGCGATTCCCTCGCCGGCTCCCGTGTCGGCGCGCCCCGGTCCCCGTTGCCGCCCCCGCCGCGGCCGCGATCTCGCCGTGCCGCCCAGTCCAGCACGTCCGCAGATTGCAGCGTACCAACAAGCTCCGCCTTCCGCCAAGCCGGTACCCTTGCGCCCCGGCTGCCGGGACGCGCTCGTCGGCGACGTCTCGTCGTCCGGTGTCGAACCCCCTCGCGGCTCGTCGCGGCAGGCCCGGACCGCCCGGCGCCGGCCACTTGTGCAACCGCGAATTGGGTCGGTAATCTGGTGCGCGAGTTGGGAGAGCGGTCGTGACGCTGTCGCACAGCGAAATCGAGGCGATGGCGCCGGACCAGAGTGCGCTGAAGGCCGCCGCCGCGCTGCTCAAGCCCGCCAAATGGTCGTCGCGGGGCGCGTCGGGCGGGCTGATCTGGGCCGAATGCCAGGGCTCGGGCGCGAACCCGTATCGGGTGGCGGCGGACACCGTCGACATCGGCAGCAAATGCAGCTGCCCGTCGCGCAAGTTTCCCTGCAAGCACGCGATCGCCCTGATGTGGCTCCATGTCGACGAGCCGGGCGACTTCACGCCGAGCGAGATACCGGACTGGGTCGGCGAGTGGCTCGGCCGTCGCCGAAAGTCTTCGAGCGGCGGTGGTGGTGCGGCCGCCAACACGACGGCGGGGCAGAAGAGCCTGGCGGCGGCGACAGCGGAGGCGCCTGTCTCGCCGGTCGATCCCGCTGCGGAGGAGAAACGCCGGGCCGCCGCCGGGAAGCGCGCGGCGGACCTCCGCCATCAGGTCGCGACCAGTCTCGACGACCTCGAAGTGTGGATCTCCGACCAGCTCCGCACGGGCCTCGGTGGCTTCCTGGCCGAGATGCCCGACCGGTGCCGACGCTTCGCAGCGCGGCTGGTGGACGCCAAGGCGGGTGCCCTGGCGAGCCGTCTCGACGAGGCGCCGTCGCGGGTCCTGCGGCTCCCGGACGAGGAGCGGATCGACGCGGCCATCGTCGAACTGGGCAAGCTCGCGCTGCTGGCGCGGGCCTGGCGTGCGGCCCCCGACGATCCCGAACTGCACCGCGAGGTGATCGCGACGGAGACGCGCGACGACCTGATCGCGGACCACGACGCCCTGCGCCACAGTGCGGTGTGGGAAGTCCTCGGCGAGCAGATCGTGACGCGGCGCGACGGGCTCGTCAGCGTCTCGACCTGGTTGTTGAACACCGGCGTCGAGGGACCGCGCTTCGCCGTCCTGGTCGACTACTTCCCCGCCTCGGCCGGGCGGCGCAGCGGCGCCTTCGCGGCGGGGGCGTGCTTCTGGGGGGAACTGCTGTTTTATCCGGCGCGTGTGCCGCTGCGGGCGATCATCGCCCAGCGCTCGGACGCCGACGTGCGCGCGGACGCGCCCTGGCCGCAGCCTGCCCCGACCGATCCTCTGGCGGCCTACGGGGAGGCGCTGCTCGCCGCGCCGTGGTTGCTGGCGGCCCCCATCGCCCTGCCGTCGGGGCGCATCGCCGCGGACCCGAGCGGGCGCCCCTGGTGGCTCGACGGCACGGTGGCGCTGCCCGTGGAGGGCGCGGTGCCGGACATCGCGCTGGGTGCACGGCTCGACACGGCGGCGGGTCTCTGGAACGGCGCGCGGCTGACGCTGCTGGCGGCGCGCACGAACTGGGGACGGGTCGGTTTCGATGCTTGAGGTGCAGGACCAGCTCGAACGGCTCCGCGGGGCCTGGATGTCCGGTCGGGCGATCGGCGACCTGACGCTGCCGGACTGGCGCGAGGCCGTCGGGGAGGGCGCCGGCGCGGAGGTCGCGCTCGTCGCCCTGACCGGTCAGGCGCTGCAGGTGCTGTTCCGGCCGGTCCCGCCCCGGCTCACCCCCCGCCCGCTGTTGCCGGCGCTTTCGGCGCCGACGCCGCCGGAGGCGATACGGGCCCGGATCCGCCGGCTTCTCGTCGCGCGCCGGTCGGACATGAGCGGGCCGAAGGGGCTCGTGCTGTTCCTGGCGGCACGCGGCTACGCGATGCACCCGGCCGACTGGCTGCCGCGGGCGGCGGATGACTGGGTGCCGGCGCTCTATGCCCCATGGCAGAGCTGGGCGGCGTCGGAGCCCCTGGACGACGTCGCCGAAACCCTGACGGCGGAGACCTACGACAACTGGCCCCGGGCGGCGCGGCGAACCGCCCTCGTCGCCCTTCGCCGAAGCAACCCGGCGGCGGCGCGCGCGATCATCGCAGCCCGGGCGGCAGGCGAGCCCGCCGATCGGCGGCTGGCACTGCTGCAGATCCTCGAACACGGCCTCTCGGCCGACGACGTACCCATCCTCGAGTCCTTCGCGCGAGACCGGTCCGATCGGATCCAGGCCCTGGTGCGGATGTTCCTGGCGCGCCTTGGCCGGAGCAGCGGCGACGCCGCGCTCGCGCGGGAACTGGCGCCGATGGTGGAACTCGGCCGCGTCGGCCTTCTCAAGCGCCGCAACCAGCTGACATTCAGGCCCTTGAAGACCCGGCCGCTGGAGAACCGGCGACGCGAGCTGATGAGCGTCGTCTCCCTCGCCGAACTCGCCGCCGCGCTGAGTGTCGAGGAGAGGGGCCTGGTCGAGACCGTTCCCGTCGATCCGGCACGCGTCGGCGACGCCTTCGCCACCATGGTGGCGGAGACCGCTTCGGCGGCGGCCTGGCGCGCATTCTTCGACCTTGCGCTGCAAGACGGGAACGTGCCCCCCGAGGTGGCGGAAATCCTCTGCCGTCGCGCCACCGCCGAGGAGCGATCGGCCATGCTGGCCGCCGTGCTGGCCCGCGAGGCGTCGGCGCGGTTCGATGGCAGCCTCGCCGTCGCCGGCCACGGGCTGGGCGCGGCCGGTGGCGTCGGCCTGTCGCAGTCCGACGGATACAAGGAACTGCTGGGCCTGGCCGCGGCGGCGTCCGGACACACCGTCGCGGCCGCGTCCACGCTGGCGATCGGACTGGCCAACCTCGGCCTGCTGCTCGACCCGACGGCCGCCCGGACCGTCGTGGCCGACTGCCAGGCCGCTGGGCTCTCTGGCGCCGATCCTCTTCTTGACATGCTTTACCTGAACATCGCCCTCAAACCGGAGCGTGCGACTTGACCGACATCCTGCGTCTGCCCGTGGAAGCGACCTATGCCAGCGAGCTCGCAGCCCTGAGGCGAAATGACGACGCTCCGACGCCGCGTGGCTGGGCGATGTCGCCGAGGGCGGTGGTGACCTACCTGATGGGAGGCAGAGCAGGCGACGGCACGGTCATCGGTGCGAAATATGTCGGCGACCGTCGGCTGATCGAAGTGGCCGTCGCTACGCTCGCCACCGACAGGGCACTGCTGCTGCTGGGTGTGCCCGGCACGGCGAAGTCCTGGGTGTCGGAACACTTGGCCGCGGCGATCTGTGGCGAGTCCACCCTCGTCATCCAGTGCACCGCCGGCACCGACGAGAACCAGATTCGCTATGGCTGGAACTACGCCCGGTTGCTGGCCGACGGGCCGTCGCGCGAGGCTCTCGTGCCGACACCGCTCTACCGGGCGATGGAGGCGGGCAAACTGTGCCGGCTGGAAGAGCTGACCCGCATGGGCTCGGACGTGCAGGACACGCTCATCACCGTGCTCTCCGAGAAGATGATGCCGATCCCGGAATTGAACGACGCCATCTATGCGCGGCGCGGCTTCAATCTCATCGCGACCGCCAACAACCGCGACAAGGGCGTCAACGAGCTGTCGTCGGCCCTCAAGCGCCGCTTCAACGTCGTGGTCCTGCCGCTGCCGGACGATATCGACGAGGAGATCGCCATCGTTGTCCGCCGCGTCGGCGAAATGGCGCAGACCCTCGACTTGCCGGCGCCGAAGAACGTTGCCGAGGAGGTCGCCCGCGTCGTCGCCATCTTCCGCGAGCTGCGCAGCGGCTCCACCCTCGACGGCAAGGTCACGCTGAAGACGCCGTCCGGCTCGCTGTCCACGGCCGAGGCCATCGCCGTGACGGTCGGCGGCTTGAGCCAGGCGGCCTACTTCGACGGTGGCCGGCTGGGTGCCGAGGGCCTGGCGCCCAGCCTGCTCGGGGCGATCGTCAAGGATCCGGTGCAGGACAAGATCGTCCTCGAGGAATATCTCGAGGCGGCGCTGAAGAAGCGGCCGGACTACGCGGCCTACTATCGCGCGCTGGTCGACCTCGTTTGAGCGTGCCGGCCAGCGTCCACTTTTTCGGCATTCGGCATCACGGGCCGGGCTCGGCGCGGCGGCTCGTCGACGCGCTGGACGCGCTGCGGCCGGTGACGGTGCTGATCGAAGGGCCCATCGACGCGTCGGACTTGCTGCCGATGCTCGCCGATCCGGCGATGGTGCCGCCGGTGGCACTGTTGGTCTATGCCTCCGACGATCCCGCGCGGGCCGCGTTCTGGCCGTTCGCCGTCTTCTCTCCGGAGTATCAGGCGGCCTGCTGGGCGGTGCGCAACGGCGCGACCCTGCGCTTCATCGACCTGCCCGCCGGCTGGACGCTCGCAGTGCCGCCGGAGCCCGAGCCGTCCGAGGCGAGCGCGGAGAAGGGGGGCAAGGCGCCGCCGATCGACGAGATCGCGGTGCGACTGGAACGCGATCCGATCGGGCTGCTGGCGGAGGCCGGTGGCTACGAGGATGGCGAGAGCTGGTGGCGCGACGTCATCGAGGAAAACCCGGCATCGGAGGCCGTTTTCGCCGCAGTGGCCGACGCCATGGCTGTCCTGCGTGAGGCGGCTGCGCCCGTGGAGGGTCGCGAGGCTGCGCGGGAAGCGCATATGCGGTTGGAGATCGCCCGGGCCGCCAGGGAGGCGGACGGCACCGTCGCGGTGGTCTGCGGTGCCTGGCACGTGCCGGCGCTGCAGGCGAAGATCCAACCGTCGCAGGACCGGGCGCTCTTGAAGGGGGCGCCGAAGCAAAAGGTCAGCGTCACCTGGGCGCCGTGGACCTCGCCGAGGCTGGCCTTCCACAGCGGCTATGCCGCCGGTGTCACGGCGCCGGGTTGGTGTGGGCACTTGTGGGAGACGCCGCCCGAGGAGGTCACCGCGCGCTGGCTCGGTCGGATCGCTGCGGCGCTGCGGACGGCGGGGCATGTCGCTTCCACCGCCTCGCTGATCGAGGCCATGCGGATGGCGATCGCTCTGTCGGCGTTGCGCGGCCGGCCGCATCCCGGATTCGAGGAGCTGCGCGAGGCGGCGATCGCCTGCCTCTGCCATGGCGAGCGCCTGCTGTGGGACACCATTGCCGCCGGGCTATTGCTCGGCGATGCCGTCGGCGAGGTTCCCGACGATGTGCCGCTGGCTCCGCTGATCGAGGACCTGCAGCGCGAGCAGCGCCGCACGCGCCTCAAGCCCGAAGCCCTCGACCGCGACCTTGCGATCGATCTTCGCAGCGAAAGCGGGCTCGACCGCTCGACCCTCTTGCACCGCCTGGCGATCCTGGAAATTTCCTGGGGCCGCCTGGTCGACGCCGGTCGCAGCCGGGGGACCTTCCGCGAGCGCTGGCAGTTGCGCTGGGAGCCGGAGTTCGCCGTCCGCCTGGTCGAGAACCTGGTCTACGGGCCGACCATCGCCCGGGCCGCGGCCGGCCGGCTGGCGGCGAAGTTCACCGAAGCGACCGATCTTCCCGCACTTTGCGCTCTGACATACACGGCGCTGACGGCGCAACTGCCGGACGCCGCGCACGCTGGCGTCGAGCGCATCGAGCACCGCGTCGCCGTCACCGGCGACTGCGGCGAACTGCTGGCGTCCCTGCCGCCATTGGGCGACATCGTCCGCTACGGTCAGGCCCGTCGCACCGACGCCGCGCAGCTGTCGGCCCTGTTTGGCCGCATCCTGTCGCAGGGCGCGCTCGCGCTGCCGTACGCCGCCCGCGGCCTGGATGCCGACGCGGCGCGGAGCCTATGCTCCACCGTGCTGGCGGCCGACGCGGCCGCCGCGCTGGCCGAGACCGACCGGACCGGGTGGCGTGCGGCGCTGTCCGCCGTGATCGAGGACGAGCATGCGACGCCACTGCTCGCCGGCGCCGCCGCGCGGCTGCTCTACGAGGGCGACGTGCTGCCTGCGGATACCGCCGCCGATCTGCTTGGCCGGATGCTGTCGCCGGGACGGGCGGTGGCCGAGGCGGCCGGCTTCTTCGACGGCTTCTTCGACGGTGCGGGTGAGCGTCTGATCTACGATGGCGCCCTGCGGACGGCCGTCGACCGCTGGATGCTGCAACTCGATGCGGACGACTTCACGCTGTTCCTGCCGCTGTTCCGGCGCACGCTCGGCAATCTCGACCGGATGCAGCGACGCAGGCTGCTCGATGCGGTGTTCGAGCGGGGTGCGGGGGGACTGCAGGGGCGCGCGCCGGCAAGCGACGCCGCGGCGATCTGGCCCGCCCACCTCGCGCGCTTGACCGGGATCCTGACCGCGAGGCCCGCGACATGAGCGAGGAACGCGAGCGGCGCTGGCGTCTGGCGGTCGGTGGCGAGGACGAGGCGCTGCCGGCCGAAGACGATCGCCGCCTGTCGACGGCCCTGGCGATGCTCTACGGCGACGGCGAGCCTGAAGCCGGCGGCGGCAAGGGGCGCGGAAGCCTGGCCCGTTCGGCGCCGAGCGTCGCGCGCTGGCTGGGCGACATTCGTGAGTTCTTCCCCACGTCCGTCGTTCAGGTGGTTCAGAGGGACGCCATGGAGCGGCTCGGCCTGCAACAGATGTTGCTCGAACCCGAACTGCTGGCGGCGGTCGAGGCGGACGTGAACCTCGTCGCCACGCTGGTCAGCCTGCGCAACGTCATGCCGGCCAGGACCAAGGCGATCGCCCGTGAGGTGATCGGCAAGGTCGTCGCGGTGCTGATGGAGAGGCTGGAGCAGAAGACCGTCGAGGCGGTGAGAGGTGCCGTCGACCGCCGCCGACGCACGGGCCGGCCGCGCTTCCCGGACATCGACTGGCCGCGCACCATCCAGGCCAACCTGCGCCACTACCAGCCCGCACAGCGCACCGTGGTGCCGGAGCGGCTGGTCGGCTTCCTGCGCCGCCAGCGGCGTCTGGTCGATCTGGACGAAGTTGTCCTCTGTGTGGACCAGTCCGGCTCGATGGCCTCGTCGGTGGTCTATGCGTCGATCTTCGCCGCGGTCATGGCCTCGCTGCCGACGGTCAGGACGAAGCTCGTGTGCTTCGACACGGCCGTTCTCGACCTGACCGAAGACCTGGCGGACCCGGTCGACGTGCTGTTCGGTGTCCAGCTCGGCGGCGGCACGGACATCAACCAGGCCGTCGCCTACTGCGAGGGACGGATCGAGAGGCCGGCGCGCTCACACCTGGTCTTGATCACGGACCTGTTCGAGGGCGGCAACAGGGACGCGCTGGTCGCACGGCTCAGACGACTGGTGGCTTCGGGCGTCAACGTCATCACCCTTCTGGCGCTGAGCGACGACGGGCGCCCCGCGTACGACCCGATGGTGTCCGCCCGGGTGGCGGCGCTCGGCGTGCCGGTGTTCGCCTGCACGCCCGACCAGTTCCCCGCCCTGATGGCCGCGGCCCTCAGGCGTGAGAACGTGCACGACTGGGCGGCCGGAGCAGACATCAAGGTGGTGCGGGCCGCAGACTGACAGGGACACCCGGCACCGCGGTCGTCCGCCGTTTCCGCGCCCCCAAAAGGCTCCCCGTGCCGGAGGGCCGGGTCGTGAGCGTCCAGCCTCCGCCACGCTTCCGATGGGGAATGCGAGGGCCAGCCTCGCTACTGGCGCGGTCGAGCGCGCCGTCCGTCCGCTGGCGACCAGCCAAACCGCACCATTGTCCCCGAACAATGTGTCGTTTTGGCCGCCGATGGCTGCTGGGCCAGCTACAATCTCAGACGTTATACCGGCAATCATGGCACGGACAGTAAACACCGTCGAACTGTCGAGCGCGAGCTGCACAGAGCCATTGTCGGGCGAGGTCGCAACACGTGGCGCCCGGATGACTGGCGTCTGGGCCAACAGGGCGGCGGTGCCTGTCGCCATGGAGACAGTGACCAGCGCGATGTCGTGAATTGCCGGGCGCCGGCTCACCCTTCCTTCGACAGCGCCAATCTTTCGGGCGTACTCTGACGTCGTGGCCGGGGCGATCGGTAAAATCTTGATTTCACTCAACAACCCGAATAGCCGTAAATTGACGCAAGTCGCTGGCGCCCAGAGAAATGCTAAAGATTTTATCTGATAGGTCTTCGATGCAATTAGGCGCTACAGGCCACAGAGCTTGTCGGGGTTCTCTTCTGGTCTGAGGTAGAACTATGCGGCGTGCAGGGGGCTAGGTCTCGCGATTTCCCTAGCAGGCTGTTGAAGAAGTCGCTCATCCCGTCAGTCCGGGCATGATTCACTCCTGTATCTGGAGGGGAGTGTCGGCGCGCGCGGGACGGACGAGAGGACGGGGGCGCTGTTCAGCTACGTGGACCTCGAGGCGCGAGTGCCGGCGGGGCATCCGCTGCGAGCGATCCGAACGCTGGTCAACGAGGCGCTGTCGGCGATGGCGGGCGACCTCTCGGCGCTGTACTCGAGCCTCGGCCGAACGTCAATCGCGCCGGAGAAGTTGCTGCGGGCGATGTTGCTGCAGGCCTTCTACTCGATCCGCTCGGAGCGCCAACTGATGGAGCGGCTGGAGTTCGATCTCCTGTTCCGCTGGTTCGTCGGGCTCGGCATCGACGATGCGGTCTGGGATCACTCGACGTTCTCGAAGAACCGCGACCGGCTGCTCGCCGGCGACGTTGCCGCGCGGTTCTTGTCGGTGGTGCTGGCACAGCCACGGGTGAAGCGGCTGCTGTCGAGTGAGCACTTCAGCGTCGACGGCACGCTGATAGAGGCGTGGGCGTCGATGAAGAGCTTCAGGCCGATCGAAGAGCCTGGGGAAGGCTCCGGCCCGGACCAGCCGCCGCCGGCGTCGGGCGGGCGCAACGCCGAGGCCGACTTCCGCGGCGAGAAGCGCTCGAACGCCACCCATGCCTCGACCACCGACCCGGACGCCAAGCTCTACCGCAAGGGGCCGGGCATGGAGGCGAAGCTCGCCTTCCTCGGCCATGCCCTGATGGAGAACCGCTCCGGCCTCATCGTCGATGCTTGCCTGACGAAGGTGTGCGGCCATGCCGAGCGGGTGGCGGCATTGGCGATGATCGAGCCGCACGCCGACCGGCCGCGCCCGATCACGCTCGGGGCCGACCGGGGCTACGACGCGGCCGACTTCGTCAACGAGTTGCGCTCGATGAACGTGCGTCCGCACGTGGCGCAGAACCTCACCCGCAGCCGCGGCCGCTCGGCGATCGACGGCCGCACCACCCGCCATCCGGGCTACGCCGCGAGCGAGCGGGTCCGCAAGCGCATCGAGGAGGGCTTCGGCTGGATGAAGGCGGTGGCCGGGCTCCACCGGCCGAAGCTGCGCGGCGTCGACCGGGTCGGATGGGCCTTCACCTTCGCGGCCGCCGCGTACAACCTCGTCCGCCTGCCGAAGCTGTTGGCGGCGCCGACCTAAGCGGGGCAACAGGCCCGTCGGTGCAGCGCTCCTCATCGAGGCCGCCGCGCCTGGGACAAACACCATCGGCGCCGACCCGCTCAAAAGGCGCCCGCGTTCACCCCCAACGATGCCGGCGAGCGACATCGAGCCGCCGATC
>CALRZT010000060.1:0-17988 GCA_943372725.1 Pseudoxanthobacter soli DSM 19599
CGACCGGCTTCGCCGGCCACCTCCCCCGCGAGGGGGGAGGATTCGCCTCCGACTGCCCACTGCCGCCCTACCCCACCCGCACCCGCGGCTCCCCGCGCTTCCCGAGCATCAGCGCCGTCACCGCCCAGACCAGCGCATCGAGCCGGTCCGGCGAGCGCCCAGACGACAGCCCGTCCGGCCCGAAGTCGCAGAGTTCGTCCTCGAGCTCGGCGAAGGCGCCGACGTGGCGCACGCGCCCCTGCTCGTAGAGCGCCGCCACCGGCTCGGCCCGGAGCCACTTGCCCCGCGTCGCCCGCACCGACGACACCGGCACGTCGCCCGCCACCTCGGCGAACACCGCCGCCACCATCTCGCCGCCCTGGTTCACCTCGGCGACCAGCCGGTCGGCGCCGAGGCGGCGGTAGAGCGTCGCCGCCCGCCCCGCCCACTCGGCCGGGCGGAGCCCCGAAGCCGTGGCGTCGGCGAGCACATAGGCGAGCCCGTCCACCCCCTTGCCGACCGCCACGATCCCGCAGGCGTCCGCCCCCGCGCCGCTCGATGCCGGCGGGTCGACCGCCACCACCGTCCGCGTGATCTCCGGCGGCCGCACGACGCGCCCGGCCTCGATCGCCTCGCGCCGCCACAAGGCGTCCGGCCGGTCGGCGATCAGCTCGGCCTCGAGCTCCTGCCGGCCGAGCCGGGTGCCGCCGTAGCGCTCCGTCAGCCCGGCGAGGAACCCCGGCGCCAGAAAGTCCCGGTTGAGCGCCGTCGGCGCCTTCGTCACCAGCGTGCCGGCCTCGGCGATCAGCCGCCGGAGCAGCGGCGTCGCCCTGGGCGTCGTCGTCACCATCTGGCGCGGCCGCTCGCCGAGCCTCAGCGCAAACTGCAGCATGTCGTAGGTCGCCTCCGCTTGCCGCCACTTGCCCGCTTCGTCGAGCCAGGCGTCTGTGAACTGCGGCCCGCGCAGCGCCTCGGGGTCTTCCGCCGAGAACGCCTGCGCCACCGCCCCGTTCGGCCATTCGAGCCGTTGCCGCGAGGGCTGCCAGGCCGGCCGCTCGCCGCGCGGATGCACCGCGAGCAGCCCCGACTCCCCCTCGATCATCACCTCGCGCACCGCCGAAAACGTCTCGCCGACGAGCGCGATCCGCCGGCTCGGCCGGGTCGCGAACGGCGGCCTGCCGGTGGCGATGCCGCGCACCCATTCCGCCCCGAGCCGCGTCTTGCCGGCCCCGCGCCCGCCGAGCACCAGCCAGGTCCGCCAGTCGTCGGAAAACCGCCACTGATCGTCCCGCGCCCAGATCGCCCAGTCGGCGAGAAACTGCGCGCCATAGGGCGCCATCCGGGCCAGCACCTCGGGCCCCAGCCCCTGCTCGACGCAGCGCTGCAGCCCCAGCCGCAGCGATCGGCCGCCGTCTCCTTCGAGCCCTGCCGGGAAGACGGAGCCCTCGCCGCGACTCTCATCCCCCCTCGCCACGCTCTCCGACCAGTCCGGCGAGGCAGCGGGCGAGTTCGGCGCGATAGGCATCGAAGTCGGCCTCCCCGGTCCCGGCCGGCGCCCCGAGCCGCTGGTCGAGGTCGACCAGGGCGTCGAGCGTCTTGGCGAAGGTGGCGAGCGAGCGCATGCGCTGCTCGAGCGCCCCGCCGAGCCCGTCCGCCCCCGCCGCCGAAAGCTGCGCCGCGAACAACCCGTAGAGCTGGTCCACCAGCGCCGCCCGCCCCGACTGCGTCCGCGGATCGGGGGCGGAGGCGGGCGGAGAGACCACCGATTCAACGGTCGCGACCCCGCTCTCGGCCGCTACTGTCGGGCACCCACCCTCCCCTTGCGGGAGGGCCGGATCGCAGAGCGATCCGGGGAGGGCCGCCGCCGGCGCAGCCGGCGTCGGAGCGACGGCAGCGACCGATTTCGGCGAGCCACCACTCCCCGGCGCCCCGTACCACCCCTCGCGCCGGGCTCGTTCCCGAAGCGCCGGCGCACTCATCCCCGCGAGCCGCGCCACCGACACCTTCGCCAGCGTCCCGCCCTCATAGAGCGTCCGCACCGAGGCCCACATCTCGCCGCTCGGCGCGAAGATCGTCGGATCAGGCAACACCGGGCGCCGCACATTCGCTCGCGCTGCCGCCATGCCACCCTCCCGCGCCAACAATGCGAGTCATTCCCGGCCTCGTGCCGGGAACCCATCCGCCTCCGCGAACGCGAACGGCAGTGCGGTGCGACACGTGTCGCCGCGCTCCCGACGAGGCCCTTCGCCCAGGAGGGCGGAGGCCGAACGGAACCTCCGCCGCCGCCGCCGGTTGTCCCCGAAACCCCTCAGCGGAGCTTCGCTCATGATCGACACCATCTTCTCCGACGGCCCGGACACCTTCGAGCGCGACGCAGAGCACACCGCCGCCGTCCACCGCACCCTGCAGCAGCGCGCCGAGGACGCCGAGGCGAAGGCCCCCGAGCCGAAGGACAAGCCGCAGACCGGCGCCCGCGACTATCCCTTCCCGCCGATGCCCGACCAGCACCTCGACAAGCCGGGCCTCGAGGCCGATCAGGACCTTGCGCCGATGTGGCAGGCGCCCCACTACAAGGGCTCGGCCAAGCTCGAGGGCATGACGGCGATCGTCACCGGCGGCGACAGCGGCATCGGCCGCGCCGTCGCCGTGCTGTTCGCCCGCGAGGGCGCCGACGTCGCCATCCTCTATCTCGACGAGCACGAGGACGCCGAGGCCACCGTCCGCGCCATCGAGGCGGAAGGCCGGCGCGGCCTCGCCATCCCCGGCGATGTCACCGATTTCGCCTTCTGCCAGCACGCCGTCGACCAGGCGGTGAAGGAATTCGGCCGTCTCGACATCCTCGTCAACAACGCCGCCTTCCAGCAGCATCTGTCGAACATCGAGGACCTCAGCCCCGAGCAGTTCGACCGGACGATGAAGACCAACCTCTACGGCTACTTCTACATGGTGAAGGCGGCGCTGCCGCATCTCGGCAAGAAGGCCTCGATCATCAACACCGGCTCGGTCACCGGCCTCGACGGCTCGAAGGGCCTTCTCGACTATTCCACCACCAAGGGCGGCATCCACGCCTTCACGCGCTCGCTCTCCGGCCAGCTGATCTCGCGCGGCATCCGCGTCAACTGCGTCGCTCCCGGCCCGGTGTGGACGCCGCTCAACCCGGCCGACCAGTCGGCCGAGGATATCGTCCACTTCGGCGAAAAGACCCCGATCGGCCGCCCCGCCCAGCCCGAGGAGATCGCCCCGGCCTACGTCTTCCTCGCCTCCCCGCACACGGCGAGCTACATCACCGGCGAAGTGCTGCCGATCGTCGGCGGGTACTGAGGCGTTACTTCAACCAACGAGTCAGTTCGCTTGTTGGCGTCATCCCGGACAAGCGAGGCGCAGCCGAGCGCCGATCCGGGACCCAGCGCAAGACTTCGCGCCGCAGGCGCGGCTTGAGCGTCGCGCGTTCCGCGCGACCGTTCTTCTGCTGGGTCCCGGCTCGCTCCGCTTTGCTTCGCGTCCGGGATGACGCGAGGCATCTGCTTTCCAGAGCTTGCGCTATTGTCTATCGTCGCGTCATGACCAGCCGCCGCTCGCGCTCGCCCCAAGACAAGAAGGCCCTCAGCTATCTGCTGGACCGGCGCAACTGCTATGGTGAGAATGCCAAGTCGTCGCGAAAGGCGATTCCATTCCGCAAAACGCGCGAGAACCGTGAGAGCCGGCGCAAGGCCGCGCAGGATCTGTCGCTCTTGCCGCGGCTCGACGAGGTGTCCGAGGCCGTCACCGAAAGCTCGGTGCGCCACGACGTCTACCGCGTCGGAGGATGGCAAAAGGTCGCCGATGCGTCGCTGCGGGATCACGTGAAAATGCAGGACAAACGTCGCGAAAGGCGCGATCGGGCTGTCTGAGTACGATTGTCCCGCCGCCCCCCCAAACCCGCACCTCGTCGACCATGCCTGAACGATAGCGAACCACCGTCACGCTGTCAACGATAAAATTCCTATCCTAGGATTTTTCACCAGTCCGCTTCGCCGCCAGATCCGCACCCCGGCGCTGCCCCCGCCCGATCCCGGCCTTCCTCGGCGGCCGGCCTGGCCAGCTGACGACGTGGTCCTCCAGGGCCTCGAGCGGCATGCCCTCCTCCGACACCGTCCGCCCGCGCACCGACACCCCGGCCGCGTGAACCGTGTCGGGGTCGCCACTGACCAGCGGGTGCCACCAGGCGAGGTCGCGCCCCTCCTCGACGAGCCGGTAGCCGCAGGTCGGCGGCAGCCAGTCGATCGAGCGCACCACCTCCGGCGTCAGCTGCTCGCAGTCGGGCACGATGTCGAAGCGGTTCGGATAGTCGCCGCAGCGGCAGCTCTGGCCATCGAGCAGGCGGCAGGCGACGTTCGTCCAGGCGATCTCGCCGGTGTCCCAGTCCTCGAGCTTGTTGAGACAGCAGCGCCCGCAGCCGTCGCAGAGCGATTCCCACTCCGACGGGCTCATCTCCTCCAGCGTCTTCGTCCGCCAGAACGGCGCCGCCTCGTCCATTCCGCCTCCCGAGCCTGCTGCCGGCGAAGCGAGCGCTATCAGCTTCCGCCAGCGAGGTCGAGGAAGGCGCGGCCCTGCCGGTCCTCGATCTCGATCACCCACAGGTCGGGATCGAAACGCACTTCCCGCTCGATGCGATCCCGGATCTCGCTGTTCGGCACCCCGGACAGCACCTTCTCGAACTGCCGGTCGAGCGGCTGGTCGGCGTCGAAGAAGGCCTGTGGTGCCGGACCGTAGAGGTCGCAGCTGCCGTCGAGGTGGTCGACGATGACGAAGATCGCGCCCGCCTCCGTCGCGCCCTTGCGCGCCACCGTGGCGAAGGCGCCCACAGAGTGGCAGCGGCGCACATAGGCGCCGACCCAGAAGGAGGAGACGACGCGCATCTAGTTGGTGCTGAGCCCGCCGATGCCGGCGAGCGTCGCCACCAGGCGGTCGTCGATGTCGCCGTTCACCGGCAGGCCGTGATCGAGGCGGAAGCGGCGGATCGCCGAGGCGGTCTGGCCGCCGGCCTTGCCGTCGACGGTGAGCGGCCCGTAGCCGAGATCGGCGAGGGCCTGCTGGATGCGTTTGACGTCGACATTGGCGGCGACCGCGTGGCTCGGCGCCGGCGGCGGCACGCGCGTCGTCGTGGTGGTGGAGACCGACGCCGTCGCCGAGGGGCCGAGCAGCGCCCGCACCAGCACCTTCTCGGAGGCGACCCCGGTGATCTCGAGCCCCTCGGCGCGCTCGAAGTCGCGCACCGCCGCCGCCGTCGTCGGGCCGGCATAGCCGTCGATCGGGCCGTTGTAGAGCCCGCGCGCGGCGAGCGCCGTCTGCACGTCCTTGACCAGCAGCGACGCCGGCGCCTCGCTCGCGCCGGTCACGGCTTCCGCCGGTGCATCGGCCGGGGTCGCGGAGAACAGCGGTGCCGGATGCGGTCCGGGCTGCATCAACAGCATGTTGGCGAGTACCGCCCCCGTCGCCACCGTCGCCGCCAGCGTTCCGAACACCGGCACCGGCCGGGCGGCCAGCGCCGCGCCGAGGCGGCCGGCGACGCCCGGTCCCTTCGACGCCCGGCGGGCCGGCGCGCGGCGGGGCGCCGGCTTCTTCATGCGAGCGCCCGCACCGGATCGACCGGCGCCGCGATCGCCACCGGCAGGTCGACGGCCACCGTCGTGCCGTGGCCCGGCAGGCTGCGGATGTCGAGCGTCCCGCCGTGTACGGCGGCGAGCGCCTTCACCACCGACAGCCCGAGCCCGGCGCCTTCGCGGCGGCGGCCGGTGTTGTCGGTCAGCCGCATGAACGGCGTGCCGAGGCGGTCGATCTCGGCCGGGGCGATGCCGATGCCGGTATCGCGCACGACGATGCGCACCCGGTCGCCGGCGCGCTCGGCGAAGAGCTCGACGCGCCCGGCGCGGTCGGTGAACTTGATGGCGTTCGACAAGAGGTTGATGACGATCTGCCGGCAGGCGCGCGGCGCCGCGAGTACCGGCGGCAGCGGCGCCGGCACGGTGAAGGCGAGCTCGATGCCGGCCCCGTCGGCGACAGGCGCCATCATCCGCCGGCAGCGCTCGAGCAGGGCCTCGAGGTCGACCTCTTCCGCCGCCTCGTCGCTGCCGCCTTCCGGCCCGGCCTGATCGATGAGGCCGCCGACGACGTCCATCAGGTGGCGGCCGGCCTCGGCGATGAGCCCGGCATATTCGCGCACCCGCGCTGGATCGGGGTCGGTCTGGCCAGCGAGCGCCAGCGTCTCGGCAAAGCCCAGCACGGCGGAGAGCGGCGTGCGCAACTCGTGGCCGAGCAGGCCGAGTTCGCGCGAGCGGGCGCCGATGGTGGTGGCGAGCGCCTCGCGCAGCCGGCGGATCTCGTCGGTCGCCTCGAGGCGGCGGGACGCATCGGTGAAGCGGGCGAGCACGCCGGGGCCGAACACCTCGCCCGGGAAGGTCCGCCGCAGCGTCACGTCGAGCACTGCCATGCTCGAGGCGGCGAGCCCGCCGATGTCGTCGCCGCCGGTGCGGCAGTGAACGGTGACGGTCGCCGCCTCGCCGTCGGAAAGCGTAGTCGCGAGCGCCCGGAGGAAGGTCGGCCGGTCGCCGATGTCGAGGCGCTGCAGCAGCGCGTCGCCGGCGAGCGCCCCGGCCCGGACGGCGACGAGTTTCTCGAGCGCCGGCGTCGCGGCGACGAGCGAGCCGTCGGGGGCGTAGAAGGCGACGCCCTCGCTCGCCGCCGCCTCGGCGAGCGCGATGCGGCGGGCGAGCGCCTCCGCCGCCGGCGGTGCCGCATAGTCGTGCGGCAGGGCGGAGCGCGGTGGCGCGGTCTCGCCGCGGCGGCGGCCGAAGCGGGCGGTGATGGCGGCAATGTTCACGTCAGCCGCGGCGCCGGAGCGCCGCCCCTTGAGAGCGATCTCGTCGGCCCCGAAGGTGCCCGTCCGCCCTTAAGGAAGGCTGAAGCGAGGGGTTGCAAAGGGCGTGATCCCGGCCGCGGCGAAGCGTCCGGGGACGAAGCGGCGGATCGATCGAATTGTCACGATCCGGACAACCCGCGGGAAAGCCGGGGCGGCTAGTCTCCACCGGTCGTCCCCCGTCCCGCGCCGGCTGTCCCGGTGCGCCGACGGTTCCGAAGGGAGGGTGCCCCGTGTTCTTCCTGCTGCGTGCGTGCCTGTGGATCGGCGCCATCATCCTGCTCGTGCCGATGCTGCCGTCGATGCAGACGGGGCAGTCGCCAAGCCACGCGCCGGCTCCGCAGGCATCCGCTCCCCTCGCATCCCAGGCGCCGAACGCCGTGGCCGTCGCCTCGACGGCACCGCTCGCGCCGGCCGCGACCCCGCCCGCCCCCGTCCCCGGCCCTGCCCTGCCCGCCGCCGTCGACGTGGTGCGCTTCTGCCTCGACAACGGCGCCGTCTGCGAGGCGGGCTTCTCGGTCGTCGCGGCGCTCGGCGACGCCGTCGGCCAGGGCCTCGAGTTCGCCGCCACCCTGCAGCACGGCGAGACGGCCGCCGCCCCGGCCGCCCCGGCCGCCAACGCCGCCTACGATCCGCCGCCGATCGCGGTCGCCACCGTGCCGGTGCGCGTCTCGGCGCTGCCGGCCGCCGTCGTCGGCACGCTCACCGCCGCCGACCGCGCCGACCCCTGGCTCGGCGAGGCGGCAACGGCAGCGGCCCAGTCGGCCGCGGCGTCGGCGGCTTCCGCCATCGGCCTGTCCGTGCCGCTGCCGGTCCCCGACCCGCGCCGCCGGACGGGCGGCTGAGCCGGCGCTGGACTCGATCTCTCCGGGTTTCCCCTGCCGCCCGCAGCGCCTATATGCCGGGTGAGCCTGAGGGTCGCCGCAGCCGGGCGGCGAGGAGTGCGTCATGGACATCGCCGAGATCGAAGAGACGTTCGCGCTGCTCGACGACTGGGAGGAGCGCTACCGCTACGTCATCGAGCTCGGCCGCCAGCTGCCGCCGCTGCCCGAAGAAGCGCGGAACCCGCAGAACTTCGTCCAGGGCTGCACCTCGCAGGTCTGGCTCGCCGCGCGGCCCGTCGCGCCCAGCCCCGAGGGGCCGGTGCTGCACTATGACGGCGACAGCGACGCCCACATCGTCAAGGGCCTCGTCGCCATCCTGCTCGCCCTCTATTCCGACAAGCCGGCCCGCCACATCCTCGCGACCGACGCCGAGGCGTGGCTCAACCGCCTCGGCCTGCGCGACCACCTGACGCCGCAGCGCTCGAACGGCCTTTCCGCCATGGTCCGCCGCATCCGCGCCGACGCCGAGACGGCGCTCGCCCACGCCTGAACCGCGGCCCCTCGCCCTCCCCGCCCGAGCCTCCGGACCTCACGCCCGCGGGCGAAAGCCCTCGCTGCCCCACGACCGGATGCCGCGTGGCTCGGCCGGGCCGCTCGCCTCCGCCGCCAGCCCGTAGTGGGCGGCGAGGCGGTCGAGGGCGATGGCGAGCACCACCTTGGCCGAGCGCACCGGCCAGCCGCGCGCCCGCTCGATTTCCTCGAGCCCCACCTCGAAGCAGCAGACGTCCAGCGCCACGTCGGCGAGCTCCGGGCCCAGCGCGGACAGCGCCCGCCGCACCCGCTCGCGCGCCGCCGCCACCGCATCCGACAGCTCCGCCGCACCGCCGCGCCCGACGCCCGACCCCCCACTGGGGCCGCCGAAGCCCGACCAGTCCATCGTCACCCGCGGCCCGAGTTGCGCGAAGCCGAAGTCGGAGCGCAATCGCTCGCCGGCGGCGCACTGGCCGGCGTCGACGAGCGGCTTGCCGTCGCGCCCCCGCCGGGCGGCGAGGCGGGCGAGCGGGCTCGCGTCCTCGGCCTTCAGCACCACCGCCGCGCCACCGTCGGGCGCCCCGATGCTCGCCGGGGCGGGTGCGCCCTGCTGGGCACGGAACGGATCGGTGGAGCCTGCGAGCGAGCGCCGGAGCCAGGCGAGGCCCGCCGCCGTCACTGTCACAGCGCCGGACGTCTCGATGCGCAGGAGATCGGCGCGCGCGAGCGCCCGCGTCAGCCCCGGCGGCATCGCCAGCCGTCGCTCCCCGTCAGGGCCGGCGACGATCACCGCCGCCCCATCGCCTGCGAGCCGCCCGGTGGCGCCGGCGAGCGCCTTCAAAAGCCGCCGCGTCGCGCCGCGCACTTCCGCCGGACTGGCGGGGGGCGGCGGGACCGACGCTTCGACCCCCGAGCCGGATGGGTTCTTCGACAGCCCGCTCATCGCACGCCCTCCCGCTCGGTGTCGCCCCGGGCGACGGCGACGGCCGCCTCGATGCCGGCGACGAGGCCGTCGAAACACGGGTCGTCGCGACGGTCCTCGACCCGCCGGCAGGCGTGGGCGGCGGTGGAGCGGTCACGCCCGAATCGCCGGCCGGCCGCCGTCAGCGTCTCGGCCAGCCCGACATGGGCGACATAGATCGCCACCTGCCGGGCGAGCGCGATGTCGGCGCGGCGGGTGGGGGCGAGGAGCTCGGCGGGCGGGAGGTGGAAGGCGCGGGCGACGACGGCCTCCAGGCCAGGTTGCGCCGCGGGGTCAGGATCGTGCCGAACCGGCTCTACGCCACCGACGGTCTTCTCGTTCGCCTGAGGGGCCGCATCCCCCACCGATCCATCGTCACGCCCACGCCTCGCCATGACCGCCTCCCTGTCACGCCACCGTCGGCGTGATAGGAATTTGTACCTTCATCGACAGTCTTGTCGAGGGGTATCTGACTTTTTTCCTCATGCGGTCAATCGCGGGCGAGAATGAAGAGATCGAAAAGGGCGTGGTTTTGGGAGGGACGGCCGCGGCAAGCACCACGCGTCCTCCCCCTGCATCCGAAGCGGGCTTGCCCGCTTCGGACACTTTCAGACCCAATTCGGGCAAGCCCGACTTGGGTGGGGAGGACAGCCGCGCCGCAGGCGCGGCAGGTGGGGGCCTGTCAATCCCAACGTGAACCTGCGTTTGGATTGACGGGCCCCACCCTGCCGGCTGCGCCGGCTGTCCCTCCCCCTGGCAGGGGAGGGACGCGTCGCGGTTTTGGCTGCCCTCTCGATCCTAGGAAAGTTATCCCCACCTGCCCATCCACTCCCCATACTGCCGCGGTGTGTGGTGGAGGGGACGATGCGGGGGCAAAGGGCCGGAAAGATCGACGTCGACGAGGCCGTGGCGCGCGCACGGAGTGGCCGCACAGCGCCCGCCCACCCCAAGCGCCCTTGCCCCGCCGAAGCCGCCGTCGCCGCTTCGGCGCGGCAGGCGGTCGGGGCCGCCGTCCGGGCCGGGGCTGTCGAGTACCGGCGGGCGAGCATCCTGCCGCGCCTCGTGCCCGTTGACCCGGCGGAGGTCGCTGACGACAGCCCGGCCGGCACCCGGCGCATCCTCGCGCTCCTCGCCCGGGCGCTGCGCTCGGAGCGGCGGCGCGGCCGGGCCGGCCACTGGAGCTACGACCTCAACCGCCACATCGGGCTCCGGCAGGCGATGCTGGCGGAGACGGCGCAGCTCAGGGCGTCGACACCCGCGCCCCGAGCGCACTGAAGGTCGTGCTTCCTCGAAGTCGCCGCCCGAACAATCGCGCGGCGGCTCGGGGCGAGGGTCGGGGGCGCGGTGATCCTCACGCCTCGAAGATCGCCACCGCCCGGACGAAGCCGGCCGACGCCCCTTTGATCTTGAACGGGAAGCAGGAGACGGTGAAGCCGGTCGGCGGCAACTGGTCGAGGTTGGCGAGCTTCTCGATGTGGCAGTAGCCGATCGTCATCGAGGCGCGGTGGCCCTCCCAGATGATCGAGGGGTCGCGGGTCTCCTCCCAGCGCCGCCGCGTGTGGAGGAACGGCGCGTCCCAGCTCCAGCCGTCGGTGCCGGTGACGCGGACGCCGCGGCTCGTGAGATAGAGCGTCGCCTCGCGCCCCATGCCGCAGCCGCGCGCGAGATAGTCCGGCTGGCCGTAGCGGCCGCCGGCCGCCGTGTTGACCAGCACGATGTCGCCCGGCGTGAGCGCGTGGCCGATGCGGTCGAGCTCCGCCGCCACCTCGGCGGCGGTGACGACGTGGCCGTCCGGCAGGGCGCGGAAGTCGAGCTTCACCCCCGGGCCGAAGCACCACTCGAGCGGCACCTCGTCGATGGTGATGGCGCGTTCGCCGCCGTTCATCGTCGAGTGGTGATGGTAGGGGGCGTCGAGGTGGGTGCCGGTGTGGGTGGTGAGCCGCATCCGCTCGATCGCCCACCCCTCCCCGCCCGGCAGGTCCGCCTTCGTCAGGCCGGGGAAGAAGGCGGTGACCTCGTCGGCCGTGTCGGCGTGGCGGAAGTAGTCGATCTCCGGCTGGTGCCCGGGCGGATCGGAGGCGATGCCGGCTTCGAGCGCGACGGAGAGATCGACGAAACGGCGGGGCATGGGCGGGCTCCAGGGGGGTGCGAAGAACCTTGCTCGGCGTCATCCCGGACGCGAAGCAACGCGGAGCGATCCGGGACCCAGCGCAATAGTGGTCGCGCGGAGCGCGACGCTTGAGCCGCGCGTCCCGCGCGAAGTCTTCCGCTGGGTCCCGGATCGGCGCTCGGCTACGCCTCGCTGGTCCGGGATGACGGCCGTGGTCCCAGCAGAAAGCTCACGCCACCCGGTTCGGCGGCTCCCGGCCCTCGAAGAACGCCGCGAGATTCTCCAAGCACAGCATGCCCATGCCCGTCCGCGTCTCCAGCGTCGCGGTGCCGAGGTGCGGCAGCAGGGCGACGTTCGGGAGCGTGCGGTAGCGCGGGTCGAGCGCCGGCTCGCCGCGGTAGACGTCGAGGCCCGCCGCCATCAGGCGGCCGCCCTTCAGCGCGGTGATCAGGGCGTCGTCGTCGACGAGGTCGCCGCGCGCCGTGTTCACCACGACGGCGCCGGGCGGCAGCAGGGCGAGGGTCTCGGCGTTGACGAGGTTGCGCGTCTCCGGGCCCGAGGGGGCGTGCAGCGAGAGGACGTCGGAGACGGCGAGGAGGTCCTCCAGGCGGGCGTGGTAGGTCGCCTTCGGCAGGTCGGGGCCGGATTTCGGCCGGGGACCGTGCCAGTGCACCTCCATGCCGAAGGCGAGCGCGCGGCGGGCCACCGCCTGGCCGATGCCGCCGAAGCCGACGAGGCCGAGGCGGCGGCCCTGCAGGCCCATGCCGAGGAGTTGCGTCGGCCGCCAGCCGGGCCACGTGTCGGTGCGCACCATCGCCTCGCCCTCGGAGGCGCGGCGAGTGGCGGCGAGGATGAGCAGGAAGGCGATGTCGGCGGTCGCCTCGACAACGGCGCCCGGCGTGTTGGTGACGATCAGGCCACGCTGCTTGGCCGCGGCCAGGTCGATGTGGTCGGTGCCGACCGAGCAGGTTGCGACCATGCGCACCGTCTTCGGCAGCCAGGCGATGACGTCGGCGGTGAGCTTTTCCAAGAGCGTCACCACCAGGGCGTCGCAGCCCTCGGCGCGGGCGAGGATTTCGGAAGCCGTGTAGAGCGTCTGGTCGTCGCCGAACGTCGTGCGGTAGCGCTCGGACAGCGCCGTCTCGACGGTGGCGGGCAGGCGCTTGTAGACGTGGATCGTCGGCTTCTCGGTCGGCTCGGCCGGCATCGGGCGCCGCTCCTCTCGCTCAGGTCTCGGGGGGCGCACCGTAAAGGCTGCCGGGGACCTCCGACAACCTCCGACGGCGCGCTCCCGTTCCGGGACGAGCGCGCTCTCTGCGCAGCGTGGCGAGGCCCGCTCAGCCTTGCGGCGCCGAGGTCATCCAGCCGAGCACGGCGCCCGTCGGGTCCTTGACGATGCCGATGCGGCCGACGGTCGGCACGTCGAAGGGGGCCTGCAGGATGGTGGCGCCGGCCTCGGCGGCGGCGGCACAGCGGGCGTCGACGTCGTCGACCTCGACATAGGAGAACCAGTGCGCGGGAACACCGTCGAACTGCGGGCCGTCCATGGTGAAGATGCCGGCGACGGGACGCTCGCCGAGCTTCGCCAGCCGGTAGGTCATCTCGCCCATCGGCACCGCCTCGATCTGCCAGCCGAGCGTCTTCGCGTAGAAGGCCGCCGCCGCCTCCGGCTCGCGGGTGTTGAGTTCGGTCCAGACGATCGTTCCGTGCTCCGCCATGTCGCCCTCCCCTGGATGCCGCTGTCGCGCGGCTGGACCCAAGGCTGCCCCTCCTTCGTGGCGGCCGTGCGACGGAGCGATCGCGCGATCCGGGGACTGGCGCTCGGCACGGGCGATATGTAGTTTGACTACATATCGCTCTCGGAGCCCCGCCTTGGCCCTCACCACCACCCTCTCCGTCCGCCGCGACCCGGCCGTCCGCCTCGGCGAGGACCGGGTGCGGCTGCTCGCGGCGATCCGCGACGAGGGCTCGATCGCCGCCGCTGCCCGCCGCGTCGGGCTCTCCTACAAGGGCGCGTGGGACGCGGTGAACGCGCTGAACAACCTGTTCGACCGGCCGCTCGTCGCTGCGAAGCCCGGCGGGCGCGCCGGCGGCGGCGCCGGCCTGACGGCCGAGGGCGAGGACGCGCTCAGGGCGCTCGCGATGATCGAGGCGGAGCTCTCCGCCGCCGTCGGCCGGCTCGAGCGCCATCTCGGCCGCGGCGCCGCCTCGCTGCCCTCCCTGCTGTGGAGCCTCTCCATGCGAACGAGTGCCCGCAACGCGCTGCGCGGTGTGGTGGAGAGCGTCACCGACGGCCCGGTGAACGCGTCGGTGGCGCTGAAGGTGTCGGACACGGTGACGATCACCGCGGTGATCACGCGGGAAAGCGTCGCCGACCTCGCCCTCGCGCCAGGCGTGGCGGCGGTGGCGCTGATCAAGTCGACCTTCGTCATCCTGGCGCCGGGGGCGAGCCCGCCGCGCACCTCGGCGCGCAACGCGCTCACCGGCACCGTCGCCGCCGTCAGCGACGGGGCGGTGTCCTCCGAGGTGACGCTCGACATCGGCGGCGGCAAGACGATCGTCGCCATCATCACGCGGGAGAGCGCCGACGACTTCGCGTTCAAGGTCGGCGACCCGGCGACCGCGCTGGTGAAGGCCTCGCACGTCATCCTCGCCGTCGACTGAGGCCGGGCATCCGGTTGACCGGCCCTTCTCGAAACGCCTGACCCTTCTGAAGCGCCTGCTGGAGACCCCGTCCGATGCGATCCTTGCGCACCCTTCTCGCCGCCGGCGTGCTCGCCGCAGCCGGCCTCGCCGCCCCCCTCGCCGCTCCGCAGGCGCAGGCGGCGGACCCGATCGTCGTGTTCGCCGCCGCCAGCCTGAAGGGCTCGCTCGACCAGGCGAAGGCGCTGTTCGAGGCCGACGGCGGGGCGCCGGTGACGATCTCCTATGCCGGCTCCTCGGCGCTCGCCCGGCAGATCGAGAGCGGCGCGCCCGCCGACGTGTTCATGTCCGCCGACCTCGACTGGATGACGTATCTCGCCGAGAAGAACCTCGTGCGGGCCGAAACAGAGCGCCGCCTGCTCGGCAACCGCATCGTGCTGGTCGCGCCCAAGGACGGGGCGAAGCCGGTGGAGATCGGGCCGGGCTTCCCGCTCGCAGAGGCTCTCGGTGACGAGCGGCTGGTGCTGTGCGATCTCGCGGTGCCGTGCGGCAAGTACGGCAAGGCGGCGCTCGAGAGCCTCGGCGTCTGGGGTTCGGTCGAGGGGCGCATCGCGTTTGCCGAGAACGTCCGGGCGGCGCTCGCCTTCGTGTCGCGCGGCGAGGCTCCCTACGGCATCGTCTACGCCACCGACGCCGCGGCCGATCCCGAAGTCGCGGTGGTCGGCACCTTCCCGGAGGACAGCCACGCGCCGATCGTCTATCCGGTCGCGGTGACGGCCGAGTCGCAGAACCCGGCGGCGGCGGCTTTCGTCGACTTCCTCGCCACGCCGAAGGCCGGCGCGGTGTTCGAAAAAGCCGGCTTCACGGTTCTCGGCGACCGCCCGACGACGAACTGAGCGGTGCCGCCCGCATGACCCTGGACCTCACCCCCGAGGAGACCACCGCGATCTGGCTGACGCTGCGGGTGGCGCTGGTGGCGGTGGCTGCCAGTCTGCCGGTGGCGATCCTGGTGGCGTGGATCCTGGCGCGGTGCCGGTTTCCCGGCATCGTGTTCTTCGATGCGCTCGTCCACCTGCCGCTGACGCTGCCGCCGGTGGTGACGGGGTTCCTGCTCTTGCTCGTCTTCGGACGGCGGGCGCCGGTGGGGGCGTTCCTCGCCGAGCATTTCGGCCTCGTCTTCTCGTTCCGCTGGACGGGTGCGGCGCTCGCGGCCGCCGTGATGGGGTTTCCGCTGTTCGTGCGCGCCGTCCGGCTGTCGATCGAGGCGGTCGACCGCCGGCTAGAGGACGCGGCCTCCACCCTCGGGGCGCCGCGCGTGCTGGTGGCGCTGACCGTGACGCTGCCGCTGATCCTGCCCGGCATTCTCGCCGGCGGCGTGCTGGCGTTTGCCCGCGCCATGGGCGAGTTCGGCGCCACCGTGACGTTCGTCTCGAACATTCCCGGCGAGACCCAGACAATCGCCTCGGCGATCTACACCTATACGCAGGTGCCCGGCGGCGACGGGCCGGCGCTGCGCCTGACGCTGATCTCGGTCGTGCTGTCGCTCGGGGCCCTGGTGCTGTCGGAGTTGCTGGCGCGCCGGACGCGGCGGGCGATCGGGCAGACGCGGCGATGAGCGCACCCTCAGCGACCGCCGGCGGCAGCCGTGCCGCGCCCACCGGCAACGGCACCGGCACCGGCACCGGCGCATGAGGCTCGAGGTCGACGTCCGCCACCTTCAGGGCGCCTTCCGGCTCGACGCGGCGTTTGCGAGCGATGCCGCCGTCACCGCGCTGTTCGGGCCGTCGGGCTCCGGCAAGACGACCCTCGTCAACGTCCTCGCCGGCCTGATCCGGCCGTCCGAGGGGCGCGTGATGCTCGACGGCGAGGCGCTGTTCGACGCCGCCCGGCGCATCGACGTGCCGGTGCACCGGCGCGGCATCGGCTACGTCTTCCAGGAGGCGCGGCTGTTCCCGCATTTGTCCGTCCGGTCGAACCTCGGCTACGGCCGGCGCATGGCTGCCCTCGCCGGCCGGCGCGGCGAGGCGGACGAATTCGACCGCGTCGTGGCGCTGCTCGGCATCGCAGCCCTGCTCGACCGCAAGCCGGCCGGGCTGTCGGGCGGCGAGGCACAGCGGGTGGCGATCGGGCGGGCGCTGCTGGCGCGGCCGCGGCTCTTGCTGATGGACGAGCCACTGGCGGCCCTCGACGTCGCCCGCAAGGCCGAGATCCTGCCCTATCTCGAGGCCGTGGCGGCGGAAACGCGGGTGCCGATCGTCTATGTCAGCCATTCCGTGCCGGAGGTGGTGCGGCTTGCCGGCACGGTGGTGGCGATGGACCACGGCCGCGTCGTCGCCTGCGGGCCGGCCGACGCGGTGATCGGCGGGCTCGACGCCACCGCCTCCGACGACGCCGGCGCGGTGCTCGACGCGGTGGTGGCCGGCGAGGAGGCGGACGGGCTGACGCGGCTCGACACCAACGCCGGGCCGCTGCTGGTGCCGGCCGTCGGGCGGCCGCTTGGCGCACGACTGCGGCTGCTGGTGCGCGCCCGCGACGTTCTGGTGGCGAGCGAGCCCCCGCACGGCCTCAGTGCGCTGAACGTCCTGCCCGCGACGGTCACCGCGATCGGCGCCCCACACGGGGCGTCCGTCGAGGTGATGCTGTCGGCCGGCACGGCGACGCTGCACGCGCGGCTGACGCGGCGCGCCGTCGAGATGCTGGACCTCGCGCCGGGGCGGCCATGCTTCGCCATCATCAAGGCCTCGACGCTGGCCGGCGACGGCGGCCCGCCGGCCTCGCCGAGCCCCATCGCCGACGCCTGAGCGAGCGCGGTCCGCGACTTCCAAGCAGATCGACCGCGGCACCGGGGGGCCGCGTGCGATGGACGAGAGTGGCGGGCTTGGCAAAAAGCTGCAAACGATTGCAGGCCTTCGTCGCCGCCCCTAGAGTGGCGCCACGACCGCCGTCCGGGCGGCATCTGGCAAACAGGGACGAGGAGCGCAAAGCATGGGCAGGACGACGGCCGGCAAGACCGTGATCCGCAACGCCACCATCATCAGCATGGACATCGCCGTCGGCGACCTCGCCAGCGGCGACATCCTGATCGACGGCGACGTCATCGCCGAGATCGCGCCGTCGATCGGAGCGGTCGAGGGCGCCGAGGAGATCGACGGCACCGGCACGATCGCCATTCCGGGCCTCGTCAACGCCCACATGCACACCTGGCAGACGGGGCTGAAGGGCGCCGGCTCCGACTGGACGATGGGCCAGTACATCCGCGCGATGCACGCGGGCCTCGCCACGCACTTCCGCCCCGACGACATCCGCATCGGCACGCTCGCCGGCGCCCTCAACCAGATCGCCGGCGGCGTCACCACGCTCGCCGACTGGTGCCACAACAACCCGACGCCGGATCACACCGAGGCCGGCCTCGACGGGCTGGAGGCCTCCGGCATCCGCGCCGTCTTCCTGCACGGCTCGCCGAAGCCCGACCCGAAGCCCGGCCAGAAGCACTTCAGCGAGGTGCCGATGCCGCGCTCGGAGGTAGAGCGCCTGCGCACGGGGCGGCTCGCCAGCGACGATGCCCTCATCACCCTCGGCCTCGCCATCCTCGGCCCGTACTATTCGACCTACGAGGTGAGCGTCACCGACCTCGAACTCGGGCGCGAGTTCGACCTCGTCACCAGCTGCCACGCCAGCGGCAAGGCGATGAACCCCGACGGCTTCGAGCGGCTGGTCGCCGCCGGCCGCGTCGACGGCCGGCTCAACATCGTCCACGCCAACGACTTTCCCGACGACCGCATCAAGCTGCTGGTCGATGCCGGCGCGAACTTCACGGTGACCGCCGAGGTGGAGTTGCAGATGGGCTTTGGCGACGCCATCACCGGCCGGCTGACGGCGCTCGGCGCGCCCTGCTCGATCGGCGTCGACGTTGAATCGGCGGTGACCGGCTCGATGTTCGCCCACACGCGCTTCACGTTGCAGGCGCAGCGCAACGCCGACACGCTGACGACGCAGCGCACCGGCACGGCGCCCGGCCCCTTCCTCACCACCCGCGACGCGCTGC